>JANXBI010000014.1 GCA_025060675.1 Candidatus Caldatribacterium sp.
ATCAGCAGCAGAGACCACAAGGACAGCTCCATCCATCTGGGCAGCACCGGTAATCATGTTCTTCACGTAGTCAGCATGTCCTGGGCAGTCGATGTGGGCATAGTGGCGTTTCTCCGTTTCGTACTCCACATGGGCAATGGCAATGGTGATTCCTCGTTCCCGCTCTTCAGGAGCCTTGTCAATCTGCTCAAAAGGAGTGTATTTGGCAAGGTTATGCTTAGAGAGGACTAAGGTGATGGCCGATGTCAGGGTTGTTTTTCCATGGTCCACATGCCCGATGGTTCCAACGTTGATATGGGGTTTTGTCCTTTCAAATTTCTGCTTGGCCATAAGGTATCCTCCTTGTATCAATCTCTCTCAAAAAAGAAAAGTGGAGCCTACGACCGGGATCGAACCGGTGACCTCACCCTTACCAAGGGTGCGCTCTACCACTGAGCTACGCAGGCTTCAATATAGAATGGTGGGGAGGGTAGGATTCGAACCTACGTAGGCTATTCAGCCGACGGATCTACAGTCCGCTCCTTTTGGCCACTCAGGCACCTCCCCACGCTGGAGCCGGTGATCCGACTCGAACGGACGACCTGCTGATTACAAGTCAGCTGCTCTACCAGCTGAGCTACACCGGCGCGTGCCTTTGTGCGAGCATTAATATACTCAAAGCCTTCAAGAATGTCAAGGAAAAAGGGGAAATTGTTTTGAAACACCAACCATATTCGTCTCAAAAACCTCTGGATGCACCCTCTTTTGCCGTGTAAGTGTTTCCGAAAAGGTTGCGGTGCGGCACTCTTCTTCGAAGAGTCCTTCTGAGGACCTTGATGAAGGACCCAAATCTGTGGTATATTGTGTGATGCCCGTGGGTCCATAGCTCAGCGGTAGAGCAGCCGGCTCATAACCGGTCGGTCCCTGGTTCGAATCCGGGTGGACCCACCATTCTTTTCCTTAGGGAGGCACGATGGAGCCGCTGCGCAAAGTTATCGCCTTTTTTGAGGATCTTTTCCCTTCCTCCCTTGCTCTTCCTGAGGACCGCGTTGGATTCCATATCCACGCAAAAAACACTGTAGAGAGAGTTTTGGTTGCTTTAGAACTCAATCCCCAAGTTCTCTCAAAGGCGTTGGAATGCTCATGCGACCTCTTGTACCTCCACCATCCTCCACTTTGGGAACCTTTGCAAAAACTCTCTTGCGAAGACCCCCTCTTTGTCATGCTCGAAAAGCTGTACGATCGAGGAACCTCCGTTTTTGTACACCATACGAACCTCGATATTGCTCCCCAGGGTATTGCTGATCAATGGCTCAAGCTCTTGGGTTTTGAAGGAAACACGAAGCCTCTTCTTACGACAGCTCGTCCGGGGAAATACAAAATTGTCACCTTTGTTCCTCCGACACATCTTGATGTGGTTCTTGACGCTCTTTTTCAAGAAGGGGCAGGAATTGTAGGGAACTACAGAGATTGTGCTTTTTTTGTCCCAGGGGTTGGAACGTTCCTCCCGGGGGAAGAAGCACGACCGTTCATAGGCATTCCAGGACGACGGGAAAGAGTCGAGGAAATCCGAATCGAAGTTGAAGTGCCTTCCACAAAGCTTTCCAGGGCTGTTCAGGCGCTCGAAGCAACACACCCTTACGAACAGCCGGTTATCGATGTGTACCAGCTTACCTCTATCCCACTAACCTATGGTCTTGGAAGAACTGTGAACCTTCCCACTCCTCTCTCGGAGGAGGAGGTGCGAGAAAGAATCGCTCATCTCTCGATTCCCTTCAGTTTCATTTGCACAGAAAAGAACGTGGCTTTTCAAAAGATTGCGCTTTGCCCTGGGAGTGGAAGAAAGCTTGTACCAAAGGTCATCGAAGAGAGAGCGGACCTCTTCATAACTGGGGATCTCACTCACCATGACATTGAAACGCTACGTCTTTTTGGAATAGCCTACCTTTGTATTCCTCATGGCTATGGAGAGCGACTGGCACTTCGTGAAATTGCTTCCCTCCTGAGAAGAGAAGCGCAAAAGAGGTCAATGGCTATCGACATCCTCTTTGAAGAGGGAATCCAATGAGTGGCATTCTCGAGAACCTACAAAAGGTACAGGTTATAGACGATCGAAAAGATGCGCTTCAACAAAGAATCCTGAAAAGGAGCAGAGAGAAAGACGCGCTCTGTGAGGAAAAACAGCGTTTGGAAAGGGAATTCCAGGATCTCAAGCAAGCTCTTGAAAAGGCTCGCCTTGCCCTTGCCAGGAAAGAACTTGACCTGAAAGAAGCGGAGGAAAAGTGGACAGCAACAAGAAACAAACTCTATAGCGGAGAAATCACCTCCTCCAAAGAGCTTGCCCAGTGGGAGAAAAGCATGAAAAAACTCGAAGAGATTAAAAGCCAACTGGAGGACGAAATCCTCACCGAGATGGAAAATGTAGAAAACCTCCAGAGCGAGCTCCAGAGGAAAGGACACGAAGTTGCGGAGAAAGGAGCACTTCTCGCCCAGCAAATAGCAGCAAAAGAGGACGAAATTGCTAACCTTGAGAAAGAACTTGCTACTTTAGAGAGAGAATGGCAGGAAATAGCACATTCCATTCCTCCCGAAACTCTTGCATACTACGTAGAACTCCGGAAGAAGTTCCGAGACGCCGTAGTACCCCTCGTGGGTGAGATCTGTCAAGGATGCCATCTTTCCGTCCCCACGATCGTAGCCAAAGCGGTCCGCAAAAAGGAAGGTCTTGTGAGGTGCCCTAATTGTGGGCGATTTCTCTATTGAGCGTTTCCGAGAATGTTTCGTTTTCATCGACGGTGCTTCGAAAGGGAACCCAGGAGAAAGCGCTGTAGCCTTTGTCGTCTGTGATCCAGAAGGAAACATCCTTTTTGAGATGGCTTCTCGAATCGGTATTGCGACGAACAACGAGGCGGAATACTGGGCGTTGATTTTCGCTCTGGACTTTTTGAAGCAATGGAAGGTTGAGCGACTCACGATCCTCTCAGACAGCGAATTGGTTGTTCGTCAGATGAGGGGAACTTATAAAGTGCGAGCAGGAAGGCTTTTGCCTTTACATTCCCTCGCTAAAGAGCGCATGCAAGAGTTTCCGGCCTGTACCCTTGTCCATGTTCCCCGAGAGAAAAACGTGAGAGCTGATTCTCTTGCCTCAGAAATACTCACTTCCCGAATTAAGTTATAATTCTTGGAGGAGGGTAGGTCGGGCAACCGCGGAGGGTTACTAAACCCTCTGAGGAAAGTCCGAGCTCCACAGAGCAGGGTACTGGGTAACACCCAGTGGGGGTAACCCCAGGAAAGTGCCACAGAAAATAGACCGCCCCGGAAGGGGTAAGGGTGAAAAGGTGAGGTAAGAGCTCACCGGACGTCGGGTGACCGACGTGCCTGGCAAACCCTACCCGGAGCAAGGCTAAATAGGAAGGGATGAGGTGGCTCGCTGACCTTCGGGTTAGCCGCTTGAGGGGTGGGGTAACCCACCCCCCAGACAGATGGTTGCCGCTTCCCAGTGCATGGGAAGTACAGAACTCGGCTTATAGACCTGCCCTCCTCATGCCACTCTTCGCCGCAGAACTGAATGTATGGTAATGGAAATGACAATGATGAGGCCATAGACAAGTTGCGTCCAAAATCCAGAAAGCCCCATGGCGATAATGCCAGCTTCGAGTATGCCAATGATGATCGCTCCAATGAATGTTCCAAAAATCGTCCCTACACCGCCCTCAACCGGTGTTCCTCCAAGGAACACTGCGGCTATCGTCTTTAGGAGATACCCCTGACCTAAGGTGGGCCAAAAGTAAAGTACCTCAAGGCTTGCCAAAACTCCAGCGAAAGCCGCAAATCCCCCCATTTGGGTGAAAACGATTATCTTGACCCGGTCCACGTTGATACCCATCACCCGAGCACTCGCCTCGTTGTCCCCAGTGTAGTAGATATGGGCTCCGAACCGATGACGATTAAGAACCAGCCATAGGAAAAAGGCGATGACAATCGCCCAGAACATTTGCACCGGTACTTTCCCAAAAACCCTCCCCACGAGAAGATAATAGAGGGGGCTTTCTTTCGTAGGTACCAAGGTTCTTCCAAGACCCTGACAAAGAACCTGGGTCAGACCTGCCCAGAAAAACTGCGTTCCGATGGTCACCACAAGGGAAGGGAGACGGAACCTCACAATCAAAAAGCCATTCAAGTAACCCCCGATTAAGCCAACCAAAATGCAGACAAGGAGAGCAATGGCCACACTCCCCGTGGCGTGGAAAACTTGGGTAAAAACGTACCCACAAAACCCCATGATAGAGGGAAAGGAGAGATCCATCTCTCCACAGATCACAACGAGGGTAAGCGACAAAGCCATGATCATAGAGAAGGGTATGGTGGACATGAAGGCGGCGTAGATATCTCCTGAGAGAAACGTCTTGGGACTACTTACCATAAAAAGGAGAAGGAGAACAAAAAGGACAAAAAGAATACTGACCTGAGTCCGGTTTTCTGCGAGCCATCTGTTC
Source organism: Candidatus Caldatribacterium sp. (assembly GCA_025060675.1). Classification (GTDB taxonomy): domain Bacteria; phylum Atribacterota; class Atribacteria; order Atribacterales; family Caldatribacteriaceae; genus Caldatribacterium. Next base: position 4,476 of record JANXBI010000014.1, read on the forward strand.
CGCATTTTTCCTCCCTCCAGATTAACAAAAAAGACCCCGGCTGCAAAGCCGGGGACTTTTCAGGGCATAAGCGACTCAAGACCGTGGGGACCCTTTGGTGCCCCTTCAGAGGCAACTTCTTCTCCGTTGAGACGACCAGTACGAGCAACAAGGTAGAGTTTTTCAACAAGTTTCTCCAGAGGAATAGCAGCTTTCATGAATTCTCCCACAACTCTCCCTCGGTCGAGAATAACGATGCGATCAGCGACCGGATACACGTGGTAAATGTTGTGAGTGATGAAAATGGCGGATTTGCCTTTCTTCTTAATTTCTTCAACAAAGCTCAAGACCTTCTGAGTCTCTGAGAGTGAAAGACCTGTAGTTGGTTCGTCGAGGATAATGAGATCCGCCTGAAAATGCAAGGCCCTCGCAATCGCCACGCCCTGTTTTTCTCCCCCGGACATGGTCCCCACGACAGCGTCCACACTAAGCGCTGAAGAGGTAAAACCCATGTACTCCCGGATAATCCGTTCCGCTTCTTCACGCTGTTTCCTTATGTCCAGAAAGCCCCATCGGTTTGTAATCTCCCGGCCCATGAAGATGTTCCGCCAGAGAGAGTGCTGTTCTGAAAGCGCTCGTTCTTGGAAGACTGTTTCAATACCTAGCTCCCGCGCCTTAGAAACAGAGTAGTTGACAAGCTTTTGTCCTTTCCAGTATATTTCCCCAGAATCAGGTTGGTGCACCCCCGTGAGGATTTTAATCAACGTCGATTTTCCTGCGCCGTTATCACCAAGAAGCCCAACGATTTCGTTATACCCTACCTCAAAGTTTACCCCTCGGAGGACCTCAACATGTCCGAAGGATTTTCGAATATTCACCATTTTGACAAGGACCTCAGAAGGCTCAGCCATACTATCTTATCCCCTGTTCAACGAGTGGAGCAATTTCCTCGACATTGCTCTTGTCCACAAGACCAGAACCAGTATCGATATGGAGTCCTGCAAACTTATACTTAATGCTCAGGCAAAGCTGCACAATGGGAAGAAATCCTTGGAGGAACTGCTGTTGGTCGTGAATGAGGTCAACATACCCTTTACGCATCGCCTCAAGCGTAGCTGGAGAAAGGTCAAACCCTGCACCGTACATATCGTCCGGACCTTTTCCTGCAGCTTTAAAGTACGTCTCCATAGTAGCAGTTAGTCCACCATGGTCAGTCACAACGAGCTTCACGTCAGGGTGCGAGGACACATAACCGGCGAACACCGGAGCACCCAAAGGAGCATCAGCATTCACCTCAGGAGAGATTTCAAGGTAATCTACGACGAGCCCTGCTTCCTTAAGAGCATCAATAACACCTTTTGTTCGAAGACCCCGAGTTGGCTGAGAGAGTAAACCCCAAACCATCGCCCGATCCCCAGATTTCAGGTCAAATCGCTCAAGGCAACCCTTCCCAAGGAGGCGACCAGATTCGTAGAGTTCCTGCCCAACATAGCCAAATCCTCGCGACCTGTACTTTTCTTCTGCCTTGGGAAGAGTGGTATTTTGAGAGGTCACGATAATCCCTTGAGCGAAAGCCTCATCGATGAGCGGGAGCAACGCATCGTCTCCTGGATGACCCATAACGGCGATTCCATCGGGCTTTGCAGCAACCGCTTCTTTGAACTGACGGACCATTGTTTCCGGATCCCAGTTTGACCAGACATACTCCACCTTGCAGCCCATAAGCTTCTCAGCCAATTGGGCACCTCGATACACCACACTGGCAAATGGACACCCTGGAGGCCCACCACAGAAAAAGCGAATCGTGATGTCCTTAAAAGGACTTTCCTCCTGAGCAAAAGCCGCGGAGGCAAAGAGGATACCCACCACACAGAGCAGTGCAAACCCTACCACCCCAAGACGATTCCGCTTCATGCAACTTCCCCCCTTTCAGAGTTTTTGCGGAATCTCCAGTCCTTAAAGCATCTCAAGCCTTTTGAACCTTCTCTCTTTCCCACCCCCCTATACACAGACAGGATACCTTCCATATGTTTTCGCCGTTTCAAGAAAGGCGAAGAAGTTCTCAAGAGGAGTATCAAGTTGCACGTGGTGCGTTGGAGCAATGATAAACCCCCCTCCTGGGGCCATAGCCCGAAGACGTTCTTTGACTTCGCGCCGCACCATTTCTGGGGTTCCAAAAGGAAGCGTCTCCTGCTCATCGATCGTCCCCCAAAACGAAAGCTTGGTACCGTAACGTTTCTTCAGGGCCGCAGGATCCATAGCTTTCGGCTGCACAGGGTTGAGCACGTCGATGCCAATTTCGACAAGGTCATCAAGAATAGGCTCAATGTTGCCATCACTATGATATGCAATGAATATATGAGGATTGAGGCGCCTGAGTTCGGAACAGAACGCAGCCATCCGAGGCCGCAGATACTTACGCCAGAGGTAGGGAGACATAAGCATTCCTCGTTGTGTTCCCACATCGTCTCCAAGCCATATGCCATCAACGCCCATTGCAACAAGACGTTTCGCCGCTTCAAGGTGGAAACGAAAAGGAATGTCCAAGAGAATATGTGCCTTTTCCTCATCGGTTACCATATCAACAAGGAGCCGATCAAGGCCTCGGAGGTACCAGGCACCCTCAAAAATCGTGCACACCGTAACCCCTAAAATGAAGTACTCTTTACCATAACGTTCTATGACTTCCCGAAGTGGTGCATAGCGTTCTTCCAGGTGAGGATCGGGAGGTACGTAGGTAGCAATTCGCTCGTCTTCAGCCAAAGGATGCTCAGCAATCTCAGTATATCTTCCCTTCCCAAAGGGCGTTTCATATTCCACCTGTTTCCAAGTTATACCCCACTCACAAGTATAGGTATCCTCTGAAGAAGCATAGTAAGAATTGGCAATGCCCACAGAATACTGAATAATATCAAGGCCGAGAACCTCCTCAAGGTCATGGACAGTGCCCCCATGGGGATTAGCAATCTCTCCGGGTAAACCAAGGTGCTTACGGAGACGCATAGCAAACTCAGGAGTAAAACTCGCCGTTACAGGCACACGATCAGGTTCTTCATGGGAGAGTGCTGTAATGACCCTTTCTTTTGAGGTCACAGCGATCCCCCTCCGAGGAAAGACACTGCCTGAGGGAACTTCCCGGTCTCCCATATAAGGGTCCGGCTTAATAGTCTCTCAAAATGCTGCACACTCTGACCCACAGTCGTACCCGAAAAGACGGGAACCGTGGGCAGATAAAAGGTATGCACACTTAGGGTAAAACCAAAAAGGAGGTGCTGCACAAGGAAAGCAACACTCAAGAACCCTTGAAGATACGGATACTGATAAAGACAGCAATCGATAAGGCCCTGATCAAGGTATGTTTCCCACTCCTTTGCAAGATCATTCCCCACAACCACAATTCCGCGTTTTCCCATTTCTTGCAGCGCCCGTCCCACACCACAGTTCCCAAACGCCGTACTCACAAAAATACCACAAAGCCCTTCCTCCTTGAGGAGATCCTCCTTAACCACCCGGTACGCTTCTTCCTCATCCTTCACCTCGATAACCCGGGAAACGTCATAGGGCAAGCCTTTTTCCCGCACAAAATCAGTGAGTCCCTGCCAGCGCATAACATGCGAGGGCGCCTGTTTGTGGGTTGTCAAGGTGCAGATAACTCCTTTCTTACCCCCCAAAAGAAGCTGAAAAATACGCCCTGCTATTTTTCCTGCTTCCCCACCGTGTTGACCTACGTAGAAAACACGTTTACTCAGAGGGGCATCAACGTTGAAAGTCACAACCTTCGCACCACGGATAAAGAGGGCGTTAATGAAGTAATCAAGGCGAGTCAGGTCAGAAGGAACAAGCGCAAGACCATCGATGCGTCGATCTTCATGCAGGAGTCTTTCAAGAATCACCGTCTGTTCGGAGAGATTGTGCCCTTGCGTCCGATACAGCTCAAAGTGAATTCCCAGAGGCTCAAAGGTACTAATTGCGTCGTTGACACCCTCTTCGACTTTATCCCAGAAAAAGGCATCTGTTGGGAAAATGAGCACAACTCTCTTGGGTTGAGGAAGAGGAAACATTCCGGAGAAAGCATAACCCAATTCCTTTGCCCTCCGGATAATCTTTTCTCGCAGCTCTGGATTCACCTTTCCCTTTCCACTCAATGCCCGACTCACGGTAGCTATAGAAACATTGAGTTCCCTTGCAATATCCCTTATGGTAACCTTTTTACCCACTTGGGCAAAACCCTTCCTCAACATTCAAAGTGCATATACTCTATTCCCATCTTACCAGAGATTTTCCTCAAAAACAATCCACCAGAGGAACCCGTGTCCCTCTTGGGGTCCAAGAGGGACACGGGCAGAGAAATTACTGCTCCACAAGGAATTTGTAAATAGTCACCTGCCGGTAAACTTCACCAGGAGAAAGCACTGTGCTTGGGAAATTCGGGTGATTCGGGGAATCAGGATAGTGTTGGGTTTCGAGGCAGAAGCCCGCATACTGCCCGTAATACTTTCCACCTTTGCCCTTGAGATCAAGCCAGTTTCCAGTGTACAATTGTACACCAGGCTGCGTTGTGTACACCTCCATGACAATACCACTTCCTGGCGCTTTTACCCGTGCTGCAAGAGCAAGCTCACCAGTTTGATTGTTGAGGACGAAGTTATGATCATACCCTTTAAATGGAGGTTCCGCAAAAGCTTGAATCCGTTCACCAATTTTGCGAGGTTCACGGAAATCAAGAGGCGTTCCAGCTACAGGGGCTATTTCGCCTGTAGGGATGAGGTTATTATCAACAGGGGTGTAATTATCAGCTACAATCATGAGTTCATGGTCAAGGATAGTCCCTGAACCCTCACCCTCGAGGTTAAAGTAAGCGTGGTTTGTGAGGTTGACAACCGTGGGTTTATCCGTTGTGGCTACATACTCAATCTTCAGGGCGTTATCGTTCGTTAAGGTATAAGTCACGGTAACATCGAGGTTTCCAGGAAATCCTTCCTCTCCATCATGGCTCAGGTATTTCAGGCGAAGCGCAGGACCCTCAGGCGTCTTCATAGGAATTGCCTTCCACACAACATCCTGGAATCCTTTGACGCCTCCATGGAGCATATTTGGACGAGCTCCACCTGCGTCATTGCAGGCAAGTTGATAGGTAACCCCATCAATCGTAAAGCGACCTTGGGCAATACGGTTAGCATAACGTCCGACGATGCAACCAAAGTACGGATCGTTTGGTCCTTCAAATTCGGCGAGAGTGTCAAAACCAAGAACCACATCTCTCAAAAGGCCGTTTTTGTCCGGAACCCACAGTTCTGTGATGATACCACCGTAGTTGATGATTTTGACCATCGCTCCATTGACGTTCACTAAGGTATACTGGTCAATCGGGGTACCATCTTTAGTGAATCCGTAGAAAGACTTCTCGATGACCACATCCTTGACCGAGGCTGCAGCTACGAGGGACACAACTCCAAGAAGTACCGTAAAGAACACCAAACCACTGAAAAACCGTTTCACAAACATCCCTCCTTAAAGTGATTCCCGATTCCCCCTTGAAAGGGCTTTACAAGAAGTAAAGTATATGAAAAAATTCCAAAAGTCAAGGGCATATGAAAAAATTATTGCAAAAATTCGGGAAAGGAAAATCGCAAAGAAACAAAACACTCAAAGAATGCCCTTGAGATGGTTTTCAAGTTCCTCCGGAGGGACTTTTCCCGTTACGGTCGAAACGATTTTTCCTTGACGGTCGATAAAGACAAGATGAGGGAGAAAGAAGACCCCGAAAGCCTCGCTCACTGCAAGGTCTTGATCAACGACGACAGGATACTTGATTTTTTGTTCCTCAACAAACTCCTTAATCTCCTCTTTGTACTTCACACCCACACCAACAAGAACTAATCCACGTTTTCTGTAAGCCGTATAGAGCTCGTTAAGTAAAGGAGTTTCCTCTTTGCAGTCCTTACAACGAGGGGAAAAGAAGTAGAGGATAATCGGCCGGCCGGCGAAACGACTCAAGCGTAGGGGGCGATTCTCCAAATCGTTGAGCGTAAAATCTTTCTCAAGGAGAGGTCGAGAAAAGAAAACGCCAATGTACCACACACTCACCACGGTAACGGCTCCAAGGATTCCCAAAAGAATCAAGCGCTTCATCCTTCCATCTCCTTTGTCTATTATCTCAATAGAACTGGTAGAATTATCCCAGGGTTCTCTCTCCCTGTCAAGTTGCCCCCTCAAGTACGCCCGTGGTATAGTTATCCTAAGAAAGGAGGCTCGACAATGGTCATCATTGAGAAAGTGTCCCGGTGGGGATGGGAAAACAATATCCGCATGACAAACGGAACGCTTGAGGTCATAGCAACCACCGATGTTGGTCCCAGAGTTCTCCATCTGAGCCTTGTTGGGGAAAGAAACATCTTTCGAATCCTCGAAGAAGAATGCGGTCGTTCAGGAGGAGACGAATGGCACATCTTCGGTGGGCATCGTCTGTGGCACGCACCAGAAGCCAATCCTCGCTCCTACTGTCCTGACAACCATTCTGTTCGTTTTGTTCCTACTGCCCAAGGCGGCGTTTTCTCTCAGAGTGTCGAACCTTTGACTGGAATTGAGAAAGAAATGGAAATCATTCTGGACCTGGAGGGGAATCACCTGACTGTTCTACACCGCCTCACCAACCGAGGAGTTTGGCCGGTGGAACTTGCCCCATGGGCGCTTTCGGTGATGGAACAAGGGGGAATAGCTATTATCCCACAAGAGCCTTACCAAAGCTGGTCAGAAAACCTACTCCCTGTGCGCCCTCTGGTACTTTGGGGATACACCGATATGTCTGATCCTCGATGGCGATGGGGAAGGAAGTATGTTACTTTACGCCAGGATCCAAGAAGCACTTCCCCAAACAAAGCAGGTTTCGGCAACAGCCTGGGGTGGGGAGCATACCTCTTTGAAGGGTATCTCTTCGTCAAGTACGCTCCTCGCTTGCCTGGAATGTCCTACCCCGATATGGGCTCTTCTTTTGAGGTGTACACGGATCACCGCTTTCTCGAATTAGAAACTTTAGGACCACTCGTGCGCCTTGCACCTCAAGAAACCGTGGAGCATAAGGAAGATTGGTTCCTTTTCAAAGGGGTTTTCTGTGAGGATAGCGACGAAAGCATTGACACCTTCGTAAAGCCCCTTGTGGAAAAAGCTCTGGAAAGAATACAAGGTCAGGTATGCCGATGAGCAATATGGGAAGCGCCAAAAGACTCCGGTTTGACCTTTGCCACAAAGCCCATACTTTCCACCATCCCGACAACCTCGCGAATGAGACTACGGGTAGGACCATTCTGACCAACGTCTATATGAATTTCCACGTTGTAGTTCGAGAGGTGGTTGCCAGGGAAACGGTGAAGGAGCTCTACAAGCTTCTGAGAAACTTGAAGGGAAAGAAAGGCTTCATGGTAGATAATATCGCGAATGGTGCGAATATTCTTCACGTACACTCTTCTCCAGAAGTACCGTCCTCCAAAACCAACGCGATGAACGATAAGTGCGGTAACAAATGCCCGGATGGGAGGATGCTCTTGGACATCTCGCGAATCAGTCCCAATAATAATCCGATACTGACGCTCCGGGTCTTCCCGGATGAAGGTAAAAAGTGAGGTGACAACCTCCTCGAAACCAAGCGCTCCTTGCGTTGGGCTGTGGAAAAGAAAATCTTGCATCATGGCCTTATTCTACCATGCCCTTTTTGACGGAGGTGAGAAGGTGAAAAAAATTCTTCTTTTGCTTTCCCTCGTCTTCTCTGTCTTTCCTACGCCCTTTGCTCTCTCACGAGAAGACCCTTTCGTCCAAGCTCGAGAACAGATGATCGAAAGGGATATCGTAAGCCGAGGCATTACCGACAAGAGTGTCATTGAGGCTTTACGTCGCGTTCCCCGCCACCTTTTCGTTCCCCCGGAACTTGAAAAACTCGCTTACGAAGACACACCTCTCCCCATAGGATACGGACAGACAATCTCTCAACCTTATGTCGTTGCCCTCATGACTGAAAACCTTCAAGTCCAGCGTGGGGACAAAGTTCTCGAAATCGGTACGGGCTCAGGATACCAGGCAGCGATTCTCCACGAGATGGGGTGCAAGGTGTACACAGTGGAAATCATCAAGGCCCTCGCTGATGAGGCAAAGGAACGATTGGCTACTCTCGGCTATGACGATATCCATGTACTCTGGGGTGATGGATACTTTGGTTGGAAGGAACATGCCCCCTTCGATGGCATTATCGTTACCTGCTCTGTAGACCACATCCCTCCTCCTCTCCTTGAGCAGCTCAAGGTGGGTGGAAGGATGGTGATCCCCGTCGGCCCTTCCTGGAGCCTCCAAAGTCTTCTTGTTGTGGAGAAAACACAAGAAGGCATTGTTACTCGTGACCTAGGTGTGGTACGATTCGTTCCCTTGACGCGGGAAAAAAGAGTGCAGTAGAAGAGCGAAAAGACCATAAGCAAGGATCGCCCCAAGAAAAACACTCCACAGTCCCCAGAAAACAAGCACAAGATGTGCCAAAAGAGAAGCGATAACCGAAAAGAAACCGTTCCAGGCAAAGACCTCGCTGAAGAGGTCAGGAGCAAACTTCCGTACACTTTGGGAAAGGAGGGGAAAGGGAAACCCAAGAAGGCAACCCAAAACCCCAAGGAAAGGCAGCGAAGAAAGCAGACTTGCAGTTGGCGAAAGACGTGCGAAGATGCTCCGTAAAAAGTAGAGCCCGAAAAGACACGCAAACAAAAAGAGGGCATGACCCAAAAGGACGCTTCTTGGGAAACGAGAGCCCGCTTTGAAAACTAGGAAGCTTCCGAGCCCTGAGAAGACAAAGAGAATGCTGAGGAGAATGGAAAAGGAATACAGCGGGAAACCTACGAGCATTCCAAGGTACGTGAAGAGAGGGATTTCTACACACATGAACCCCAAGCCAGTGCATACTCCTCCAAGGAGAAATCGAAGCCGCAACGGCGAGGAGTTTCGCCTTCTCAAGGAGACGGGGAGGAGGATGAAGATCACCGAAAATCCACTCACCACCCCAAGAACAGCAAGCACCGCGAGAAATCCCGCCCCCCCAAAAGGAAGCCAGCGTTTGCCTACCTCTCTCAAAGCTTCTCGCAAGTTTCTCAAAGAGAAGAAATTCCCAAAGTACGGTCGACTATCCCAGGAGGGCCGTAGATCAAAAAATGCCCGTTCTTTCCTTTCCAAGGCATCACACACCGACCGGTAGTATCGTTTCCCTGTTTGGAAAACCTTCTCTATCTCTTCTTCTCCCCACGGCCCATAAACAATGTCAAAGGAATACCTCCGAAGATACTGGAAAATAGCCTCTTTCTCTTCCGTCTTCCACGGTTTCTTCTTTACAAGGACAAGAGCAAAGTCAAGGCTCTTAACCACGATGAGCCGTTCCTGAAGCGCCATTTTTCCAAGGGCTTCCCGAAGAAGGACGACAAGCTTTGGAAGCACCGAAGGAGGATCTTGCAGGAAGAGGGAGAAAACCACAATCCCTTCAGGCGTTAGAGCTCGTAGGAGATCTCGAATACCCTCAACCGTGAGAAGGAAATCCTCGGCGAAAGAAAAACTCCCCGAAAATACCGTTGCTCTTCCTACAGGAATCCGAACGATAATCGTATCCCAAAGAGATTTTCCCGCAACCACGAACTTACGAGGCAAAGCAACGTGTACTCTGGCCGGAAAGAGAGGAACAAAGTCCTTCAAAAAGGTAGCCAAAAGTGGCGATCTGGTTACGAAGTCAATACTATGAACCCCTGAAAAGAACGCAGCATAAACCGCAAGACCTTCCCTCTCTTCAATGACAAGGACGTGCTTTGGATGGAAGACCGAGAAAGGAAGCGCGACAAGGAGATGCTTACAGAAGAGAGGATCAGGATTCTGAGGAAAGAGAGAAACATCCACATGGTCGTATACGAGAGCAAAACTCCCGGGGGGAATACCTTGGAAGAGAAGACTCAAGCCCCATCCGACCCTTTGGTAAGGCGTCGCAAAGACCTCGAGGTGCTCCGCAGGATTGTGGTACTCTCGAAGGAGCTGCGTTCCGGGAAGGGTAAGGATTGACCGGGAGGGAGAATAAGGGGAAAGGAAGGAACGAAGAGGAAGCAAAAAGAGGGGAAGGAATCCAAGGAGGAGAAAACGCGTCTTCCCTCGCAAAACAAAAAACCCAAGCAGGGCAATGAGCGCAAAGAGGGCATGCATCTCTCTCCACACAAAAAGAAGGAGAAGCGCCCCAAGGACCCCAAGCGCCGAACCGGTAAAATTTAGAGCGTAGAAGGAAGGAAAAAGTTCGGGGAGAAACTCAAAAGCAGTTATTTGGAGAAGGCCGTGAAAGAAAAAGGGGAGAAAAGCCACAAAAAGGAGCATGCTCAAGTATACCCATTGCACAGGACGGATGAAACACTCGTACACGTCAAAAGGGAGGAAAAGGAATGCAACACTACTCCCAAGGAGGGCAGCAAAGAAGAAACTACCAGTTGCTCTCTTGAAGAAAGGAGGGCAATACGGCGAGAGAACACCAGAAGCACCATAACCAAGGGTGGCTAGAGCAACAAGAAGCGAGACAAAATGATACCCGAAGAGAAAAGTAAAGAGCCGAAAAAGGAGGGTCTCATAGGCAAGACACGCAAAAGAAACAAAGAAAACAAGCTTAACGAGCGTTTTTTGTTCCATCTACCATCCTTCCAGTATAATATTAGCAAAAAGGACTGAGGCCGCAATGGGCAAAGAAGTCGTCATACGATTTAAACTCCTCACTGAACGGGCGAAACTCCCTCAGTTTGCTTACGATGACGATGCCTGCTTTGACCTTTTCAGCCCCTGCGATGTTACTATTCCCCCGGGTAAAAGTGCCGTTGTTGATCTTGAAATCGCCTCCGAGTTCCCACCAGGGTACGAAGTGCTCCTCCGTCCCCGAAGCGGTATGGGAATCCGTCACGGCATCATGATTCATCCAGGGACTATTGATGCAGGATACCGGGGAAGTTGGATAGTACGGCTTTTCAATTTTGGAGATGCGGACTATCACGTCCGCAAGGGTGATCGTATTGCCCAGGGAGCTTTGCGAGAAATCCCCAAAGTACGCATTGTGGAGGCTTCAGTGCTCTCCCCTACCCGCCGGGGTGAGAAAGGTCTCGGATCCACGGGGAAATAGGGAAGGAGGACTCTCTCATGGACATCCTTGAGCAGCTTAAAAGGGAACCTGTTATTGCTTACTTTTCGATGGAGATCGCTCTTTTCAACGATATTCCAACCTATAGTGGTGGCCTCGGTGTCCTAGCCGGGGATACGGTGCGCTCTGCAGCAGACCTTTCTCTTCCCTTTGTGGCGGTTACTCTGGCAAGCCGCAAGGGATACTTCCGCCAAGAAATCACTCCAGAGGGCTGGCAAATCGAACACCCCATGGAGTGGGAGGTCGAGAAAATCCTTACTCCTCTTCCCCAAAAGGTCACGGTGGGCATTGAAGGTCGCAAGGTCACCGTAGGTGCTTGGGTGTATTTCTGGCGAAGTTTCACTGGCAGCATCGTACCTGTGATCTTCCTTGACACAGACCTTTCTGAAAACACCCCTGAGGATCGCTCAATCACCGATTTTCTCTACGGGGGTGATCGTCGCTACCGTCTCAAACAAGAGATTGTCCTTGGCATTGGAGGAGCTAGAATCTTGAAGGCCTTAGGTTTTGAGGTACGAAAGTACCACATCAACGAGGGACATGCTGCCCTAATCACCCTTGAACTCCTTCGGCAAAGCCCTCAGTTCGATCCAGAGCCCGTTCGTGCTCGTTGTGTCTTCACCACCCATACCCCTGTCGAGGCTGGACACGACAAGTTTGCTTATGACCTTGTTCAAGAAGTTCTTGAAGAGGTTGTTCCCTTCCCCATCTTGAGAAAATACGGGGGTGAAGATCACCTGAATATGACTCTCCTTGCTTTGAATCTCAGCGGATACGTCAACGGTGTTGCCCGCCGTCACAGTGAGGTTTCTCGCCACATGTTCCCTGGCTATGCTATCCACTCTATTACTAACGGTGTACACAGTTTTACTTGGACAAGCGAAAGTTTCCGCGCCCTTTTTGACCGATACATCCCTGGTTGGGCCTATGAGCCAAGCTTTCTCTCGCGTGCAGACATCATTCCGGACGAGGAAATCTGGAAAGCCCACCAGGAGGAGAAACGTAAACTCTTGCAGTTTGTGAGGGACAAAACCGGGGTAGCCATGGAAGAGGATGTACTCACCATTGGTTTTGCCCGGAGAATGACTGCGTACAAGCGACCCCTCTTCATTTTTTCAGACCTTGCCCGCCTCAAGAAAATTCGCCGCAGAGGTCCTTTCCAATTCATCTTCTCTGGAAAAGCACATCCTCAAGATTGGGAAGGAAAACGGTGTATTCAGGAAATCATCCGCCTTGCGCAGGAGCTCAGCCCAGAAATCAAAATAGCTTTTCTTGAGAACTATGACCTCGAAATTGCGAAGAAAATGGTCGCAGGGGTTGACGTTTGGCTCAACACCCCGATGAGACCTCTTGAGGCTTCAGGGACAAGCGGCATGAAAGCCGCCCACAATGGTGTACTCCATTTCAGCGTTCTCGATGGCTGGTGGATAGAGGGACACATAGAGGGAGTGACTGGATGGTCCATTGGTCCAGAGAGTGAGACGGGGAAAACCCCGCAGGAACTTTTCGAGGAGGAGATCGACGATTTCTACAACAAACTTGAATACCTTATTCTCCCCCTCTACTACAACCAAAAAGACCATTGGCGGCAACTCATGAAAAACGCCATCGGCAAAATTGCCCCGTACTTTAACGCCCATCGGATGATGCGTCGCTACGTGACCGAGGCGTATTTCCATCAACCCCTTTTAGCGAACTCTGCTCTCCAGGAAGAAACAGCAAGCTAAAACAAAAAGCCCCGGCGTGCGCCGGGGCTCCTCTTCTTAAGGACTTTAGAGTTTTCTCACTCGCACCGCCTGTGGACCCTTTGTTCCCTGTTGCACCTCAAACTCCACAGCCTGCCCCTGCTCAAGAGTCTTGAAACCAGTTCCTTCAATTGCCGTATAATGCACAAAAACGTCTCCACCTTCGTCAGACTCGATGAACCCGTACCCTTTTGTCGCACTGAACCACTTAACCTTCCCGGTTGGCATTGAAACTGAAACCTCCTAAAAAAGAAATTACGGGCTTGCGCAAACCCAAAAGCATGGTAACACGCAAGGAAAGCTGTGTCAATGCACTCGGAAAAATTTCACACATCCTGGAGATTCACGGATAAATCCGGTAAATCTGGCGAGGGAAAGGAATGGTTTCTCGAATATGGTGAACCCCACAAATCCAGGCCACGGTCCGTTCAATACCAAGGCCAAAGCCCGAATGAGGACAAGTCCCGAAACGGCGAAGATCAAGGTACCATTCGAAAGCTTCCCGAGGAAGATGGTGCTCCTCAAGACGTTCCTCAAGAAGGTCAAGGTCAAAAATGCGTTCGCTACCACCAATAATCTCACCATAACCCTCTGGAGCGATTAGGTCATCGTTTAGGACAAGCTCGGGATTTTCAGGATCTGGCTGCATGTAAAAGGCCTTTATTGCTTTAGGGTAATGGTGAATGAAAACAGGACGATCAAACTCTTCAGAAATAGCTGTTTCCTCATCTCCACCGAGATCCTCGCCCCACTGAATAGAAAATCCCTTCCTCCTAAGTAGTTCAATGGCCTCTGAATACGAGATACGTGGGAACGGTGGCACGACCCTCTCAAGTGGCTTTGTATCTCGTCCAAGCATTTCAAGCTCTCTTGAGCATTCGGTCAGTACTTTCTGCACGATGAAAGAGACAAGCCGCTCTTGGAGCCTCAGATTATCCTCAAAGGTAAAGAAAGCCGCCTCAGGCTCCACCATCCAGAACTCGGTAAGATGACGTCGAGTCTTCGATTTTTCTGCCCGAAAGGCCGGAGCAAGACAATACACTTTCCCAAAGGCCATGCAAGCCGCTTCCATGTAGAGCTGTCCACTCTGCGAGAGGTAGGCCTTCCCAAGGTCGAAGTAGTCAAGCTCAAAAAGGGTCGTTGTCCCTTCACAAGCAGCAGGGGTAAGAATAGGAGGATCAATAAGGATAAAACCCTCTTTCTGCAAAAACTCGTGAATGCCCATAATAACAGTATTACGAATCCTGAGAATGGCATGCTGTCTCCGTGAGCGAAGCCAAAGATGGCGATGCTCCATGAGGAATTCAACAGAGTGCTCCTTCTTTTGAATTGGGTACTCCTCCTTTGGCACAGAGAGAACCCGTACTCCTTGGACTTCAAGCTCGTACCCACAAAAAGGCGCTCGCGGCTCCCGTCTTACTCTTCCCCGCACAAGAAGGGTGGATTCAAAGGGAAGACGGTCCAGGAACTTCAAATCCTCTTTTGAGAAAGTCTCGTTCACCGAGACAGTGGCTTGGATGAAACCCGTTCCATCTCGAAGGATGAGAAAGACGATCTTCCCACTGGACCGACGATTAGCAAGCCATCCCCGAATTTCAACCTCTTTACCATCCCACCAGTCGATGTTCTCAATGGAAGCCCACGGGAAAAACCCAGAGGTCCATCCTCGCTCAAACACGGGATTTTTCACCATACTTCCACCCTCGCTTCTCCATTTCTTCGATAAAACGCACGACGTAATCGACAAGAACGTGAAACATCTTCTCCCCTTTCTCTCTTGTCCCTTTTTTCGGATCCCCTGTGGCACCATAGGAGGTGAGTTCTTCGAAACGCCACTTGATCTCAAGCCCTTCTGGAAGCTCGGGTATCACCCCTCGGGCCTCCTCCATACGGCAGAGCTCAGGAAAGAGGTAAAGAGCGATAGAAGTTTCCCCCTCGCCAGCATGACCAAGACCTTTCCATACCTCAAAGGTATCTGGAGGGAGCAGTTCCCCAGCCGTCACCCACCAAGCAGGAAGGCAAGCCAAGAAAGCATGGGGATAGTTCACCTTTACGGAACGAGCAGCAATTTCAATAGGGGCAATGTTACCATCGTGACCATTGATGATGATAATTCGGGGAATTCCCTGCTTAATGCAGGATGTGAAGATGTCCTTGAGGACTTCCACCATGATTTCTGGACGAAGAGTCATTGTGAAAGGAAATGCATCGTAATGGAAGCTCACCCCGTAGTAGAGAGGCGGGAGGACAAGCGTCCCTGGAACCCTCTTGGCCACTTCAAGGGCAATGGCCTGGGCTACAAGGGTATCAGTTCCAAAGGGAAGATGAAACCCATGGTTCTCGCTCGAGCCGATAGCCACGATAGCTTTGTCAAAATTCCCTTCTTTGAAATCCAGATATGTCATCTCGGGGTGGAAAATCCGAGCCACGTTCTCTCCTCCTTTCTCTCTCGCAAGGGAATCCTCCTCTTTCCTGCAAGACCCTCTGGTCTCCAGAGCATAACCACGATAAGGAGCAATGCGTACACAAGCTCGATGAATCCATAGAGCTTGAGATGCTCCTCAAGCGGTTTGAGCGCGTATCGAAGAGCGATAAGGAGCGTTGTCCCCACTATTGGTCCAACCATCGTTCCCATACCACCAACGATGAGCATAACAACGATTTGAAACGTCATAGCAAAGGAGAATTCAAAAGGGCGGATAGCCTTCGTAAAGTGCGCATACAAGCCTCCAGCCACTCCTGCAAAAAACGCGCCCACCGCAAAGGAGAAGAGCTTGTACTTCATAGGGTAGATTCCAAGGACTTGGGCTACCGTCTCGTCATCTCGGATTGCCATCATGGCTCGGCCAAAGCGGGAATGAACAATTCTCCACACCACATACATCGCGATGAGAAGCCAAAGAAACGTCCAATAGAGATTGGTGTAAAGCGGAATGGCGCTTATGCCCATCGGACCACGGGTCAAGTTTTTCAGGGTTTTAGCAAAGGTCACCACGATGACCATGAAACCAAGAGAGGCTACGGAAAGATAATGTCCCCTGAGACGCAAAACCGGGGCGCCAACAAGAAGGGCAGCGCAGCTTGCCAGCGCACCTCCTACCAGGAGAGCGGGGAAAAAGGGCCACGCAGCATCCGGTCCCCCAAGGAACCATGGAAGACGAGGGAGTTCATACGCTTCCCGCAGGGGAACAGGGAAGGTGAGAAGCGTTGAAGTGTACGCACCGATAGCCATGAAGGCCGCATGTCCCAAGGAAAAAAGACCGGTATACCCATTGGTAAGGTTAAGACTTACCGTAGCGATAGAGTAAATTCCCATGAGGACAAGAATATGCAAAACATACCGGTTCAGCGTCCGCTCCGCCACAAAGAGCGCACCAAAAAGGGCAACTCCTCCAATGAGGAACCAAAGTTCCCGCTTCATACTCGCACCTCTTCTTTCATGCCCATAATACCCGAAGGACGCACAAGCAGAACAAGAATAAGGATGGCGAAGACAATACCATCACGGTATTCGGCAAAGCGAGTCGGCAAAAAAGCTATAGAGAGGATTTCAGCAAGCCCGAGGACAAATCCTCCAAGCATAGCTCCCGGAACACTCCCTACCCCTCCTACGACCACAGCCACAAATGCTTTCACCCCAGTCAAAAAACCCATGTCATAGGAAATCTGGCCATACTTTGCTCCCCACAGAAACCCCGTAAAAGCCGCAATGGCTGAGCCCAGAACGAAAGCGACCGAAATAACCCGATTCACCTCTATACCCATGAGATTGGCAACTTCGAGGTTTTCAGACGTGGCTCGCATAGCGATGCCCATTTTCGTCCGCCTCACAAAGAGATGAAATGCAAACATGATGGCAAAGGAGGAGAGGATAATGAAGACGTCAATAGCGCGAAAGGTCAGAAAAGGTGTTCGATACAAAGTCGCGAGAAAAGATGGGGTTTTGAAAGCATAAGGCTGAGGCGATGCGAGGAGTTTCGTAGAGTTTTCAATGAACGTATAAAAGCCGAGCGAAGTGATAAGGAGAGCCACCTCCGGACCTCCCAGAAGTTTCCGATAAGCCACAAAATCAAGCACAAGGCCCATAAGCCCCCCAAATCCAAGGACAAGGAAAATCGAGGCCACGAAGGGACAACCGAGGCGAAAGAAAACGAAGTACATACAAAAGGCCCCTAAGGTAATAAGAGCTCCATGGGCAAAATTGATGAGCCGAAGAATACCATACACTACCGTCATCCCAAGAGCAAGGAGGGCGTAGATGCACCCCAAAATAACACCATTCATGCTCTGTTGGAGAAAGTAGGACAACGAAAACATTCCTATCCTCCCAGATAGACCTTTTTGACCTCCTCGAGGGACTCGACATCCTCAGGAGTTCCAGAAATCTTCACCGTTCCTGTCTCCAGAACGTATACGTAGTCAGCAATTCCTATGGCCATAGGAGCGCTTTGCTCTACAAGGAGAATAGTCACACCCCTTTCACGAATACTCCGGATGAGGGCATAGAGTTCTCGAACAATGAGCGGAGCAAGACCAAGGGAGGGTTCGTCAAGGAGCATGAGTTTGGGACGAGACATAAGGCCTCGCCCTATCGCTAACATCTGCTGTTCCCCACCAGAGAGAGTCCCTGCAATCTGATGCTCTCGTTCCTTCAGGCGAGGGAAAAGGCGGTAGACTTCCTCAAGGTCTTTCACCACCTCTTTTTGATCCTTTCTATGGTATGCCCCAAGGAGCAAGTTTTCCCTAACCGTCAAGCGACCAAAAATCCCCCGCCCTTCAGGAACAAGGCAAATTCCCATACGGACGCGTTGTGGCGCAGGAAGTGTAGTGATGTCCTTTCCATCGTAAAGGATCCGACCGTGAGCAGGTTTGAGTACCCCAACCACAGTCTTGAGAGTCGTTGTTTTTCCTGCCCCATTTGCCCCAAGGAGCGCTACAATTTGTCCCCTACGGACCTCAAGGTTGAGCTCCTGCACCGCAGGGATAACACCATATTTTACCGTAACCTTTTCCAACCTAAGCAACGAGATCACCTGTCCCCAGGTAGGCTTCAATGACCCGAGGATCTTTACGGATCTCCTCAGGAGTTCCCGTGGCAATAACCGAACCATAATCAAGAACCTGTATAACCTCAGCAAGCCCCATAACGAAAGACATGCGATGCTCAACAATCATCATCGTAAGGTTGAGGTCACGTTTGATCTCGGCCACAAGATGCGCCAAATCGTCAGCCTCTTTTGTGTTCATTCCCGCCGATGGCTCGTCAAGAAGGATGAGCTCAGGCTCGGTCATAAGAGCACGGGCGATGTCAAGCTTACGCTGCAAACCATAGGGAAGATTGGCAGCGAGTTCTTTCCGGAACTCGTACATACCAAAACGCTCAAGCATTTCAACGACTTTTCGTTCAATTTTTGTCTCCTCTTGAAAGAAGGAGGGAGTACAAAAAAGGGTTGAGAGAAACCCACATCGCGCGTGCACATGCGCTGCAACTTTCAAGTTTTCCTCCACAGTAAGAGAAGGGAAGAGACGGAGATTTTGAAAAGTTCGTGTAAGCCCCAAAGCAGTAATCACATCGGGGCGAAGGCGGGTAATGTCCCTTCCTTTAAAAAAAATCTTCCCTCGCGAGGGTTTCAGAACACCACTGATGAGGTTAAAAACCGTTGTCTTCCCTGCACCGTTTGGCCCAATAAGCCCGTAGATCGCTCCTCTGGGAAGCTTCAGTTCGTAACCGCTGACCGCTGTAAGACCACCGAAGTGCTTCCATAGATCTTTAACTTCAAGAATCCACTCGCCCATACAAGAGAAGAGGGGAGGGCTTCCCCCTCCCCTACCCTCCTTTCACTTGGCAATCTTTGGATCGGGAAGATACGCAGGAGCAACCTGTTTTATAGTAACGAACTTCCCGTTCTTTACCTCAATCACCGCTACAGACTTGTTCGGCACCTGATTCCCAGCCTCATAGGAGATGGTTCCAGAAACACCTTGAAAGTCTCTGATTTGGGCAAGACCCTCGGGAATCTTCTTGGGATCATCAGTACCGACAATTTCAATGGCCTTGGCAAGGAGTTTCAGAGCATCGTACCCAAGGGCAGCAAAGGCGTTCTCTGGAGGATTACCAAACATCGCTTGGTAATCACTCTTGAATTTCTGGACAAGAGGATTCGGATCCTCAAGAGACATGTGCGTAGCGAAAATCACACCTTCCGCCGCTTCCCCAGCAGTTTCCACAAGAAGAGGCGTATCAAAGCCATCCTCGCCAAGGATAGGGATGGTTACACCACCCTCACGGATTTGCTTCACAATGAGACCGCAATTTCCAGGAATGGCTCCGACATAGACAAAGTCAACTTCTCCCCGGTCTTCATACTCCTTAAGACGAGCAACCATGCTTGAGAAATCCGTCCAACTTGTCTCAAAGTAGTCCTCGTAAACAACTTCGCCTCCGTAATGCTTTAAGGCATCGGCAAAGTATGCACACACAGCGACGCTAAAGTCCACTGCTGTATCCACCCAGATTGCTCCTCTTTTGAGGCCTAGGTCCTTCACCGCATACTCAGCAATGACCGCAGCTTGAGCGTTATCACCAAAGCAAGCAAGCCAAGCGCCAGTGCGCTCGGGAATCCGAGGATGGGTCGCTCCCGGAGTGATAAAGGGTATACCATACTCTCTGGCCAAAGGTGCAGCAATATTCACCCAGTGCGTATCACAGTACCCGATGAGCGCCGAAACCTTTTCGTTCTCGATGAGTCTGATAACTGCAGCAACCGTTTCACCTTCATCAGCCTTTGTGTCCACAACCTTCAGTTCAACCGGCCTCCCCAAAATCCCCCCTGCTTTGTTGATCTCTTCCGCGGCAAGCTTTACCCCATTGAGGGCCGGAGTATCGATAGACGCCCAAGGACCGGTAAGACCCATAACTACTCCAACCTTGATAGGTTCAGCAGCAAAAGCCGAGAAAGCGAGAACAAGAGCAAACACCACCCCACTGAGAGCTACAAACCACCTCATCGAATCACCTCCCGAAAGGTTTGACTATGTTATACCCCTTTTCCTCCACAAGCGTCAACTCTCTGATGGAAAAACACAAGGTGCACTCATCCCCTTTTTGAAGTACGCAAAAGTCAGTTTCCCTCCCTGCTCTCCAAAACCTACGTCTCCAGTCTTCCTGACAGCAATAGCCCCACAAACGACACCAAATCGACGCGCAAGCTCCATCCCCCGATTGACAGCTTCCTGGGCAGACATCTCCTCCATCCACTCAGCGATTTTCCGAGCAAGGCCAAGCTTCACAATACCTTCCCCTTCACCAGTCATCGAAACCCCACCCCATTCCCAAGCAAACGTCCCACACCCCACAATAGGGGAATCGCCAACTCTTCCTGGAAGCTGCATTTCAATGCCCCCGGTAGAAGTTCCAGCGGCAATATGCCCAGAGGCATCCAAAGCCACAGCCCCAACAGTCCCAAAACGAAGCCTTCGGAGACGTTCACGAGCCCTTTTCAGGTAGTAATGGTAGATAGAGTCCCTTTCTTGTGAAGCTCTCTCGATGGATCTTTCAAGAACCTGCACCGTAAGCTCGCCAACGGGGTTATACTCTTCAAATCCCAAAAGGCGCGCAAAGAGATTCGCTCCTTCCCCTACAAGCAGGACGTGCTTGGTCCTTTCCATAACAGCCCGAGCGACAGAAATAGGGTGTCGCACATTCCGTATGGCTGCAACCCCACCACAAGAGAAGTCGTCTTTCATGATACTTGCAGAGAGCTCTACTTCTCCTAAAAGATTCGGAAAAGCTCCCGTGCCCGCGTTGAGACGTGGATCGTCCTCAAGAATTTTCACTGCTTCCTCCACCGCGTCAACCGCACTCTTCTCCTGCAACGTCTCCATGCCCACGATACAGGCCTGATACAAAGGCTCGTATACGTTTGGAATTTCCCCAACGCAGATACCACCGTGGACGACGATGAGCACAAAAAGTCACCTTCCATGAATCCATGCATTTCCCCATATTATACCGCAGGAGCTACGCTTTCTCTTCCTCGAGTTCTTTTATGCGCCGCTCAATCCAAGAGAGTCTCCGACGCAGGAATTCTGCTTCTTCCCGAAGCATCTCAAGCTCTTCTTCCCGACTAAAAGCCCACCATCGGGGACCAAAACCCGGGAAAAAGTGCATCCCAAAACAGAAACACCCCATGTCCCCAAAAAAGTACCGACGCATCCTTTTACCTCCTCACCAAAGCACAAGGTTCAGAAAACTCCCTATCACGAAAGCGAAAGAGAGCATAATACTTACCGCCACAAGGAGCTTCTTCCACCCAAACTCCCGAAGAATAACCACGAAAGCCGCAACACACGGAAAGAAAATGGAAAGGATAACACTTGCGATAACAAGCTGCTTCACCGAAAGACCAAGAGGCAAGAGGAGTCCCATGGCCATGTACTTTCGTAAGAACCCCAGAGCAATGACCAAAAGTGCCTCCCGAGGAAGGCCGAGAGCACGAGCTATCCACGGGCTTATGAGTCGTACAAGATGGGGAAGGACATTCATGAGCGTAAGCAGGTTGACCGCAAGGACTCCAAGGAAAACAATGGGCAACGCGTCCCGGAGAAAGCCCTGCAAGCGAACCCAAAGCTTCGAAAGAACAGCTTTCGGAAAAGGGAGGCGATACGGAGGAATTTCGCAAATGAGCGGCGGCCGAAACCCCGGAACAAGATGCTTAAGAAGAAGGGCAAGAAGGACAATAACCCCAAGGAGTGTCCCGTACACCACAAGGATAGGCGTAACACCATGGGGAGCGAGAACGCCAAAAACGAGCGCCTGTTGCGCCGAACAGGGGATACCGATAGCGATAAGAAGGGTTACCACAAACCGCTCTTTTTCGCTTTCGAGAATGCGTGTCGCCATGATGCCTGGGACATTACATCCCAACCCAAGGAGCATAGGAACAACCGAGTACCCATGAAGCCCGAGGCGGTGCAAAAACCCGTCAAGGAACACCGCAAGACGGGGCAAGTACCCTATATCCTCAAGGACCCCAAGGACAAGGTAAAAGGCAAAGACATAAGGGAGGACAGCCCCAAGAGACACGTAAACCCCTGTCGAAAGAAGACCAAGAGAACGCTCAAAATCAAGACGACCGTCGACAAGCTTCCCAAGGAGGACTTCGTACCACAAGGGGTACCGAGAGAGGAACACTCCTAGCCGTTCGAGGAAGGAAAGATAGTACTTCTCAAAAAGGGGATGGAGGAGGTACGTGATGAGCCCCTCACCGATAGAGCGAACTGCAAAAAAAATCCCAACCAAAACGAAAAGACCAAAAACAAACCCTACTCCAGGTAAAATGGTGATTCGCTGTAAGGTATCCCGCCAAGTAAGACGACGATACGAGAATCTTTGGACTTCGGTGATGATCTTCCCAATGTCCTCCCAGCGATGCGCATGACCAGAGGAGACAAAGTGTGGTATTCGCGCTTGGGAAAGCGCAGCAAGAAGGTCTCGAATGCCTTCCCCAGTGGTGGCAACGACTGGGACAACTGGGATGCCAAGAATTCGTTCGAGGGCCTGAAAATCAATCTCAATGCCTTGTTTCCTTGCCTCATCCCACATGTTAAGGGCAACCACCATAGGTTTTCCCCTCTCTACGAGCTCGAGGGTAAGATAGAGATTCCGCTCAAGGTTTCCTGCGTCGATAACGTTTACGACAATGTCCGCCTCCTCGACAAGACGAGCAGCAATCCTCCCTACTTCAGCAGTCTCCTCAAGAGAATACGTACCCGGGGCATCAACAACTTCAAAGAACTCGCCTTGGTACTCAACGTAGCTTCGCATAAAGTCAACCGTTGTTCCAGGGTAGTTTGAGGAAAAAGCGTAAATCCCACTCAACTGCGTGAAAATAACGCTCTTGCCAACATTTGGATTCCCTGCAAGGACAATACGCTTCAGCGTTCGACCCTTACGAGAATTCGCTGCGCCACTCCCCGGCCAAGAGCTATCTCTTGCTGTCCTAACCGGATGACAACTGGCCCTTTGCCGAGAATAGAGCTCACCTTCTCTATCTTTTTCCCTGGCACGACCCCAAGGACCCACAGCTTTCTCACCGTCCCTTCTCCGCCGTCGATACGAACTATTTCACCTCTACTCCCTGTTTCCATCTCAGCAAGCGAGAGCACTTCTTCCACGTGACCACACCCCTTGCTCACAGACTGTGCTGACAGCGAGGACACAATCCATAGAAGTACACGTGGTAGGACGCCACCAGGAAATGGTACTTCCTTGCAAGGTCCTCCCTAAGGGATTCGAAAAACACCTCTCCTCCTACCTCTCCACAATCGATAACTTCCTTACACCTCGTGCAGATGAGATGGTGGTGCTGTAACGCTTGACGAGCCATTTCGTAATGCTCTTTCCCATCCCCGAAGTTCACCTTCCTGAGTACACCCATCCGCAAAAGGAGATCGAGATTTCGATACACGGTTGCAATACCAATCTTCTTTTTCTTCGCCTTGAGGCATTCGTACACTTCTTCTGCTGAAAGGTGCTTCTTCTTCTCTTCGAAGACTTCGACAATGGCACACCGAGAGGGCGTTGCCTTTTTGTTGAAACTGCGAAAGACTTCCTTCCATCTCTCTTGCAAGGATGTCACCTTCCAATGAAAAGTATTATCATTTTCCATTATAGAACTGTAGGACTCCTATATCAAGAAAATCCCTTTTCTTCCCCCTCTCAATTCGGATATAATGTCTCTGTGGTGCAGGTGCCCTCCGGGGCTTAAAAGGGAAGCAGGTGAAATTCCTGCACGGTCGCGCCACTGTGATGGGGAGCTCTCTCCCTTGTGCCACTGGGAAACCGGGAAGGCGGAGAGAGTGATGAGCCTCAGTCAGGAGACCTGCCTGTACCTGAGCTCTGGACTCGCGCTCGACGGGGAAGGAGTAGGTAATGGCAAAAGAGCGTCTCTTCGTTTTTGGCCTTGACAATCGCTTTGCATCTTGGGAATACTTTCCCGTACTCCTCCAAGAGGCCGCCATAAAAGCATTTCGAGAGAATCTCTACTCGGGGTTCGTCGTTCTCTCGACTTGTCAACGCCTTGAAGTGTACGGTACAACCCGAAGAGAACCCCCCTTCTGTGTTGTCGATTCCCAAGAGGTGTTTTTCCTCGAGGAGCAAGATGCCGTACGTCGTCTCTTCCGTATTACAGCAGGATTAGAGTCGGCTCTTTTCGGCGAAGTACATATCCTTGGTCAGGTTCGGAGGGCTTGGGAAAAGGCTTGGCGGGAAAACCACACGAATAAGGTTCTAAACCTCCTTTTCCAAACCGCTCTCCATGTAGGGAAAAAGCTAAGAGCTCACCTGCCAAGCGAATACGCTTTCCAATCCTTTGGTTCACTCGTAGCTACAGTTCTTGAAAAAGAACTCGTTTCTCTCCGCGGGAAGGCTATTGCCCTCTTTGGTTGGGGAATGCTAGGACGCTCTGTAGCTGGTGCGCTCCTTGCCCGAGGAGTACAGACGATTTTCGTGTGGACGCGCCACAGAGAACATGTGCCCCAAAACCCTCCATTTGTCGCCGTAAGAGAAGACGAAAAAGCTCATATCCTCTCCCAGTCACATGCGGTTGTGTGTGCAGCAAACGCGTTGCGCTACACTCTCACCCCGGACATGGTCTGCCCTTGCGATCTCCCCTATGTTTTTGTTGATCTTGCCGTCCCCCGAAACATCGATCCCGAAATAACATGCCTTGGGAAAAGGGTGTATTTCCTTGAAGAACTTCTCCGTCTCGCCAGAGAACAGACCCTACCCTTCCCAGAAAAAATTGCCACCCTTGAAACCCTTGTAGAAGAGGAAGTTCTGCGCTTTATGAGGAAACTCCGAGGGCTTGATGCCGATCCCCTTATCCAGACGGTCCTTGGCTACCTCAAAACTATCTTTACCGAGGAAAAAGGATGCGCCAAGACCTACACGCCGTATCTTGAGTATTTGCACAGAAAGGTGACGCGGAAAACTGTCGAGTCTATAAGGAGGTTTTTTGAAGAGCGATGCGACGCGTCGTCCGCGTTGGAACAAGAGGAAGTCCTCTTGCCCTTCGACAAACTGAAGAAGTCGTGAGATATTTGCGCAACATTCCTGGCGTGGCGCACATTGAAGTACACGTTATTCGTACCAAAGGTGACGTGAACAAGCGCCGGGATTTTGAGGATCAAGGAGTATTTGTAAAGGAAATCGAAGAAGCTCTTCTACGAAATGCAATAGATTTAGCCATCCACAGTCTTAAAGACCTCCCCACAAAGCTTCCCAAGGGTCTCTGCATTGCAGCCATTCCTAAGCGGGCAGATCCAAGGGAATGCTTCGTTTCGTCATCGGGGAAGACACTTTCTGAGCTCCCTCCCGGGAGCACCATTGGTACCGGGAGTCCCCGGAGGATAGTCCAAATTTTTGCCAAACGGAAGGACTTGCATATTGTTCCTTTGCGAGGCAATGTTACTACGCGTTTAGCCAAGGTGGAGAAAAGGGAAATCGACGCTGTTGTTCTGGCATACGCTGGACTCCTCCGACTCGGCCTTGAAAGGAGAGTTGTCGAGATATTCGACCCCTGGGATTTCGTCCCTGCCCCAGGACAAGGTGCGTTGGCCTGCGAAACCCGCTGTGGCGAGGGTTGGGAGGAAATCCTCCGTCCACTCCATGATCAAGCAACAGCCGAAGCCATTGCTTTGGAACGGATGTTTCTCTCCTTCTCCGGGGGTGGATGTCGCAAGGCTATTGGCGCATGGGCTGAGGTCAGGGGAGAGTGGTTCCGCTTCATCGGCATGATTGGAGAACGAAAAGGGTTACGAGAAGGACTCCTCTCAGATGGCGAAGCCATAATCCGTTCTCTTGCCGAGGAGTTGAAGGGATGAAAGCAAAAGGCAAGATTTACCTTGTTGGTGCTGGTGCAGGAAGCTTCTGGTATCTTACTGAGTATGCTCGCTTTCTCCTCGAACATGCCGATGTTGTGGTTTACGACCGGCTTGTTGACCGACGCGTCCTCTTGCTCACAAAAGGAGAGGCAAAACTCATTCCTGTGGGAAAGACACCTGGAACTCCTGCCGCTCAGCAGGAAAACATCAACCGCCTTCTCCTTTCGGAAGCCAAAGAAGGAAGAACCGTGGTGCGACTCAAAGGGGGCGATCCCTTTGTCTTCGGCCGTGGTGGTGAAGAAGCCCTATACCTTGCCACACACGGTATTCCCTTTGAGGTCATCCCAGGGATTTCCTCCGTTCACGTCGCTGCATCGCGTGCCCTTGTCCCCCTTACCTTCCGAGGCATGAGTCAGTCATTCCATGTTTTCAGCGGACATCCAAAGGAAGCGCTCGACTCGCTTCCATGGGAACTCATCGCCCGGCTTCCCGGCACCCTTGTTTTCCTCATGAGCTCATCAACCCTTGCAACCATAGCAGCACGACTTGTAGCATCGGGGAAAGATCCGAAAACGCCTTCCTGCCTTGTGGAATGGGCGGGAAATCCACGACAGCGGGTGGTGTTCGGAAACCTTGAGAACATTGCTTGGCTCCAGGAACAAAAAGGACTTCGGAACCCCCTTCTTGTTCTCATCGGCCAAATGGTATCCATAAGTCACGCTCTCCGGGGAGAAGACAAACCTCCCTCCTCTTCCAAGCGGGTTATGATCGTAGGAAGCCGGGACGTTCTGAGGAAGGAGAGATGGATAAGCGAAGAGGTGCTCTCCTGCGAAAGGGAGGGTATAGAGGTTATCCCCATGCCAATTCTGCAGCCTGTATCTCATCATGAGGTCCTCGACAGGTTCCTCACCTGCCTCGAGCACTTTACGGTGATTCTCTTCGCCAGCCCTACCGCTGTCTCCATCTTTTTTGAGCAGCTCTTCCGCAAAGGGAAAGACATACGTACCCTCCATACAGCACGCCTTTGGACGATAGGGAGAAAAACGGCCGAAGCCCTCGCGCAGTGGGGATTGTACGCGGACTATGTGGCTTCAGGGAATGCTGTAGCGCTCCTTCAAGAAACAGCCCATTTTCCACCCCACCGAGTAGCTATCATTACCTCAGACCGGGGTGGACAAGCTCTCAAGGAAAACTTCCTACTGAGGGGATGGTTTGCAGAGGTTTTTCCGGTG
This sequence comes from Candidatus Caldatribacterium sp., assembly GCA_025060675.1. GTDB lineage: Bacteria > Atribacterota > Atribacteria > Atribacterales > Caldatribacteriaceae > Caldatribacterium. The sequence continues at coordinate 31,493 of JANXBI010000014.1, forward strand.
TACTCTATGGAGCATGCCACTCGTCTTTTCCCTGTGCTCCTTGAAGAACTCGAGGTTGGTCTTGACCTTCTCGTCTTTTTGAGTCCCTCCGCATATGATGCCTTTGTCTCAGCCACAGAGGGACAAGTACCGCAATGCGCTGTATGGGCCATGGGGCAAACTACAGCCTCGTACCTTGAAGAAAGAGGTGTTTCTTTTGAGCGGATTGTCGCTTCACCAGCTTTTGACGATGTCCTTCGCGAGGTGATGCAATGGCACCGAGGTTTGTAAGAAACCGCCGTTTACGTTCCTCGCAGACACTGAGAACCATGCTCCAAGAAGTTCGTCTCTCTCCCGAGGATTTCGTGTGGCCCGTTTTCGTGGTCACGGGAAAAGGTGTCCGCAAAAGCCTGCCCTCTCTACCAGGCGTATACCTTTTCTCTCCAGACGAACTTGTGAAAGAGGTCGAAAATGCGTACGCTTCTGGTATCAAGAGCATCCTCCTTTTTGGACGAGCTGAGCACAAAGACAGCGAAGGAAGCGAAGCCTGGAATCCCAAAGGAGCCGTACAGGAAGCTATTCGAAGGCTCAAGCAAGCAATTCCAGAAATGTTTATCTTCACCGACGTTTGCCTCTGCGCATACACGACATCTGGACACTGTGGTGTCCTCCGAAATGGCCACATCGATAACGACGCAACCCTTGAATACCTTGCCCGTATAGCACTCTCCCACTGTGAAGCTGGAAGCGATGGCATTGCACCCTCTGACATGATGGATGGCCACGTGCTCTTCCTTCGCGAAGTTCTTGATCAGGCCGGTTTTCAGGAGATTCCTATCATGGCGTACACCGCAAAGTTTGCTTCAGCGCTGTACACTCCCTTCCGAGAGGCGGTAAACTCAGCCCCAGCCTTTGGAGACCGATCTCCGTACCAAGTAGCGCCATCAAACCTAAGAGAAGCCATAAGGGAGGCTATGGCAGACGTTGCTGAAGGTGCAGACATCATCATGGTGAAACCTGCCCTTCCCTATCTCGATGTCATTCGTGCTTTCCGAGAGCGCTTCCCCCTTCCTCTTGCTGCGTTCCAAGTCAGCGGTGAGTATGCCATGGTAAAGTACGCTGCCCTCTCGGGCGCTATAGAGGAAAAGAAAACCGCCCTTGAGCTCCTCCTCTCGATAAAGCGTGCTGGAGCAGACCTCATCATCTCTTACTTTGCCTTGCAAGCCGTACGATGGATTCAGGAAGGGTGAGATAATGGGCTTTTATCCTCTCTTTATCAACCTCGCTAAAATGCGTTGCCTAGTCGTTGGAGGCGGACAGGTAGCCACAAGAAAGATACGTAGCCTTGTACGTCGAGGCGGAAGAGTAACAGTCGTTGCTCCCTTAGTAACGGAAGAGGTGGAACGTCTTGCACAAGAGAACAAAGTCTCGCTTGTCAAAAGACCGTTTACCCTTGAGGACCTTGATGGACACAACATCGTATTTGCCGCCACAAACGATCCCACCCTCAACCGTTTCATTGCGGAAGAAGCAGAGAAAAGGGGGCTTCTCGTGAACGTGTGTAGTGCAAGAGATTTAGGGAATTGCATCACTCCAGCTTTCGGTGAAACCGAAGAAGCAATCTTTGCTATTGCAACAGAGGGTAAAGATCCGCTACGAGCAGCTACCTTAAAAATCTGGCTCGAAAACCTTCTTACCTCAGAGAATCCTCGGGCACTACCTCAAAGGAACGCTGTCTTCGTCTCAAGAGCCACTGCAATGTTTCCAGGAGGAGTGAATAGCCCTGTCCGGTCATTTCGAGCCGTAGGTAGACAACCGTTGTTCATCCAAAAAGGGAAAGGAAGCAAGGTTTTCGACGCCGACGGCAACGCTTACATCGATTGCCTCATGTCCTGGGGAGCGCTTATCCTTGGCCATGCACACCCAAAAGTCGTCCGAAGTCTCGTGGACCAAGCGTGTCGAGGAACGAGCTTTGGCTTGAATCACCCCTTCGAAGTCCTCCTCGGTGAGAAAATCCAAAAGCACTTCTCCTCTATCGAAGTTTTGCGTTTCGTGAACTCAGGCACTGAAGCGGTCATGAGCGCCCTCAGACTTGCTCGAGCTGCCACCGGACGGAAAAAAATCCTCAAATTCGCCGGTTGTTACCATGGGCATGTCGATGTACTCCTTGTCGCAAGCGGTTCAGGAGGATTAACCTTCGGCACCCCCGATTCTCAGGGTATCCCCCAAGAATGGACAAGTGACACCATTGTCGTTTCCTACAACGACCTTGAGACAACGCAAAAGGCGTTCGAACTTTTTGGCAAGGAACTTGCCGCAGTCATTGTGGAACCAGTTGCTGGAAACATGGGTGTCGTGCTCCCTCATCCTGCGTTCTTGCCACTTCTTCGAGAAAAGACGAGAGAGTGCGGTGCCCTCCTCATCTTCGACGAGGTGATCACTGGATTTCGCCTTTCCCTTTCTGGATATCAGGGAATATGCGGCATTCAACCAGATTTGACCATCCTTGGCAAAGTCGTTGGCGGGGGTCTCCCGCTTGGCGTTTACGGAGGAAAGAAAGAGCTTATGCGCCTTCTTGCTCCTGAAGGAGCCGTGTACCAAGCAGGGACACTTGCCGGGAACCCTATAGCCACTTGCGCTGGATACGCCACCCTTACCATCCTCGAGGAAAACCCCTCCATTTACAGGGATTTGGACAAGCGGACTCAAAAGCTCACCTCAGAACTCGAGGATATCTTCGCTTTCTTCCGCATCCCCTTCGTGGTGAATGCTATAGGAAGCATGTTCACACCCTTTTTCGCCACAAGAGCAGTCGTGGACACAGAAAGTGCTCTCTCTGCAGACGCTGCGCTGTACGCCCTTTTCTTCCAAGGGATGATTGACCGCGGAATCCTTCCCCCTCCCTCACCTTTTGAAAGCTGGTTCCTTTCTGCAGCGCATACTGAAGAGGATTGTGAAAGAATTTGCGAAGCGGCGTGGGAAACCGCAAAAGCTATGGCGAAGCAACTGTAGCTTTTTTTACTCGTTCGATTTCCTCTTCAGAGACCTCTTTTCCGAAGCTTCGCAAGCCCGAAACTCGAAATCCATGCTTTCGAGCTAGAGCATCGATTTCCTTCACTTTGGCAACGCTTACTTCTTTTCCAAGGGTATAGTCCTCGAAACGTCCCTCAAGAGTGAGGATCATCGTTTCCGCCATGCAAGCATAGGCCTTCTTAGGAGGGTATCCAAAGTCCATCCCAAAGTCTGGATCCCCTGGCACGTCCACAACACCTCCCTCAATAACCAGAACGTCTTTGCGCGCTTTGGCCACCTCCTCAGCTATGTTCCGAGGTCGAGAAACATCGCAAACCACTGCATGCCTTGCAATCCAAGAGGGGGCGATAATGTTCCCGATAGCCGAGGTTACCGTCAACACTGCTCGACACCCTCTGATACCCTCCTCCACATCCACAAACCCCTCAACTGGATGCGTACTCAAAGACGCAACTTCCCTTCGAACTCTTTCCACTTTTTCTGGATCTCGCCCGATAACCCGTACTTTCCTTCCCCGCTCAGCAAGAAGAAGTGCACACGCCCTTCCAATGGATCCAGTAGCCCCGACCACGGCTACTGTTTCCTTCTCAAGATCGATGTCCATCTTCGAGCAAGCAAGCTCAAGCGCTTCAAGAGCTGTAGCCACAGTGTAACTGTTCCCCGTGGTAACCGCAATACGCAGACCTTTTTTGACCGTAATGCCTCCATCCCCTGCTACAGAGGTGAACGCTCCGAGTCCAATAATTTTTGCACCCTTTTTCTCTGCAAGAAAGCCACAGCGACGAATACGATCGGCCACGAAGGGAAAGGGATACTCAAGGAGTGCCCGTGGCGTCATAGGGAGACCAATAAACCATCCTTCAATTTCCTTGCCATTGTACGCTGACCGCACTCCTCGGACATGGGAGAGAATAAAAGGAGGAATGCGGGAAGCAAGGTATTCTACCCAAGAAGACGGAAGAGGACGGAAAACAGGGATATGGCGCTTGATATCCCCCACATCCATAGCGTGGATAATGAAGGCGAAACTATCCATAACCTATTCCCCCTCAAGGGCTTTTTTAAGCGCTTGAAGCATCGCTAACGCGTTCTCCTCCATTTTCTTCTTCAAGAAGGCGTGAATGAGAGGGCCCACAAGCGGAATCCCAAGGTCATACTCTATCTCAAGATTCACAAGCGTCGTCGATGGATCAACCTCTTGGAAACGCCAAATCCCTTCGTATCTCTTAAAATCCCCCTCCAAGGCAAAAAAGCGACACTCTCGGTTGGCATCATCCCAGACATCCCTTTCCGTCCACCGCACTTCTCGACCCTGAAATTTCCCCTTCCAAAAGCTTTCGACTTCCTGTCCCTGGCGCTTGAGGATTCGCACCTCTTCAAGATCAGGCAGGAAGCGAGCAAGGGCCTCAATATCTTTAGCCTTCTCGTACACAACCTCAGCACTCTTTGGAATGTGTAGCGATACAGCAACACGGGCCATGGAAACCCCTCCTCACCCTCCAATCTCCTGCACTATAGCCCTCACTTCTCTCAGAGAATCGTAGAGGGCTGAAAGAACCGCATCCATTTCCTCATACGTAATGGTAAGAGGTGGTTCAAGGCGAATGACCTTAGGATTATTCAGGGTATAGACAACGAGGACTTTTCTCTGCGCCATTTCCATGGCCAAAAGTGAAGCAGCATCCTCTGCAAAGAGTTCCATCCCGATAAGTAATCCAAGTCCTCTCACTTCTCGAACGATTTCTGGGAACTCTCCTTGAAGCACCTTGAGTCTCTCAAGAAGGTATTTCCCTTTCTCCGCCACCTGAGCAGGGATATTCTCCTCCTTAAGAATCTTCAGAGTTTCGATCCCAGCCACACAACTTAGAGGGTTCCCTCCAAAGGTAGAACTGTGTATCAGAGGATTCTCCTCAAAAACTTGCCAGATCTCCGCAGTACTCACGAAAGCTCCAAGAGGGAGAACCCCTCCACCAAGCCCCTTGGCAAGGGTCATAATGTCTGGGACAACACCGTAATGCTCACAGGCAAACATCTTTCCAGTTCTCCCAAGACCAGTCTGTACCTCATCGAGGATGAGTAACGCCCCTCTCTCTGTACAGATCTCGCGAACCCCTTGAAGGTACCCCGAGGGAGGGAGAATTACTCCACCTTCACCTTGAATGGGCTCAAGAATGACTGCCGCAGTATCCTCATCAACTGCTTTCTCCATAGCCTCAAGGTCACCAAAGGGAACCTGTTCTGTGCCAGGAAGGAGGGGCTCAAAAGGCTTTTTGTAGACCTCACGACCTGAGACGCTCAGGGCTCCAAAGGTCTTTCCATGGAAACCCCCTATAGCAGACACGAATTTCTTCCGTTTCGTATACATCCGAGCAAGCTTTAGCGCTCCTTCCACCGCCTCAGCACCACTATTGCAGAAAAAGGAGTACTGAAGGTCTCCAGGAGTAATCTGCGCAAGCATTTCGGCAAGATCCGCCTGGTGTTTATTAAAGAGAGTTCGGCTTGAAAGAGGGAGAAGCTGCAGCTGTTCTATAACCTTGGCAACGACCCTTGGGTGATTCCGCCCCACGTTGAAAACACCAAAGCCTCCAATGCAATCGATATACGCCTCTCCGAAGATATCGAACACCTTTGCTCCTTCGCCCCTCCACTCGACAGTGGCGAGGTTAGCAAACTTGTAAAGCCGCGCAAGACCCGGGTTGAGATACTTCATATACTTCTCGATGGTTTCGTCCACAATACGCTTTTTCTCCTCGAAACTCAGGATTTCCAAGTTGCCACCTCCCTGAAACGTACCACTCGTGGTCGCACGTTGAGCTCTCGCAAGAGGGCAAGGTATTCTTCAGGACGAATATCCTTTGGGTGCTTTTCAAGAAGCGCCACAAATATCGCCTGAAGCACGTTCGTTCCGAAGGACCGTCCCTCCATCTCAGGCGTCGTGGTGACAAGAATAGCCAATCCACGAGCCCTGAGATCCTCAACATCCCCTGAGGTCACCGTGTTGGTGATGACCATTTTCCCCTCCACCTTCCAGGGCATAAACTTGCGAATGTAGAGAAAATCCCCTGCAATGATATCTGATTTCTGAAACGCCCACAAAAAGCGGGGCCGTGGCTCTTCTTGAGCCTTACCAGTAGGGTAGAGAAAATCAATAGGGAGACGACGCAGAACCGGCATCATAAGGACGGAAAGAAAGCGAAGTGTCCAAAGGTGTCGCAAAAAAATCGGGATTCCCAAGGCAAAGGGCATATCACCAATAAGGAGACGACATCCTACCATGGCAAGGCCTTCCGCAAGGCCATATCGATCCATACCGCTCATGATAAGGGCCGTTTTCCCCTTCAGAGGGATGTGTTCCTTTTCTTCGAGATAGCGAGGTACTTCCCGCTCCCAGGTTTCCTTAAGCTCTCCTCCATCAACGATGGGGGTTTTCCTAAGGACAGAGACGAGGCGAGCGACGTCAACCACTTCGTAACAGTATTTTCCCGCCCGCAGGTAGAGATCCGCCCCTCCAAGCCCGAAACAATCAACCCGACCGTCGAGCTCTCGAAGGAGTGCAACGAATTTCTGCTTGTCCCCATCAACACCAATTCTCTCGACGATGAACCGGCATCCCAGAAGTTCAATTTCCACTCGATGGTTCCTCTTCGAGGAGCCGAGACTCACGCTCACGACCCTCTTTTCCTTCATCATCGTCACCCTCAGGCTTTGTAAAAACAATTGCTCCCTCCACGACCACTCCAGGCTCAAGCGCAACGCTTTGCACCATCACGCATCCCAAAAGCCGAGCAGTTCTTCGGCACACCATCTTTCCAGCTCGTGCAAACCCGCCAACAGTCCCCCATACTTCGGCATCACCTACCTGGATGAAACCGGTAACTTCTCCTTTCTCCATTACGACCAAACGAGGACACCGGACGGAACCATTCAATATACCCTCGACGATGAGCGTTCCATTGCTGGTGAAAGATCCTCGAATCCTTGCCCACTCCCCCACAATAGCAACCTCAGGCGTATTCTCGGGAACTGTTGAGCTCATGGATAATCCGTAACCCCTCGAGAGTAAGCACCGGATTGAAGATATCGATAAAATCACAGTACCGGGCGAGGAATATGCCCCACCCTCCCGTCCCTACGACTTTTGCATCTTCAGCGAACTCTTGCTTCATACGCCGTACAATCTCACGGGCAAGGCCGATATGCCCAAAAAAGACTCCTGCATGCATTGCCTCTACCGTATTCCGCCCAATGCAGTGCTTGGGAACCTCCACGTCTATCCGAGGAAGCTTTGCTGTCTTTTCGTACAAAGCCTCACACGAGATGCCAATCCCTGGGGCAATAGCACCTCCAAGGTATTCCCTCTTTGCTGTCACTGCACAAAAAGTCGTAGCCGTACCAAAATCGACGATAATGAGGTCACCCCCATAAAGTGTCGCAGCAGCTACAGCATTGACAATACGATCAGCTCCAACTTCCTTTGCTTCAGCACGGATGGACAGACCGGTCCTTATTCCAGGTCCTACGACAAAGTAAGGGACATTCCACAGCCCACCAAAAAGCTGCCGCAGGGCGTCAAGTACAGGAGGGACGACACAAGACACGATAGCACGTTCAAGGGCATCCCTTCCAATCCCTTTCTCCGCCATCAAAAAATGGAAGAGGAACCCCCACTCATCAGCGGTACGGCGAGGTGAAGTAGCTACCCGCCAATGTGCAAGGAGCTTCCTCCCGTCGAAAACCCCAAAGGTCGTATGGGTATTTCCAACGTCAACGACGAGGATTGAAATCGATCTTCACCACCTTCTGCAAGACTCGAACAATAGGAAGTACTATACATGCCGAGAGAATCAGCTCAAGCGTCCCGTTGAGGACAAAGATAGGGATAACCTGCTCAAACCGGAAATACCCCATAAGGACCATAAGCCCCAAAACACCGACGGTATTCGTTGCTGTCCCTGCTAAGCTTCCCACTACAGTACCGAGGTTTCCTCGGCCAAGGGCACTCCAGGTGTAAAACGCTACAACTCCAATGAGCAGCCTTGGGACAAAGCATGCTACAAGATTCCCTAAGAAAAGATGCATAGTAAAAAGCGCTAAAACACACCCCACCAGGGCTCCAACCAGAGGCCCTCCCATGATCCCTCCTATTATAGCAGGAATGTGCATAGTCGTCGCATAGGTAGAGAGATTCGGCACAGGGATCAACCCAAGAGGGGTCATGCTGAGGACTAAAGCAAAAGCTCCAAGAATTCCTGCAAGCAGGAAGCGACGGTACATATTCCCACCTCCGTTCCAGTTCGCGAAGATACCAGACGGAAAAGACCAAAGCCTACCCTTGCTGCCTTTCGGTCAGCAGTTTTTCCTTATTGTACCATGCACGCAGGAATGCCACAAAGTGGAGTAGCCCTCCTCACCGAGTTGAGCGTAGCTTCGGTAACAGCCTCATACACCCCTTGGACGAGCAGAAGGTAATCACGTGGTGACTTCTTTCCCAGAGCAACGAGGAAGAGGATGTCCCCATCATAGAGCGTACCGAATGGACGAATGCACGTGGCAAGGGCCGAATGGACTACCGATGCGAGAGCCAAAAGTTCTTCGCGGAGAAAGGAAAGTTCAAAGACAACTACTGCCAGAGTGGTATTGAATGGAGGGGGAACAGCACCCCCTATCCCCTTTCCCCGAGACCCAGCAAGAAGCATTCCCGATTTCGGATCGTAAACATCCCCGAGAGCGTTGGTCACCACGAAAGCCCATATGGAACCCTCCGGAAGGTTGGCTTTTCCTATCCCAAATCCCCCTTTCATTGCCCAAGCCATCCCATGTCTTTTCCCTACCGTAGCCCCTGTTCCCACACCAATTGTTCCTTCACGAAGGGTATCGTTCGCCCGAAGGGCTGCTTCGTATCCCCATTCGGCCTCAGGAAAGGCAACCTCTCCCACTTCAAGATCGTAAATAACCGCTTGAGCCACAATAGGTACAGGAGTAGCTCTCGTCGCAAATCCCCTTTTCCGCTCCCGCAGAAAAGTCACCACACCCTCAGCGCAGCGAAGTCCAAAGGCACTTCCTCCGCTCAAAACAATAGCATCAACCCCAGGAACCAGACGGCCAGGAAAGAGCGCTGGAAGCTCACGACTTCCAGGGGCGCCGCCATGCACTGAGGCTACCGCCACGTTAGGCACATCAAAGAGAAAGACCGTGCATCCTGTGGCAAGGCGAAAATCCTCACGATGCCCAATGCGAAAACCCGGGAGCATTGCCACACCTCAAGAGAGCTTCCTTCCACAGTAAGGGCAAAGGCGGAAATCGGGAGCAATTCGTTTCCCACAGGAGGGACAAACGCCCTCCCCCCTTGGTTCCTCCTCAGGAACATAGGAAACCTTCGCTCTGTTAAACTCTCTCTGCCAAGTGGTCACATCCACCATGCTGTCAAAGTAGAGCATGTGTTCTCTGTCCCATTCATCAACGTAGCGGATTCCAAGGTACACCGGAGCGCGGTTCAACCGGTGGAAACGAAACAGGCGAGGACCAAACTCTCCCCCCGCAATATCTTTTTCAGGGATAGATTCAATACTCCGAATGCGGTGGAGAGGAATACGAAAGATAACCTTCTCAAAGGGGGGCGTGAAACCGAAGATATTGGGTCCTTTTTCGAAGTTCTCAAACCAAAGGCTTTTTGACATTAAGAAGAGGAGGCCATCCGTCATATGCTCAAATCGAGGATGGCCTCCTATATAGCGGGCAAAGCTTGAGAGGATTCGTGTCTCCCCAAACTCCTGCTCTTTTTCCTTCCAGAACTCAGCAACCGATACTTGGGTACCCCTTTTTCTCGTCCCCCAGAAGAGACCCACAAGAAGCAGCACACCAACAAGGAGGAGGTACCCAAAGAAATTCATGATTGCTCTTTACCGTTTCGGCTTGATGACCCCGAACTCCCACAAGTTGCACAGTTTGAAGACGTGCAGGAGCTGCAGCTTGCACTGGCAGAGGAAGAGCTCTTCGAACGATAATCGGTGATGTAGAAACCGCTTCCTTTGAAAACAAAGCCCACGTTTCTACTCAACAATCTCTTAACCCGACCTTTGCAAAATGGGCATTGGGAAACAGGCTTATCGTTAAAAGACTGCCATTCCTCGAAGACTTTTCCACAATCCAAACACTGGTACTCATAAATGGGCATTGCTCTCACCCCCATGAAGACGTTGCCCGGTGAGAGCGCTCTCACCGGGCAACTCTCCCTCTATTATACTCCCTGTTAGTACTCTGGTGCAGGAGGCGTATGGGATTCCTTCTTTTCAGGAATTTCAGTAATCACAGACTCGGTGGTGAGCATGACCGAAGCGACACTTGCTGCGTTCTGGAGGGCGATGCGGACAACCTTTACTGGATCGATAATGCCAGCTTCAAACATGTCCACAAATTCACCGGTAAGAGCGTTGAAGCCGAAGTTTGGATTATCCGAAGCCTTAATGCGTTCCACAATGACTGAGCCCTCTTCGCCAGCGTTCTCTGCGATAAGTTTGGCTGGTTCCTCAAGTGCCTTCTTGACAATGAGTGCACCGATTTTCTCATCGCCTTCAAGTTTGAGCTCATCAATGGCTGGAATGCACCGGATAAGAGCAACGCCACCACCGGGCACGATACCCTCTTCTACTGCGGCGCGAGTGGCATGGAGTGCATCCTCAACGCGGGCCTTCTTCTCTTTCATTTCTGCTTCGGTCGCTGCACCAACGCGAATCACAGCAACACCACCAGCGATCTTTGCAAGACGCTCCTGAAGTTTTTCCCGATCGTAATCAGAAGTGGTCTCCTCAATTTGCTTCTTAATCTGGTTCATACGGGCAACGATATTTTCTCGCTTTCCAGCGCCCTCAACAATAGTGGTGTTTTCTTTGTCGATAACTACCTTACGAGCTTGGCCGAGGTCTTCGATAGTAACGTTCTCAAGCTTAATGCCAAGGTCTTCGGAGATGAATCGACCACCAGTGACAATAGCGATGTCCTCAAGCATAGCCTTCCTGCGGTCACCAAAGCCAGGAGCTTTCACTGCAGCACAGCTCAGAACGCCCTTCAGCTTGTTCACTACAAGCGTAGCTAATGCTTCGCCTTCTACATCCTCAGCGATGATAAGGAGTGGTCTCCCTCTCTGGACAACCTTCTCAAGGAGTGGGAGAAGGTCTCGCACCGAGGAAATTTTCTTTTCGTAAATGAGGATGTACGGATTCTCAAGCACGCATTCCATCCGTTCAGGATCAGTGATGAAGTAGGGCGAGAGGTATCCACGATCAAACTGCAGCCCTTCCACGACCTCAAGGGTTGTCTCAAGACCCTTTGCTTCCTCGACCGTGATCACACCGTCTTTGCCGACTTTCTCCATAGCGTCAGCGATGATGTCACCAATAGAAGTATCGTTGTTAGCGGCAATAGAAGCAACCTGGGCAATCTCCTTACGATCGCTGACTTCCTTAGCCATGCTCTTTAGTTTCTTCACCACGGCATCCACAGCTTTGTCGATACCCCGTTTAAGCAGCATGGGATTCGAACCAGCAGCGACATTGCGAAGGCCTTCCCGGAAAATGGCCTCTGCAAGTACAGTAGCAGTTGTGGTCCCATCGCCAGCAACGTCACTGGTTTTCGAAGCAACTTCCTTTACGAGCTGTGCTCCTACGTTCTCGTTCGGGTCTTTGAGTTCAATCTCTTTTGCCACAGTTACACCATCTTTGGTGATAGTCGGAGACCCAAACTTCTTCTCTATAATGACATTCCGCCCTTTCGGACCGAGGGTCACCTTCACCGCATCGGCAAGGGTTTTAACGCCACGCAGGATTGCCTGTCGTGCTTCTTCTTGGAAGAGAATCTGCTTAGCCATAACTGCCTACCCCCTTTCTACTCTTCAATGATTCCTAAGATGTCGTCCTCACGCATGATGAGGTATTCCTCTTCGTCAATTTTCACCTCAGTACCAGCATACTTCCCAAAGAGAACCCTATCACCTTCTTTTACCTCCAGAGGTCTACGATTGCCGTTTTCGTCGATTTTCCCCGTCCCTACGGCAATAACACGACCCTGTTGTGGCTTTTCCTTTGCCGTGTCAGGAAGGATGATTCCCCCTTTCCGCACTTCTTCTTCCTCAACTCGTTTCACCAAAACCCGATCCCCGAGTGGCTTAATCTTCATGGTACTTCACCCCTTTCCGCATCCATTTTCCTAGTCCGGCCCCTATTGTACTCCGTCTAGCGGAAATTGCAAGGGGAGGACAATATCAGTCAAGGTCAGTTTTCTGTTATTTTGACAAAAAACTCCACCAAAAATTTGCCAAAAAGACAACCAAGGCTCCCTCATACTTGTCAAAAAGTCAAAAAAAATTTCACACCTTTTGGGGGATTTCCTCCCCAAGGCGGTACTCCTCAATCTTTCGGTACAGTGTTCGGAGGCTGATGCCAAGCACTTGAGCCGTTTTGGTCTTGTTAAAGCGATGGGCTCGAAGGGTTTCTCGGATGAGCAATTTTTCCACTTCTTTGAGAGGAGTTCCAAGGCGGATACCGATAATCCCTTCCTTCAAGATATTCCCTCGTCGAATATGCTCAGGGATATCTTCAGGGGTAATAGTGTCACTCTGGGAAAGAATGACTATCCCCTCAAGGGTATTTTTAAGCTCAACCACATTCCCAGGCCAGTCGTACTCGATGAGGATCTTGAGGGCTTCCCGATCAATACGAACCGGACCCCGGCCAGTCTCCTCAGCGATGTCTCGGAGGAACTGGTCGATGAGAAAGGGGATATCTTCTCTCCTCTCTCGCAAAGGAGGGATCTCAATTTTAACCACGCTCAAGAAGTAGAAAAGGTCGTTGCGGAATGCACCTTGGGCGACCTTTTCTTCCAGGGGAACCTCCGAAGAAGCGATAATACGGACATTGCCACTCTTGCTTCCAAAGCGTTGCTCTTCCAGAAATTCAAGGAGCTCCGCTTGAAAGGGAAGAGAAAGGAGGTGCACGTCTTCAAAGTACAGCGTTCCCTCTTCAAGATGCTGTATTTCTCCTTGGGGAAATCCTTGAAGCGTCGCCCCACACAGAACCTTGACAAAAGGTTTCGATTCCCCAAAGGCATAACGATGAATCGCTCGGGCAACCATCTCTTTCCCAGTTCCTTGCTCTCCCACAAGGAGAACAGGACGTTTCACTTGGGAAACTTGGAGAATCAAATTGAAAATACGCTGCATTTTCTCTGATACTCCTGTGATTCCAGCAAAAGAAAACCTATGGGTGAACTTCCGCCGGAGGTCTTTGTTCTCCTCAAGGAGGGCAAGGTGCGCATCGGCTCTCCGGACCACAGAGAGAATCCGTGACGGTGTGAAAGGCGGAGAAAGATACTCGTACACACCTTTAGCCAGGAACTCCCGAACTCGCGCGGGGCTTTCTTCCCTTCCCGTAACGACAATGACCATATCGGGAAAGTGCTGCCGGACGAAAGCCAGAAGTTCGAAGCTCTTCTCACTCACTACCTCTTCCTTAACGAGCATAATGTCAATCTCTTCTTTATCGAGGCAATTCAGTGCAAGGCCACGATCACGAACCGAAATGACGTAATATCCTTCGTCCCGCAGGAGGTTTTCCCACCGTTCTCGCAAGAGGGCATCGTCTTCAACAAGGAGTACCTTCCGGAGCGGCTTCATAAGACCACAGAATTCCCTCCCGAAGCAGAGCGCTGTGCGGCAAGAGCCACCCGAAGAGCAAGGATAGCTTGATCCGCGGTCCCAAGCTCTGGAGGACTCTTCCTCTCCACGCAATTCAGGAAATACCGGAGTTCAGCACCGTAAGGATCTCCTCCCGGAACCTGGATTTCCCGCCGCGACCCTCCCTTCTCGTAGAGAACCATGGGACTCGATTTCCCCCGTTCTTCAATGTTGACCCCTGCTCGAAAAGTCCACTCAAGGACTCCGCTATCACCGAGAATCCGAAACCCACAGGTAAAGGGGAAATCGCCTTGCATCATCCATCCACCTTGAATCACCGCCAGTGCCCCACTTCTATACTCAACCTGAGTGGTGATATGGTCAAAAGACCCCCTCTCAGAACGGACTCCTTGAGCGAAGACCTTTGCAGGCTCGCCAAGAAGCCAGTTGACGTAGTCAATATCGTGAATATGGAGGTCAAGCGATGCTCCACCACTGAGACGAGGGTCGAGAATCCATCCCCCAACGGACCACACCGGAGTCACCGAAAGGCGAAACGCTTCGACAAAACGGACTCTCCCACAAACTCCGGCATCAAGGAGTTTTTTGGCCTCGACGTATTCCCCCCAGAATCGAAGGACGTGCCCTATCATGAGGAACACACCGTTTCTTGCGCAAACTTCTCTCATCGCTAAAGCGTCCTCAAGAGTTAAAGCAATAGGCTTCTCACAGAACACGTGTTTCCCAGCATTTGCTGCCATTTCTGTGTACTCCCGATGGAGGAACGTGGGAAGGCAAATGTCAACAACGTCAACGTTTTCCCTTTCAAGGAGGGTACGGAAAGAGTCGTAGTGGGGGAGATTATACTTCTTCTGGAAATCGGAGGCTCTGTCAGGATGCACCTCAAAAAACGCACACACTTCAGCACCTTCTATGGTCTTCCAAGCTTCCATGTGGATAGAGGCGATAAAACCCGAACCCAGAATTGCCACTTTCTTCATTGAACACCACCCTCCCCAATCACTTCAAGAACTCTCGTAACGTATTTCCGATAATCGCACCGTGGACGAGGCTCAAAAGCAAGATACACCTCAAGAACTCTCTCAGCTCCAACTACCCGTTCTTTCCGAGTTTCGAGGAGTCCCTCCACAATCCTTGCCTGGGTTTGGAACTCACGCATTGCCTCCCGAACACGTTCTTCCGCCTCATACGGTGCCTGGAGAGCACGGTTTGCCCGCACCTCAAGGCTGTCTCCGGTACAGAGAGCATCTTCAAGGGAAAAATCGCTCCACACTGCATACTGGAGTATTGAGCGAATCGTAGTACTCTCCCCCCAATCAGCCATAACCGGATCCCCAGCTTGGGGAACATCAAAAGCCCCAACCATAAAGACCGCCGTATGGTCAAGGTGCTCCCGGTGTCCATTGGGGAGAACAACCCGAGTCGCCCTCAGGCGCCGCAACAAAGGGATGACCCTCGTGACCGTTCCCTCTCCACAAGGGAGTTTCCAGCCAATGAATGGCCAAACGCTGTAGTCATCGTACTCCAGGCGGTGAATACGCTCAGGGAAAAGACCCATTTTCTCATATGCTCGTACAGTCTCCCGCGCCCGGAGAGCAGTGATAACGTGCTTGTGTTCGATAACACTATATCCCCCAGAGCCATTGCAAAAGATGACCACGTGGACTTCCCCTCCAAAGAGGGGAATCGCTTGGAGGAGATAACCTGCTCCAAGAAGAGCATCATCGTCATGAGGCGAAAAAACGACCACTCGTTCATCCCCTTCCTTCCAGCCAGGAAAGAGGAGATCGATAGAGGCACTTTTTTTCCTCTGCCTCAGGTCAAAGAAAGTGAAATCGTCCCGTTTCACTGCACATCCCCCTCTGCCATGATCCTCTGAAGATACTGAAAAGACAGCTGCACTGCCTCGTCCACATAAGATCGAGGATGGCGAAAAAGCCCGTTAAACTCAATTTCTACACTGAGTGGAACGTCTCTTTGTGCTTCACGCAAAAGCTTAAAGATCCTTGGAAAATCGACCGTACCCTCTCCAAGAGGCGGAAAATCCCAGACCTTGTAACCTCCTCGCTTATCCTTAAGGTGCATATGGACAACATACGGAAGGCAATCGGGCAAGTCTTCCTCAGGTCGTTTGCTCCCGTAGAAAATGACGTTCCCGGTGTCGTAATTTATCCCAAGGCAAGGGCATTTGAGTTCATCCAAAAGCTCTCGAAGCCGACTTCCTGAAGGGAACACCTCTCCATGAGTTTCAAGGCCTATAGAGATACCATATGTTTCAGCCTCTCTTATAAGTCTCTCAAGGTTCCTTTTCAAGGGCACTATATCGTGTTCTTGTTCAATCGTTCCCGTGTTGACCACTCGTGCCCCAAGGAGCGAAGCAGAAAGGAGCGCAGAGGAAAGGTAAGCACATCCCTCTTCCGTGGCAAGATTGGCATGGGCACTAAGACTCACTACAGAAAGGCCAAAAGATTCTACGTTTCGCCGAAGGGCAAAAAGGTCTTTCTCTTTCGCCTGATCGCAGCGAAAATGCTCTGTCCAACCAACCACACATGAGAGCTCGACGTAGCGAAATCCAGCGCGTGCTATCCCTTCAAGAGCTTCTTCAAGGGAAAACCCATGGTAGGTATTCGTGGTGACGGCAAGCCATCGGAACACAACCCTCCACCACCTCAAAAGGAAAGAAGTACATGCCACACAAAAAGCCAAGACCAGTATTCAATCCTCTCCCAGATATCACGAACGATGTCTTCATTCCCCAGGACAACCGGAAAGTACGCCTTTGCCTCTTCCCAAGTCATGCACACACCAGGTCGACTCACATCTTTTCCCTCCTCTCAGTACTGCCCATACTCACGGGTAAACTCCGTCATGGCCCGTACATTTTCCACCTTCGCATCGTCCTGAATGATTGCCCCCGCATCCATAACGTACCCACCATCTCGAGCAACCTCGTCGATGAGGCGTTTACAGTATGCCCGGACCTCCTCGGGAGTGCCAAAGGCGAGGAGGTCGTTCGGTACTCCCCCACTGATGGCAAAACGATCTCCAAGGACACGGTGCACCGTAAAGATATCGCCCTTGTCGACATGGTACACGATACTCCCTGGGGGGAGCTCTCGAAACGTCTCAAGATGGTAATCCCAGTTCCCTTCAGCATAAAAGAGCACCTGATGCCCTCTCTTCCAGAGTTCCTCAACAATAGGCTTAAGGGTTGGCCAGTAAATCTTCCGGAAATGCTCTGGGTTGATGAAGGGGACACAACCTCGATGCATCCAGAAGGCGATAGGTACGTTCTTTTCCGGATCAGCACTATCGAGGGCAATCCGGAAAAGGTGTGGCATAAGAGCCTCACAAGCGGCAAGAACCTTCTCGGGACGTGCGTAGAGGTCGCTCACCAAGCCATAGTATCCCCTAAGCTTGTCGGCAAGGATATCAAGGGGTGCCTTGAGCATACCACTTATTGCAGCTACCGTCCCACACCGGGTTTTCAGCTCTTTCACAAGACCCCCAAGGGCGTTGAAATACTCCATCATCGCCATGCCGCCTTTGAGGAGGGCAAGGTTATGTTCACGAGTGACCCTACTCCCAGGAGGCCGTACAAAACATGAAACTCTAGGGAGCCACACGTTGAGGAGGTAATCAGTGGGATGAGCGATGAGGAGGTCATATTCATCAGGCTTCATGAAAGCGTCTTCCTCTGGAGGTTCCTTATACTGAAAAGCCACGTTTTCGGGAAGATCAAGTCCCGGGATACCATAGTACCGGAGCCCTATGGCCTGGACAAGACCAGTCCAGACATAAATCATGTTTGGAACAACAGCATCCCAGTCAAAGTCTTCCGCGCAACGGAGGCAGGCTTCGAAAGCCACCCGATAGTCGTGCGTAGCTGCTTGAATACTCACACCGGCATATTTAGCCACGAACTCAGCAACAAAGGGACGGATGGGAACCATGTCGGGCTTTCCGTTCCGCAGGGCAGTAACGTACCGTTTAAGACGAACGGCATACTTTTCCTCCGGGGTCATAGATTCTCCCTCCTCAGGTGACTGCACAAGTAGTATACCAGAACTAGGAGGAATCTTACTTTTTCCGCGCAGCTTCTCGAAGGATATGGTACAGTTCTTGGGGGTCGCCTCCCTTGAGAACGTAGGCAAAGGCGCCACTTTTGATAGCCTGCTCTCTGTACTCTTCGTAAACGCTCATCATGACGACAGGGATGCCCAGTTCACCGCGAATCCTTTGAAGAACTGCTATGCCATCGCTATCCCCAAGACACACGTCCAAAAGTACCACATCAGGCCTTACCTTGGTAAGGCGTCGGAAAAGACCTTTCCCTCGTGGACTTACACCAACAACTTCAAAGTCTCCCTGTCGTTTAAGGAGGAACGTCAAACCTTCAAGGAGGAAGTGGTTATCATCCACAAGAAAAACCCGGACAACACATCTTTTGGTTGCCGTCTCCACAAGAAGCCTCCCAAGCTCTTTCTCACCCCAGTGTAGACCAAAGCAGGACAAGAGACAATAGGAAAACCCTCCCATTCCCCAACACAACAATTCCCATCATCTCTGGTACAATAGGGAAAACAATCATAAGGAGCGAGTGTATGGGTACTGGCGAAAACATTGTGCTTGGACTCATCCAGGGTTTCACAGAGTTTTTTCCCATCTCTTCATCGGCCCATCTTCTCCTCTTTCGAGCGCTTTTCCCTCTTGGGGAAGCAAGTTTATCCCTTGATGTCATGCTCCATGGAGGCACGTGGGTTGCTGTCTTCGTGGTGTTCCTCCCCTTCATCAGGAGGATTCTCAAATGTCCAGTTATTCTCGGCAAGGTTTTTCTTGCCACCATTCCAGCAGGGATTTTCGGGTACCTCTTTGAGGGAGAGATAGAACGTATGGCACGAGGGAATCTCCTCTTGGTGAGCGGAATCCTTGCGCTTTTGGGTGGCGTCTTCCTCATCGTAAAAGAAAAGGGGGACAAAACTCTGGAAACTCTCGCTGTACGGGACGTGCTCCTCATTGGACTTTCCCAGGCTTTTGCCCTCATCCCTGGTGTATCACGCTCTGGTATTACGCTCCTTGCCGGCATCGCCGTGGGCCTCAGGAGGGCTGAAGCAGTGCTCTTTTCCTTCCTCCTCTCCCTTACAACTATCGGGGGAGCAGTGGGGCTTGTCCTTGTAAGGCACGCTCGGGAAATCTCTTTTCTCAGGGATACGCTTCCTGGCTTTGTCGCCGCCCTTGGAAGCGGGATCTTCTCCTGCGTGGTGCTCTTGAAGCTTGTGCGGGAAAGGGGACTGACACTTTTTGGATACTACCGAATCATCGTGGGGGTGTTCTTCTTTCTCTTCTTTCTCCTCAGAAGATGATTTCTTCAAGAAGCGTTCGCACTCTCTCTCGCAAGAACTGACTCAGACGTTCAAAAAGGTATTCAGAATAGGAGGCAAAAGGCGTCCACACACGAATTCGACCATCCTCAAAGGAAATGCGAATATTTTCCGGGAATTCCCCCTCTCGCGTCACAGCCTCTTCAAGGAAAATGTTCAAGGCACGGAGAGGAACGAGACAGAGCTGATACGGCCGCTCGAGCTCATATTCCCAGTAGATGTATACCGTTTCCTCGTGACGGTATGGCATCGGTTCGAAAATAAGGCGAAGCACTCATCTCACCCCCACGACGAAGTACCCGCCAAAGAAGATGAGTACACCGCCACATATTCCCACAAGAAACCGAAGGAAACGATCACTGAGCGCTTTCTTCCCTCGGTCAAGGACAAAAGCAATCGCGCTGTACCAAGCGAAATCAGCAAGGACGTGTCCCAAGAAAAACACAACCACTCCCGCAAGCTTAAAGCGGATCGCTGCAAGGAGCATGGCAAGTCCAACGGTTGCCCACCACATGATCCAATATGGATTGGCAACACTGGCTATCGCTCCCTGCAGCACCATATTGCATCGGACCGCAGGGCAAGGTACATGCCCAAGGGAAACACGTCGCAAAGACCGCAGCATATCCGCTCCAAGGTAGACTAAAGTAACCCCTCCTGCAAGACCGATGATTTTCTGAACAAAAGGAATCCCTAAGACCTGACCAAATCCCAAAACCAAAGCCGCGACCATGGCAAGCTCAAGGAACGCGTGTCCCACAACCACCAAAGGTCCAGCACGGAAACCAAAACGGGACGTCCCAGAAAGGACAAGCGCCAAAAGCGGACCAGGCATGATCGCTCCAGAAAAAGCAACTGCAAACGCGCTTCCGAAAATGGAAAGGATTGCCACTCCCTCCATGCTACAAACAGCACAGAGGACCGCACTGGGTACACCCTGTGCCTGCGAAAAGCTCGTGAAGGGCAAGAAGTGCTCCCCGCACGATGAGCTCACAAGGTATGACTTCGTGCACCTTATCCTCGACTTCGAGAGTCCGACACTCTCTAGGACCACAGACGCTGCAGCATACACTTGCGCCCACCGAAGCCCCAAGCCAATCCTCAAGTGGTCGACCATTGATAAGGAGGAGATTCGAAGCAAGCGGATTCTTCTGAAACTCTTCAACCGTAAGCTCCTCTTTCTTCAGAACTACCTCAACGTCTAAGGGGGTAAGAGATGCTCGAAGGATATCGTACGCCTTCTCGAGCTCCTTTTCAGTGTCACTACACCGAGGACAAGTAGTGCCATCAATAAGAAGTCGCTGCCAGGAAAGAACTAGCCGCCGCATTCCTATCTCCTCCCAGGAAGAGCAGCGCACAAAAAATTTGGTGGAGGCGGTGGGAATCGAACCCACATCCAAGAGTTGTGACCAGAGGATCCTACACGCTTAGTCAGTTTGTTAAGTCTCGTTCGTGAAGACACCAAACTGACAAAGCTCTTCACGAACCAGCCTGTCTTGATTCGCCCAAGCGTCTCAGGCGGCAACGCGAGGGCTAGCCTGAAAATCGTCACGCCTTTTCATCGGTCTCAGGCTAACCGATGAAGAGACGGCTGCTTTTCAATTAAGCAGCAAGAGCCAATTCTTGGTTGGCATTTGTATTTCTTTCGGTTCTTTTACGGGTCACCGAAAGCAAACCCGACGTGCATCCTGCTGACCTACAAACTCCTGTCGAAGCCTTTCGCCCCCAGACTGATTTTCATTATACAAAGAAACAATCTTCGATTCAAGGTTTTCTTTATCGACTATCTCGTGAGCTTCAAAAGCAAATGCATAAACCTTTTAGTCTCTTCGTTAATTTGACAAGAGACCTTCTGAACTTTTTGAGAACTTCAGCGCATTGGAGATTTGAATTAGAAAATAGATAACTGATTTATGCTCAAATCAGCATGTCTTTCAGGTAGATAAGATGCTTTGAAAGCGAGCAGACGAAAGTGTTGTTTTGTGAGTCAAAGGTGCAAGCTCTTTACTGTTTGCCACTTGAGCAAGCCTTGCGTGAAGTATATCAGCTCATTAAAGGACAGCCTTTGTCAATCACCCTTTCCAAATCCTAAAGAGTTGACCACTCTGGAAAAGCATTTTTGTCAATGGGCAGCGGTAAACTCATCCCCTATTGACTACCCGGGTGTTTCTTGTCTCTCCATTCGCTTTACAGCAAATTAATGACTTCCTCTAATCACTTATCACCTGTTCTCAATATAGCAAAAGTCTGCATTCTGAGAAATACTCTTTGCTCATCTAGCCGATCATCCGAAAAGCATTTTCCCGAATTGACTAAAACGACAAAACTACTATCAGGAATGATTAAAAGATTGGTGTAGCTTTGCAAAAAGTTTACAAGTTTAGTATTGATCCGTCATTACCGAGCTGTCTTTTTTCTAGCCCGACTAGCTTGCCTACTTTATAGTGGCGAAGGATTCTTTCGCTCGTGTATTATCG
>JANXBI010000026.1 GCA_025060675.1 Candidatus Caldatribacterium sp.
AAGTATCGGGAAGGGACAGTAGAAACATCGCACCCTTTTTGTTCCCCTCCAGAGAGAAGAAGAGCAAGGCCTCGCCACAGCATCATCGTTCCAAGGGTAGTAACGAAAGAGGGAATCCGGCCTCGAACAGTGATGAAGCCGTTGATGACGCCTAAGGCAGCGCCAACGAGAATGGTGGTGAGAGCAATAAGGAAAAGAGGGATTTGAGCTTCGAAAAGCCGCAAGAAGATAAAGGAACAGAACACGAGAATCGATCCGACAGAGAGGTCGAATTCCCCACAAATCATGAGAAGCCCAACACCAAGAGCAACGATGCTGAATTCCGAGCCAAGGGAGAGGAGAACCTTGAGATTATCGGGGTCTACAAATCGATGCTCGGGGGAAAGAATGGCAAAGCCGAGGACAAGAACAGCAAGCACAATGAGGATACTTGAAGAACGGGAGAGGAGCATTCTCCGCAAGAGATTCATCGCTATAACTCCTTTCCTCCAACTATTCAGCAAAAGCGCTTTTTATGACAAGCTGAGAGAGCTCTTCAGGAGAAGTGTCCTTCTTTTCAACGTCGGCCATCTTTTTCCCTCGGGCCATGACCACAAAGCGTTCCGCAATATCGTAGGCGTGGTATAGGTTGTGGGTGATAAAAATGACCGAGATGCCTTCTCTTTGGAGTTGACGAACGAACTCAAGCACTTCCTCAACCTCTTTTACCGAGAGAGCTACGGTTGGTTCGTCGAGAATCACGAGCTTTGCTTTAAAGTGCAAAGCCCGAGCGATGGCTACGCCTTGGCGTTCGCCTCCAGAAAGGGCTATGACAGGCACATCGGGCGATCGGAGACGAAGACCAAGATTGGCTAGTGCTTTCATGCTTTCCTCGTTCATTGTTTTCCGGTCGATGAGACCCCAACGCTTCACCGGTTCTCGTCCCATGAAGATATTTCGAGCAATGCTGAGATTTGGAGCCAAGGCTTGTTCCTGGTATACGGTTTCAATACCAAGCTTCCGGGCGTCTCTTGGAGAGGTGATGCGGACTTTCTGTCCCTCGAAGTAGATCTCTCCCTGGTCGGCTTGGTGATAACCAGAGAGGATCTTGATGAGCGTAGATTTCCCCGCACCATTATCCCCGATAAGCCCAACCGTTTCCCCCCTTCGTACCTCAAAATCGACCCCTCGGAGTGCGTAAACCCTGCCAAACCATTTGTGAATGTTCACCATCCGCACAAGAGGTTCTCCGTTTCGCTCCATACCGTTCTCCCCTTTTAACGCGTTTTTCGCTCCACATAGCTGTTGAGTACCACAAAGAGTATGGTTGCGATACCAATGAAGGCACTAATGCCAAACACTGGCACTCGGAGAAGAATAAGGCCATTGTCCAAAACGGGGATGGTCAGTGCGCCAAGGACAATACCTGGCATGCTACCAACGCCACCCCGGAGCGAGGTTCCTCCAACAACGCAGGCAGCGATGGCACGGAGTTCAAAGCCAATACCCTGCGTAGCTGCGAATGATCCGATGCGCACCGCTTGCATGCAGGCCGAAAATCCGCATAACGCCCCCACAATCATGAAACAGATAGTCTTCACAAGATCGGTGTTAATTCCCATAGCTCTGGCTGCATCCCGGTTGTCTCCTGTGGCGTAGATCCAGTTTCCAAAACGGTGGTAGTGGAGAAGGATACCGAGGATGACGGCAAAGA
>JANXBI010000056.1 GCA_025060675.1 Candidatus Caldatribacterium sp.
CCCCGGGGCATCGGTCCTTCAACCTTCATACTTCATCACCTACCTTTCAACAAACAACGAGGGAAGGGTGCGCACCCTTCCCTCTTGCCACATCACCTTACCGCAAGAGCTGGAGCACTGCCTGTGGAATGGTGTTCGCTTGAGCGAGCATTGCCGTACCGGCCTGGAGGAGAATCTGCGCTCGAGTGAACTCCATCATTTCCTCAGCCATATCGACGTCACGGATACGGGACTCAGCAGCGGCGAGGTTCTCTTTCGCAACTCCAAGGTTTGCAATGGTGTGCTCAAGGCGGTTCTGATATGCTCCGAGTTTAGAGCGCTCAGTGGAGACGATGTTAATGGCGTTGTCAATGGTCGCAATGGCTTCCTCGGCGTTCCTCTGGCTCAGAACGCTGATGTTATTGACACCCAGAGCCTGAGCTCTCATATCACCGATGCTTATTGTCATCGTCTGGTCCTTGTTTGCTCCAATATGGAGGGTAACCGCACCGCTTGCATCAACGACGGCAGAGAACTGGAGGGATGCTCCAGTTTCAAGTTCAAGCTTTGCAGGATCAATGGTTATAGAGAGACCGTCGGCTTCATTTCCTGGAGCGACAAGGGTGAGCGTGCCAGCTCTCCCTATTGCGGCTTGACCATTGATTGTGCCAACGATATCGGTTCCAGCGTCAGAGAGAACGGTTTCAGAACCACTTGTCAGACCAAGGTCTACAAGGAGGTTATTGGCTCCGGAGACGTTGATGGTAGCGCTACTTCCGTAGTTGATAGAGGTGAGGACGATGCTGTTTCCACTCACTACTGCCTCAACACCGGTGAGGTTCTTGACGTTGTTGATTTTGAGAACGACGTTATCAAGGTCTTCTCCCGTTACCACGTTTATAGCTACACCGTTGAGGACAATCGTGCCACCATAGTTGACTGTCGTATCCCCCGCATCTACTCCGCCAATTTGTGCCCTTGTGGCGTTCTGGGTAATCACAACAGTGTACACGCCAGCCCTTGTGTTGGTCCCTGGGGTAAGACGGGTGACTAAAGCTTCAAGGTCTGAGAGAGCTATTCCGCTACCGGCAGTATACAGAACTCCGTTAACTGTAACATCTCCGCCTGTTGCCAATCCGTTCTGAGCTGTCACCGAGTATCCGGCTTGACCGTTCAAAAGTTTCTTGGTGTTGAACTCGGTGGTGTTGCCGATGCGGTCGAGCTCCTCGATGAGCTGGTTGATTTCCTTTTGAATCTGCTCCCGATCGTCAGGAGTGAGGGTATCGTTAGATGCTTGCACTGCGAGCTGGCGCATTCTCTGGAGAATGGAGTGCGTTTCGTTCAGGGCTCCTTCTGCTGTCTGGATGAGGGAAATGGCATCTTGAGCGTTCCGGATTGCCTGAGAGAGACCCTTAATCTGCCCGCGCATCTTCTCAGAAATCGCTAGCCCTGCTGCATCATCAGCTGCTCGGTTAATCCGAAGGCCCGAGGACAAGCGCTCAAGAGATTTCGAAAGGGCGTTGTCTGTCGCCACCAGGTTCCGGTGGGCATTCAACGCCGTAATGTTTTGGTTAATCCGAAGACCCATTCCATTCAACCTCCTCCTGAGGTTTTTTCAAAAGGCATCCATGCCAACACCACAAGAACCGAAAGACCACTAAGAGGATCCCGTGACTTTCTCCGCTCCCTTCCACCTCCTCTTCCCACTTTCCACCCTTATATATCGAACGGTTCCCCCAAAACTTTAGGGGCTAGCAGAAATTTTTTAACGTGCCGCAAGGTTTTCGCGAAGGCGCAAGAGGTACGCCTTTGCCTTGTCAAAATCCCCTTTTTCTACAAGGAGTTGCAGGAGGTTGCCAAGGATTGTCCCATCTTTTGGGCTGTACTCTAAAGCCTTCTCCAAGTACTCTTCCGCCTCATCAAAACGATTCTCCTGGATGAGCAAAACAGCGAGGTTATTGAGCACACCTGGATCATTTGGAGCAACTGCCAGAGCTTTGTGAGAGTAATGCTCCGCCTTTTCCCGGTCTCCCACCATCACCGCACACTGTGCGAGGGAGAGGTAAAGATCCACAACATCCACCCGGAAGAAGGTCATGAGCGAAGTACTCTTCCTTGTGTCAACAGTATGCACTTTCTCAAAAGCTTCAAGGGCCTCCTCCCAACGCCCTGCTTTCTGGTACACCTTGCCATACACGTACCAGAGGTCCGGAAGGTACGGGTCCATCTCCTCGGCCCTCTTGAGATACGCCAAGGCCTTTTCAATATCCTCCTCCATGAAGGCCAAATCAAGGTACGTCGTAAGGGCAAAGAATCCAACACCTTGAGAGAGCTTTAAGGCTTTCTCAAAGAGAGCACGGGCAACTCTTGTCTTTCCCTGGAAAAGGTACGCTTTTCCAAGGTAAGTGAGGATATCGGAATCTTTAGGGTTTTCTCGGAACGCTTCAAGGAGGATGCGGGAATTCCGATGGCTGATCTTCTCAACAACCTTCCCTGATTCCTTGTACCCGTGGTGGAGGATGGACACGGTGGTGAGCCGATAGATTTTCCCACCCAAGGAGAGAATGACTCCTTCCACAGTCTCGTGGATTCTCCTCTTGAAGCGGATTCTTGAGTCATTGCGGAAAACCCGAACGAGGTAATTCGTCATGACATTCCGGCCATGAGGGTCAAGGGGGCTTCGAATAGGGAGCATGAACCCCATAGCATCGGTGACCGAAAGCACCGCCTTCAACCGCAAAAGGTCGTTCCTCTCCATTTCGTCATCAGCATCAAGGACGAGAATCCACTCACCCTGAGCGTAGCGAAGCGCTTCGTTCCGGGCAGCGGCAAAGTCGTCACACCACGCGAAGTGGTACACCCGAGCACCGAAAGAGGCAGCAATCTCTGGAGTACGGTCAGAGGAACCGGTGTCAACAAGGACAATTTCATCGACCAATCCACGGACACAGGAGAGCACTCGCAAGAGGTTAGCTTCCTCGTTTCTGGCAATCATGCAAAGGCTCAAGGATGGCAGAGGGGTTTTGAAAACCTCCCGGTACACGTGGAGGAGGTTCTCTTGGGCATCCCGAAGGTCAGGGCAGAGCCTAAGGGCACGAGAAAAGGCTGCCTTCGCATCGGAAAACTTCCCCTGAGCAAAGTACACCGCCCCAAGGTTGTTCCAGCCCTCGGCGTACTCAGGGTTCAGGGTGATAGCTCGATGCAAGAGCTTCTCCGCTTCTTTGTACGCTTTCCGATGGTAGGCAAGGGTACCCAAGCCGTTCAGGAGGATGAAATGCTCTTGAACCTTTTCCTGCGCCTGACGAAAGCACTGTTCTGCTTCCTTGAACTTCCCCTCTTTAAGAAGCGCATCACCTCTTTTGAGGAGTTCCTCGCCGTCCTCTTGGGAAAGAGGGAGAACCTTTTGAGTGCCCTGAACCGACAAATCGACCACCCCTTTCGGAAGATCGGCAAAAAGAGGGGAGACTTTAGCTTTCTTGATACAATACCATGCCAAACGAAGCACTCTTTAAAGAGACACCTCAAGGCTCCATCCCCAAAAGTGGGTCCTGTGCCTAAGGAAACCCGTAACCACAGCGAGGGAATCCTTACAAACCGTGCTTCCCCAAAAAGAACGAGGGTTTCTTCCTGAGGGATGGGAGCAAGGAGGGAACGAAACAAGCCGCCTTCTTGAGCACCC
>JANXBI010000060.1 GCA_025060675.1 Candidatus Caldatribacterium sp.
ATCACCGGTGACTCCATCACCATACGGAACACCTCTGGGTCATTCATTACCATCAACGGTGGCACAATCACCATCAACGCTTCCCTCATCGTCATCAACGGTGGTGTTGTCGACATCAAAGGGACACCAATCAAACTCAACTCGTGAGGGGACTGTGAGGTATGCCTGGAGCTGCCTACGTGACTTGTCAGACGTTGTGTTGGAACACCGTCCCTCTCCCTGGTGGGGGAACAGCCTGTCAGAGTGTCCCCAACCACATCACCAGTGGGGTACCAACCGTTCTCGTCCACGGTTTCCCCATCGCCGTTGTGTCGAGTACCACGAGCCATCCCTGTACTGTGACCCAAGGGAGCGCTACAGTCCTTGCTGGTGGTCGGTCAGTGGCACGAATCGGGGATCTCCTCTCGTGTCGGTGTCTTTCAAACCGAGGGATCATCGCAACTGGTTCGGTGACCGTCCTTGTTGGGTGACCGTGTAGTGCACCATTTCGGAATGTGTGTACTAGGTTATTGTCCACCACCACCGTCCAGGGGATATTTAAATGGGAGACCATGTGGGCGGTACGTTCTTGTAGGAACTTGGGGGATGAGTCGTGAACGAACAGCGGAAAAAACTCGAATTCGTACTCGTTGACATCCACCAACGTCCTTTGGCAGTGTACCGCTTCCTCCTCAACCCCCAGGAGTACTCCATCACCCATCCTATTCGGATCCGCGCCACCCAAACAAAAGGCGGCGTCTTCATCGACGACTTCGGACTAGGGATTGGAACCCTCAGCATCAAGGGAATCATCAAGAACGACTTCGTTGAGGACAGCTTCGGTCAGGTACGGAACCTCGCCTTGGAGCGATTCCAAGAGCTCCGGAAACTCGTCACCGAAGACCTCTTCAGTAGTAGGCAACCTGGACAACCACCGAACCGCCTCCTTGAAGTCCGGAACTACACCGACAACGACTTCTTCCTCACCCTCCCCACAAACTTCAGCCTCCAAAGAAGCGTCAACAAACCCCTTTTCTACAACTACTCCATCGACCTCCTCATCCTCCGTCGTCTCGGTTACCCACCGAAGGCCAAACCGGACCCCGTACTCGAGCAGGTCAATCAATCCCTCAGTCCTTCAGGGATCATGATGGACATCCTTGGTTCCTGGGTCTTAGTGAATCGGTAAGAGTGGCATACTCTGGAGGCACACACTGTGGGAAAGGTCTACTGCAAGGTCATCACTGAGGATCCAAAACAGACAGGAAGAGGTGTCCTGTACACATTAGAGCTCTCCCAAGACATCTTCTCCATGTACCCAAAGGGATCCATTCTCCAAAGCGACCAATCCTACTATGTCGTCAGTGGTGCTGACATGACCCTCCCCTTTGGTACCATTCGTGCCTATACAGATGCTAGGGTTGCCGTCCCACTCCATGAGGTCTCATACGACACTTCCCTCCCACTTTGGATCCGTCTTCTGCACTTTGCAACCCAAGACGAGATCCTCTGGAGGACAATCGCTACTCTCCATAGAGTTACCAACTATGGTACTTTAGAGACCATGTACTCCGTTACGATTGATGAGACTACCACTATCCCTGTGATGAGATCCGGCACGTTGCCGACAACCTCAGGAAGGGAGTTACCACGGGGGTACCAGACCACCACAGTCACCAGACCAACCACTTCCCCCACAAGGGCATACCATACCATCCTCGACAACCCGCACGTTGACACAAGTCTGAAGTTTGTCCTCACCAACTCGAACAACCTCTTCCCAACCGTGACTCCCCGAGCCCCACTGTACCACAAGGCCGAGGAGTTCTTCTACCTCTACCTGTATGGAAGGGTGAAAGGGTACGAACGTGTGAGTCAAAACCTCGACGAACCAGAGGTTACATCTCTCCTCACCCTGCTTAAGGCCGATGGACTCATCCATGGAGCCACCACACTCCATGAGGCACAAGAACGACTCCAACACCTTGGAGCCTTCACGGACCACCATCTTTCCGATGACCTCCTCCACATCCTCCATCTCTTCGTTCGGATTCTCAAGTTCACACAGGAAGGGGTTCCTAATGAGCTTTAACTACACCGTACACACGATACGCCCTGGAGACACCCTCCAAAAGATTGCTTCACTGTACCGATGTGACTGGCAGACGATAGCGACAACCAACAACCTTGAGCCACCATACCTTGTCCCTCAGGACTACCAGAGAGAGGGTTGGGCGCAAGGGATCGTCCACCTCAAACGGATACGGTTCATCACAAGTCCAATCACTGTCCCCAAGGGAACAGTCCTTGTGAGTATGGCCGTTGATTACCCACTCTACTACTACACCCAAGAGGAGGTCACCATACTCCCAGAGGATGAAGTTGTTCCGGTACTTGTCCGTGCAGAGGCTCCTGGAGCCACCTACAACCTCCCCTCTGAGAGTGTCCTCCAATTCCAGGATACGACATTGAACGAATACCTGGTGGTTAGAGTACCAGAGGGGTTCACTGGAGGGTTCGTGAAACGGGTCAAGAAGTACGGTGAAACGATCTAC
>JANXBI010000037.1 GCA_025060675.1 Candidatus Caldatribacterium sp.
AGGTGGAATTGCTATAGCTGTCGCTGAAGCAGCACTCTCTGGAGAGAGACTTTTCGGAGTTGATATTGACCTTGCGCCATGCGGGAACCTTAGGGAGGATGTTCTCCTCTTTGGGGAAAGTTGTGGCCGCGTATTGGTGAGCTTAGAAGAGGAGAAGCTTCGGCTCCTTGCGGAACGAGCAGAAAAATGGGGAATTCCTTATGTTGTTCTCGGAAAGGTTGGTGGGGAATCCTTAATCTTCCGGAGGGGACATTGGGTTCTTGTGGAGTGTCCTGTTTTGAGAGCCTTTGAGGTTTGGGAAGGAGCAATAACGCAGCATGTATGAGAAGTGTGGGATTTTTGGAGTTTATGGTCTTGAGAATGCCGCTGAAATTGCATACCTCGGGCTCTTTCTGCTGCAACATCGAGGACAAGAAGGTGCAGGAATTGTTGTCTCCGATGGACGAAGGTTCAAAGAACACCGAGGCATTGGTCTTGTCACTGAGGTCTTCGATACTGAGAGTTTACAAAAGCTCACCGGTCATATTGCTTTAGGGCATGTGCGTTACTCGACCACCGGTGCGCCTTCCTCAAGAAATATCCAGCCTCTCCTCGGAGAATGTCGCTTTGGAACTTTGGCTATAGCCCATAATGGAAACCTCACCAACACCTTGACCCTCTGGCAGAAGCTTGGCAGAGGAGGTGCCATTTTTCAGTCTACTACCGATACAGAACTTATTCTGCACCTTGTGGCGCGTAGTGCCTTTGACAGCCTTGAAGATGCCCTAAAAGAGGCACTTTGGCAGATACGAGGGGCCTTTTCAATCGGCGTGATATCTGCGAAAGCTCTTTTTGCTGCTCGGGATCCTTGGGGATTCCGGCCACTGTGCCTTGGGAGACTCCACGATGGATATCTCATAAGTTCTGAAAGTTGTGTGTTTGATATCCTTGGAGCAGAGTTCCTTCGGGAAATCGAGCCTGGGGAGATGTTGGTCATTGATGAACATGGACCCCGTTCCTTTTTCTACGCGTACTCTTCACGGAAAGCATTCTGTGCCTTCGAAATTATTTATTTTGCCCGGCCTGATAGTGTTGTTTTTGGAAATCCGGTATACGAAGCGCGGAAAAAGATGGGTGCACTCCTTGCTCAGAACGAAGACTGTCTAGCCGATATGGTTACTCCTGTACCGGATTCAGGTATCTTCGCTGCTCTGGGTTTTGCAGAAGCTTCTGGTATACCCTTTGAGTTTGCTTTCATTCGGAGTCCCTATGTAGGCCGAACCTTCATCCAGCCTTCTCAGGACCTCCGGGATCTTGGGGTACGACTTAAGCTTAACCCCCTGCGAAATCTCATTAAGGGGAAGCGAGTCATCGTTATCGAAGACTCTATTGTTCGAGGAAGCACTTCCTCCCAACGTATCGCAACCCTTAAGGCTGCAGGGGCAAGAGAGGTTCATATGCGGGTAAGCTCTCCGCCCCATCGTTTTCCCTGTTTCTACGGTATTGACTTCCCAACACGAGAGGAACTTTTAGCTGCCCGTATGAGCCTTGAAGGCATGAAGACCTTTCTTGGTCTCGACAGTCTCCGGTATCTTTCCCTCGAGGGCCTCAAGCAAAGCCTTGTTCCTCCGGAAGGTCAGTACTGTTTTGCTTGCTTTACCGGAGAGTACCCAATTCATCCTGAAGAGGGTATTGGGAAGCTCCTCCTTGAGGAGCATGTGGCTTCTTGGCGTTGACCTTTCTTGGGGATTCAGAAAGCCCTCTTGGGTATGCGTTTTCACACATCACAAAGGTAAAACCCGCTGGACAGAGTTTTTCTCTTTTGTCGATCTCACTGAGTGGGAGAGGTGGCTTTCTTCCTTTACCCCGTGTATTGTTGCTTTTGATGCCCCGCTTCAGGTATCTGTCGAAAGAGGGCTCCGGAAAGCAGAAAAAGAACTCCTCCCCTACCTTCGGAAGAGGCGTTTGGGCATTCTTCCCGTGAATCGCGAAATTGCTCGTTGCCGTTACCCAGCACTTTTCACCTTCTGGGAAAGCATTGCTCGCTACTTTTCCTTCGACCTTGCCTTCCCCCAAAAGGCAAGGTATGCTCTTGAAGTCTTTCCACCCCTTTCAGTCCTTGGGTTCTTTGGTGACAAAGGACTTAAGCTCTACAGAGAGAAGCATTTTTGGGAACTTGGGAAGCTCTTTGGAGAGAGTACCACCCCCTTTTGCGTGGAAAACCTCAGCACTTGTCTTGTTGCTTGTCTTTCCTCACCATCTGGAAGAAAAGACCGTTTTGATGCCTTTCTCTGTGCCTGTACGGCGCTTTTTGCCTTCCTTTATGGAGAGAAAGCGCTACGGAAGTTCGGAGATAGCACAGGTTT
Source organism: Candidatus Caldatribacterium sp. (assembly GCA_025060675.1). Lineage (GTDB taxonomy): Bacteria > Atribacterota > Atribacteria > Atribacterales > Caldatribacteriaceae > Caldatribacterium. Next base: position 2,346 of record JANXBI010000037.1, read on the forward strand.
TATCGTTGCCCCTTCGTGGAGTGGAGAGACTGAACAAGCTTAGCGAGATCTCGGGCGTAAGCCTTGCATTCCTCTTCTGCTCGTGAATCGAAATTCTCAATGGCCACCGGTCCGTAATGACTTCCCTCAGACATTCCTTTAACGATCATTCCATGGATAAGAAGAGCTCCAAGAATGGAAAGGACGGTGGTCTCATTTCCTCCTGCAGGGTTCGCTGATGAGGCAAAGGCCCCTCCGACTTTCCCTTCGAGGTCGCCATGGAAGCGAACACTCTCATCGAGGAATTTCTTCACTTCGGCAGCCATAGTCCCATAGTAGGTAGGAGAACCAATAATAATGAGATCATAAGAAGGGAGTGCATCCAGGGGAAAACGTTCCACGTTGTAGAGATCGGTAGAAATACCTTCTTTCTGCAGAGCACTTGCAATGGTTTGAGCCATTTTCTCAGTAACACCTGTTCGAGTGTAATAGAGCACAACCGCCTTCATAAACTCGCCTCCCTCGGTTCTCTTTTCTTTGATGATACCATTCCTTGTCAAAGCCTGTCTCCTTTTGGTAATATACTCTCCGAATTTTGCTTTGGGGGTCGTGCCATGATTAGTGATATCATGGACCGTATTCGTAAAGTAGAGGCAGAGAAGGAGCGGGAAATTCGGGAGGCAGAGAAAGAGGCGGCGCGAATTCTTGCCCAGGTAGAGGCAGAGATATCTCATCTTCGTGAAGCATTGTTCGAAGAGGCGAGGGCAAAGGCTGCAGAAGTTTCCCAAGCAATTCTTGCTCGAGGGAAGGAAGAGGAGGAGGGAATTCACAAGGAGTACACGGAAAGGGCGCAACGTCTTAGAGAAGTCCTTGCTCGGCGTACCGCTGAGGTTGTCCAAGAACTTGTGAGGAGGTTGCAGAGTATCTATGCCGATAAGTAGGATGCAACGGGTGAGTATCGTTGCACACCACAGCAAAGAAGCAGAAATTGTTGCTCTTCTCCAGGATCTTGGAGTATTTGAAATTTCCGCCATGGACGATGTTGCCGCCTTTGGAGAGCGACCGACTGTTTCCATCGAAGAGCTTGAGCGTGCCTTGGGAGAGATTCGATATTGTCTCGACTTTCTGAATCGATACCGTCCTGAAAAGCCGTCTTTTTTGGAATCCTTTCTTCCAACCCCCCTTGAGGTCTCAAAGAGGGAATTCCTCGCATGCAGCTTTAACCATGTTCCAGTGTATCGAGCATGTGTGTCTCTTGAGGAGCGACTCAACACCATCCGTACCACGGTGAATCGACTTTCTGCGTACCTTGATTTCCTGTCTCGTTTTACGAATGTTCCTGTCCCCCTTGAAGACATAGGCGAGACTCGTTTTACGAAGAGTATGCTCCTTGAGGTTCCTTCGGAAAAAAAGGGAAAACTCCTCGAAGAACTTGGGAAGCGAGGTTCACTCTGGGATCTTCTCGAATTCCCTGGAAAGGCACGGAGTACAATTCTCTTCCTCGTAGTACATAAGGATTTCTCTCCTCTTTGCGAGGAGGTGCTCCAGGAGCTTGGACTTGCTCCAGTCGTTTTCCCTCAAGCCTTTGAGGGAACACCAAAAGAGGCTGCAGAAAAGTTGCAATCTCGTATACAAGAACTGATGAAAGAACAAGAAAAACTTCTCGAGAAGGCAGCTCTTTATGTCCGCTTTGAGAGAGATTTAAAGCTCGCCCATGATTACTACGCTTCGCTCTCTGAGCGGCGACGCAAAGAGCAAGAAATCCTTCATACTCGGGAGACTATTATTATCAGTGGATGGGCTCGTGCTGAAGATGTAGGGAAAATTGAGCAATCTCTTCAAGCCATAGGGAGTGAGTGGGTGTTACTTGCTCGAGATCCTAAACCGGGAGAAGAGGTACCTGTTGATCTTCGAAACGGTCCATGGACGAAGAATTTTGAAGTCCTTACTCGACTGTATGGCCTTCCGAACTACTGGGAACTTGACCCTACGCCGTTTCTGGCACCCTTCTTCTTCCTCTTTTTTGGTATCTGTCTCGGAGACGTGATCTATGGCTTGATTCTCGCTCTTCTTGGCTTTCTTGCTCCAAAATTCCTTCGTGCTCCTGAAGGGGCAAAGCGTTTCTTCCACATGCTAGGCTGGGGGGGGATAGCCTCAATCGTCGTTGGGATGGCCACTGGTTCCTGGCTAGGAGATACTTTCGACTACCTCCCAGGTTTCTTGAGAGTTGTAACGCACTTTAAAAGGACCCTTACGGTGATTGATCCAATCACGAACCCGCTACCGATGCTTCTCTTTTCCTTACTTCTTGGCCTTGTCCAGGTTCTGGTTGGCCTTCTTGTGAGTTTTGTTAAAGAGTGGAGGAGAAAAAACTACGTTTCTGCCATTTTAGACCAGCTCGGCTGGTTTGCATTCATTCTCGCTATTGTTCTCTACATTGGTTCAACGCAGTTTGTCTTGCTGAAACCAATTGCCACACCGTTTCTTGTGGGAACAGCGCTCTTTCTTGTAGCAACCCAGGGGAGGCAAAAGAAGAACCCCATTATGAAAATCCTTTCGGGGATTCTCAGTCTCTACGGAGTTATTTCTTACCTTGGGGACGTTCTTTCGTATTCGAGGCTTTTTGCGCTAGGCCTCTCGAGTTCTATTATAGCGATTCTTGCTCGAACTCTCGGGGCTCTCTTTGGAGGTTCTCCTTACATCGGCTGGCTTGTTGGGCTTTTCGTTGCACTTCTCTTTAACCTTTTCAACTTGGTTATGAGTGGCCTTGGAGCCTTCGTGCACTCAGCACGTTTGCAATATGTTGAGTTCTTCACAAAGTTCTATGAGAACGGAGGAAGAGAGTTTCAGCCTTTTGGTTACAAGACGAAGTACATTAGAATACAACAGTAAAGGGGGTTGTTGTCCGTGCTTGTGGATGGGCTGGTATTTGCACTGCTTGGTTCTGCACTCGCTATTGGCCTTGCCGGGATCGGTTCTGCGGTAGGTGTTGGCATTGCTGGACAGGTTGGGGCTGGTGTTATGACCGAAGACCCTGGAAAATTTGGGCAAGTGTTACTTCTCCAGGCACTTCCAGGAACCCAGGGAATTTATGGGCTTCTTGCTGGATTCTGGGTACTCATTAAGCTTGGTCTCTTTGGTGGAACACCGGTGTCAGTCACTGTAGCTCAGGGTATGCAGATTATGTTCGCTTGTCTCCCCGTAGCCATTGTAGGTCTTCTCTCCGGAATTGCCCAAGGAAAAACAGCAGCAGCATCCATTGGCCTTGTGGCTCGACGTCCTGAGGAAACAGGGAAAGCTATCATTCTTCCAGCCATGGTTGAGACATATGCGGTTCTATCCCTTCTTGCTACTATTCTCCTTTTGAACTCTATCAAGCTCTGAGAGGGTGAGGATATGCCCCTTGAAGATATCCTGAAGCGAATCGAAGAAGAAGCCGAATCTCGCAAGAACGCTATTCTTGAGAGTGCTCGGAAAGAGGCAAAGGCTCGGCGAGAAAAAGCACGACTGGGCATCGAAAAGGAAGTTGCTTCCTTTCTTGAGCACAAGAGGCGTGAGGCAGAGCTTGAAGCACAACGGATAGTTGCTGAAGCAAGACTCCGGGGAAGGAACGAATTGGCACGGGTAAAGCAGGAAGCGCTGCAGAACCTCCGAAAAGAACTTGAGGCTCGCCTCCTTGATGTTATCGAAAAGCAGTATGAGTCTTGGTGGAAGCACGTGCTCCGCAAGGCTGTAGAGTGGGGTGACGAGGAGGTCTGGATGTTTCCAGAAGAAGCGAAGAGATTGGGAACTCATTTCATTGAAGCGTTGAACAACGAATTTGGGTACCGTCTCTCTTTTGGTGGGATTCTTGAAAGCGCGAGTGGACGAGGGTTTCTGCTCAAACGCGGTGGAATGACCATTGACGTAAGTCTTCAGGCACTCCTTGAAGACTTCTTCCGCCGCAACGAAAGAGACATCGCACTTGCACTCTTCCAGGGTGTTGAAGCATGAGCACAGCAAAAAACTATGCTTATCTTGTTGGTCGAGTACGGGTCTTAGAACGAGGCCTTCTTACTCCAAGGATTCTTGATGCCCTCCTTCGGGCTGAGGATCTCGAACAAGCTCTTCGGGTTGTAGCAGAGATTCCTTACCTTGGTGAAGCTTTTCAAGGGATTGTTTTGAATCCTCAAAGCATCGACAGAGTTTTGAACGAACATTTTTCTGGCATTGTCGGTGATTTTGCGAAGGAAAAAGAGGGAGAAGACGTTGCGGGTTTCTTTCTCCTCACCTTTGATACTACAGCCTTGAAGCTTGCGGTCAAGCACTTTATGTTGAGAAAGCCACTCGAAAAAACGTATCTGGCCTCTTTTGATCCTCGAAAGGTCATAAGATTCCTCAGCGGAGAAGGGAGTGAATACTTCCCAGAACATCTTGTACAGACTCTTCGAGAAATTCAAGAGCTCCTCGAGAGCCATCCGGGAAACGTGCAGGGTGTGGAATTCATTTGTGACCGGTTCTTCCTAAAGGGAACTTATAATCTTGCAAAACGCATGCAAGGGCCGCTTCAGAAGTGGTACTATCTCTACATTATTTTCGCGTATCTTCGTAGTGCTTTCCGAGCTCGATACCAGGAAAGAAAGCCTGATACTCTGCGTCTTTTGTACTTCGACAATACCTTGCTTGGCGAAAAGGAGCTCCTTGAGATGCTCTCCCTCTCCGATGAGAAAATTCCGGAGTACCTCGAACATCTTGGGTTTGCTTTTGTGCTTCCTGAGGCTGGAGCTTTCCGGAACGATCCATACTACATTGCAGAGGTTGAGCGGAAAATGGACAACTACCTGCTGTCCTTTCTCCGCCAACACCGGTGGGAAACCTTTGGCCCAGAACCTATTTTCGGTTTTCTCTTTGCTAAGTTCATAGATATGAAGAATTTGCGAATCCTCCTCGAAGGGAAGTACTTTGGCCTTGAGGGAGACGTGCTCCGGAGAAAACTGCGGGAGTGCTACTATGAGTAAAGTGTACTTTGCTTTTGTTGGCGGAGAAGAGAAAGCGTTGTGTTTCCGGGGTATCGGGTTTGACGTCTTTCCAGTTCGTACAGAGACGGAGTTGATTTCCATTCTCCCCACACTTCGGAAAAACCAGTATGCTATCATCTTTACAGAGTGGCGCTTCTACGACGCCATTAAAACCCATTTTGAGGATCTCCGAGGAGATGCATTACCAGTTATTTGTGCCATTCCTACAAGTGTTCGCGAGATAGGTAGAGGCGGGAGCATGATGCGCAAACTTGTGGAGATGGCTATCGGAAGTAGCATTCTGATTCAGGGAGAGGAAGAGTCACAATGAGGGACGTTGGGAAAGGAACTATTTTGAGCGTGAATGGCCCGGTTGTTGTTGCTGTGGACCTTAAAGGCGCCAAAATGTATGACATGGTCAGGGTTGGGGAAAAAGGACTTGTCGGGGAAATCATTGGCATTCGTGGAGATAAGGTCACCATCCAAGTCTATGAAGAAACCGCTGGTCTCCGTCCTGGGGAACCTGTAGAGTCCACTTATGAGCCCTTGAGTGTTGAACTTGGTCCTGGACTCATTGGACGGATTTTTGATGGAACGCAAAGGCCTCTTGAGCTTATCAGGGAGCAGGCTGGGGATTTCATAGCGAGGGGCGTGGAGATTCCAGCCCTTGACCGGTCGCGAAAGTGGGATTTTCGGCCAGCCGTCGCACCGGGGGATATTGTCGAACCGGGAGATATTCTCGGAACGGTGCAGGAATCGAGGACTATCGTGCATAAAATTATGGTTCCTCCTGGAGTTTCAGGAAAGGTTCGAGAAATCCGGAGCGGCTCGTTCACTGTAGAAGAGACCATCGCAATTCTCGAAAACAACGGTCAGGAAATTCCCCTCACCCTCATGCAGCGGTGGCCTGTTCGGACTCCTCGCCCATATCGCCGGAAACTTGGACTTGACGAACCGCTCATTACGGGACAAAGAGTCATTGACACATTCTTTCCCATTGCTAAAGGAGGTACAGCTTGCATACCTGGTCCTTTCGGCAGTGGGAAAACTGTTGTACAGCACCAGCTTTCCAAATGGTCTGATGCAGATGTTATCGTCTTCATCGGATGTGGAGAGCGAGGAAACGAAATGACTGATGTCCTTATGGAGTTCCCCGAACTTATCGACCCGTATACTGGAGAGCCTTTGATGCAGCGGACAGTTCTCATTGCCAATACCTCGAATATGCCAGTTGCGGCTCGAGAAGCTTCGGTATACACAGGGATTACTATCGCTGAGTACTTCCGAGATATGGGATACAGGGTTGCCCTGATGGCTGATTCCACATCCCGATGGGCAGAGGCAATGAGGGAAATTTCCGGTCGCCTTGAAGAAATGCCTGGAGATGAGGGTTTTCCAGCATACCTCGGAAGCCGCATTGCAAGCTTTTATGAGCGAGCTGGAAAAGTAGAATGCCTCGGACGAGATAGGCGTGTTGGGTCACTCTCGGTGATTGGGGCCGTTTCGCCTCCGGGAGGTGACCTCTCCGAACCGGTGACCCAAAACACCTTGCGCGTTGTCCAGGTTTTCTGGGGACTTGAAGACCGCTTGGCGTACAAGCGCCACTTCCCAGCCATTAATTGGCTTATTAGCTACTCGTTGTATCTGAAACACCTTGAAGACTATTGGAAACAGAATGTTGCTCCGGATTTCTCGGAAAACCGAGCTCTTGCGATGCGCATTCTCCAGCAAGAAGCCGAACTTGAAGAGGTTGTACGCCTTGTGGGTGTAGAGTCCCTCTCTTTCCGAGAACGGTTCATTCTTGAAATAGCGCGCTCTATTCGAGAGGATTTTCTCCAGCAGAATGCCTTTCACGAAGTAGACACTTTCACTTCCCTTCGAAAGCAATACTTGATGCTTCGTGTTATTCTTACCTATTACCGAGAGGGTATGAGAGCTCTGGAGGAAGGTCTCTCGTTACGGGATATACTAACCATACCATCGAGAGAACGAATCGGGCGGATGAAGTACGTTCCAGAATCCGAGCTCGAGCGCATCGAAAAGCTCGAGATGGATATCAAGGAAGAATTGAGTGCAAAACTCAGGGGTGAGGTCGAGAGCAATGTATAAAGAGTTTACCACCATTTCTGAGGTGGCAGGACCATTGCTTACGGTAGAGCAGGTGGAAGACGCACGATACATGGAGATAGTCGAAATCGAGCTTCGTGACGGAACAAGGCGACGTGGCCAAGTCCTCATGACAAGCAGGGGGAAAGCTCTGGTTCAGGTTTTCGAGGGAACCGAAGGTATAGGCATCGGACAAAGTAAAGTGCGTTTCTTAGGGAGGGTGATGGAGCTTCCTGTCTCCCCTGACATACTGGGTCGGATTTTCAACGGTTCTGGAGTCCCGATCGACGGTGGACCGGAGATTGTCCCCGATGCCCGCCTTGATATCAACGGAAACCCCATCAATCCTGTTGCTCGGGACTACCCTACCGATTTCATACAAACAGGCATCTCGGCAATTGATGGTTTGAATACCCTTGTGCGTGGGCAAAAGCTTCCCATTTTCTCTGGATCTGGTCTCCCGCATGCTCGACTTGCTGCGCAAATTGCTCGGCAGGCGAGAGTTCTAAGTGGTGAGGAGAAGTTCGCCGTTGTCTTTGGAGCATTGGGAATCACTTTTGAGGAAGCAAGTTACTTTATCTCTGAACTTCGAAATACAGGAGCTATAGAGCGTTCAGTGCTCTTTATCAACCTCGCTAACGATCCAGCTGTTGAACGAATCATTACTCCCCGCATGGCCCTCACCGCAGCCGAGTTCTTAGCCTTTGAAATGGATATGCACGTTCTTGTCATTCTTACAGATATGACGAATTACTGCGAAGCATTGCGAGAAGTGTCTGCGGCTCGACGGGAAGTCCCTGGACGGCGAGGATACCCCGGATACCTTTACACTGACCTTGCCACGATGTATGAGCGAGCAGGACGTATCCGAGGGAAAAAGGGCTCGATAACGCAAATTCCCATTCTCACCATGCCTGAAGACGACAAAACCCACCCTATTCCTGACCTTACAGGATACATTACTGAGGGGCAAATTATCTTGAGCCGTCAACTTCATCGAAAAGGCATCTACCCGCCTATCGATGTGTTGCCCTCCCTTTCCCGCTTGCGGGATAAGGGTATTGGTCCAGGGAAAACCCGGGAAGACCACGCTGATGTAGCGAATCAGCTTTTCGCAGCATATGCGCGAGGACGTGAAGCGGCAGAACTTGCTACTATCCTTGGGGAAGCTTCGCTTACGGAGCTTGATCGCCTTTACATGAAGTTTGCTGATCGCTTCGAGGAGCGGTTTGTACGGCAAGGAGAATATGAGAACAGGAGCATTGAGGAGACTTTGGAAATTGGTTGGGATCTTCTGCGAATGCTCCCAAGAGAGGAATTGAAGCGTATCCGTGATGAATACCTTGAGAAATTTTACCGAAAGAAGTCTGAAGAGAGCTGAGGTTTCCCATGCGACTCAATGTCAACCCTAACCGCATGGAGCTCATGAAGTTACGGAATCGTCTGGCCATGGCCAGACGGGGTCATAAGCTTCTCAAAGACAAGCTCGATGCTCTTGTCCAGGATTTTATTCGGATTGTTCGGGAAAACGCCAATCTTCGGCGGGAAGTGGAACGAGAGGTTGTCAAGGCCTTCGAAGCACAAAACGTTGCTTCTCTTATGCTCTCTGAGACGGACAAGGACCTTGTGACTCTTGCATCACAGCAAAAACTCCTCCTTGACGTTCGTACTCGCTACCTCACAGGGGTCAGGGTACCACGCTTTGAGGTAAAGATTGAGGGAGATCCTTACTCTTACGGAGTCGTTCATACCCCTGCAGAACTTGATGCAGCGTTTCGATCGTTCTCTCGGGTCCTTCCCTTGATGATTCGTTTGGCAGAGGCCGAAAAAACGATAGAGCTCCTCGCCGTAGAGATTGAAAAAACGCGGCGCCGGGTGAATGCTCTAGAATATGTTCTCATTCCGAACCTTGAGGAAACCATTAAGTATATCCAGCTGAAGCTTGAAGAACTTGCTCGTTCTGCCATCACAGGCATTATGCGAATTAAGGGGTCGATGCGATAATTGCGAGTGATACTCCTCTCAGACATTCATGGGAACTTCGACGCCCTGGAGGCGATTGCGCAGAACCTTTGCGAAGAAGATACTATCCTTGTTCTTGGGGATATTGTGGGGTACGGAGCAGAGCCAGATCGTTGTGTCCAGTGGGTTCGTGAGAGAAAAGCACACTGCCTTATAGGGAATCATGAAGCGTGCCTTCTTGGTATGCTTCCAATTTCCTGGTTTAATCCTAAAGCTGCTGAAACCATTCTTTGGACAAGGAGAAACATAAGTCCTGTGAACCTTTCCTTTCTCGAAACCTTTCCCTCTTCGCTTGAAGTCTATGGGTGTCTCTTCGTTCATGGAAGCCCACGCTCTCCAGTTGACGAGTATATTACGAACCCTTGGCAGGCTCGAGAAATCTTCGAGGAAGGGGGCTTTACGGTTTGCTTTTTTGGTCATACTCACGTCGCTGAGGGATACATATGGGACGGGAAAAGAACGCATCACGTGTCTTTCCTTGAAGGTGGAGAGCTTGTTTTCGAGGACGGCTTCCGCTATCTTGTCAACTGTGGGAGCGTAGGTCAACCAAGGGACGGTAACCCAAAAGCAAGCTTTGGGATCCTTTTTCCCGAGGAGCGCAGACTCGAAGTCTGGCGGGTGGAGTACGATGTCCAGGCTGCAGCTCGAAAAATTCTCCTTGCTGGTCTTCCGGAAGTTCTGGCGTATCGGCTTGAAGTTGGAGAGTAGAAGTGATACTTTAGCTAAAAGCAGGCGAGAGGAGGATTAGATATGAGAAAACTCTTTCTGGGTGTTCTCCTTGTCTGTGTGGGTTTCCTCTTTGGGAACGTGGTCTCCACTGCTGAGGAGGCTATCCGTATTGGTGCGAATCTCGAGATGACCGGTGCCGTTGCAGCGTATGGTCAGATGATTTGGGAGGGAATAAACCTTATCCGGGAAATTGTAGGGGACACGGTCCTCGGGAAGAAAGTAGAGCTTGTTCTTGTGGACAACAAAAGTGATAAAGTCGAAGCAGCGAATGCCACCACGAGATTGATCGACAAAGAAAATGTCATCGCCATCATCGGTCCTGCCATCAGCGGAAGCATGCTTGCAGCTGGTCCAATTTGCGAAGAGAAGCAAATTCCTATTATTTCCGCCACTGCTACTAATCCTCTTGTAACTCAAGGGAAAAAGTTTGTCTTTCGAGCATGCTTCCTTGATCCATACCAAGCAGCAGCTGCTGCACAGTTTGCCCGGGAGGATCTGAAAGCGGAAACAGCAGCTATTCTCTCAGACATCGCTCAAGATTACTGTGTGGCACTCGGGAACTTCTTCAAGGAGGAGTTTGAGAAGCGTGGTGGAAAGGTCATTGTAGAGCAGCACTGTAAGACTGGGGATCAAGATTTCTCAGCTCAGCTTACCACTATCATCAACGCCAATCCTGATCTCCTTTACGTCCCAAACTACTACACAGAAATTGCTCTCATTTGTCGCCAAGCCCGAGATTTAGGGTTTGAGGGCATTATTCTCTCTGCTGATGGAGCAGATGCTCCAGAACTCTTCAGTGTTGGTGGAGATGCCGTCGAGGGTCTTTACCACACTGCCATATGGGATGCTACAAAGGGCTTGAATGATATCGGACAAAAGTACATCGATCTCTATAAGGAGAGGTACGGAAAAGATCCCAATATGTTTGGGGCTTTGGGGGCTGATGCATACCTCATTCTTATCAACGCTATTGAGCGCGCTGGCTCTCTTGACCCAACAAAGATTCGAGAAGCCATCGAGGATACTGAGAATCTCGACGTGGTCACTGGAAAAGTGACGATTGAAAACGGTGACGCTATCAAACCGGTAGTAGTTCGAAAAGTGGAAGGTGGGAAATTCGTCTTCGTTAAGACTGTAACGGTAGAGTAGAGACGAGGGGGCCAGGAAGTTCTTCCTGGCCCCTGCATTTGAGTGTTATGACGTGGATTGCATTCTTTCAACAGCTTATGAATGGTGTTTCTGTGGGGAGCTTATATGCTCTGCTTGCCATTGGGTACACTCTTGTTTACGGTATTCTAGGACTCATTAACTTCGCTCACAGTGACGTCTTTATGCTCGGAACGTATTTTGCTTTCTTCATGATTGCCATCTTCCTCCTTCCTTGGTGGCTTTCAGTCCTCATTGGCGTGGTGCTGTGTGCCTTCGTGGGAATGAGTATTGAGCGAATAGCGTATCGACCTCTTCGAAATGCTCCCCGAATTTCAGCCCTCATTACCGCAGTAGGTGTGTCCTTTTTCATCGAGAACCTCGGACTTGTGACCGTCGGAGCTCGTCCAAAGGGTTTTCCCCGTCCGGACCTCATGAAAAACGTCTATACCATCCTTGGAGCCCGAATTCAAGGGGTAACCTTTTGGGTACCTATCATCAGCATTCTCATTCTCCTCGCCCTTTTTTATGTTGTGTACCGTACGAAGGTCGGTATGGCAATGCGAGCTGTTTCCCGCGATATGGAAACGACGCGCCTTATGGGAGTCGACGTGGACCGGATTATTCTCTACACCTTTGCCCTGGGGTCAGCACTTGCAGGCATTGGTGGAGTCCTTTGGGCATGCAAGTACCCCCAAATTAATCCCCTCATGGGCATCTTCCCTGGTTGGAAGGCTTTCACCGCCGCAGTAGTGGGAGGCATAGGGAATGTCGTGGGAGCGATGCTCGGAGGATTTATCATAGGTCTTGCAGAAATTCTTATTGTAGCCTTTTTCCCAAGGCTCACCGGATATCGGGATGCTTTTGTTTTTGCAATTCTCATCGTTTTTCTCCTTGTAAGACCTGGCGGTCTCATGGGTGAAACTGCCAGAGAAAAGGTGTAGCCAATGGGAAGAAATCTGATTGCAACCCTTACACTCTTTGCTCTTTTTATGGCCGGTACTTTTGTGGCACAGAGGTACCTCAACGCGTACCTTATCCGGATACTGAATACTGCCTGCATTTACATTGTCGCTGCAGTCGCATACAACCTCATCAACGGTGTTACAGGTCAGTTTTCGCTTGGTCCTAATGCTTTCATGGCCATTGGGGGATACACAGTAGCGCTCCTTATGCTTCCGCTTGCCCAGAAAAAGGAGGTGTATTTTCTTCAACCACTCATCTGGCCTTTGAATTCCTTCTCTTTCCCTTCCTCACTTTTTGTTGTGGCACTTCTTCTTGGAGGCTTCTTCGCTGCGCTTTTCGCTCTACTCATCGGTATCCCTACTCTTCGTTTACGGGGAGACTATTTGGCAATTGCAACCTTTGGGTTTGGGGAAATTGTGATTGTTCTTGCCAACAACCTTATACCGATAACGAATGGTGCTCTTGGGATTAAGGGCATTCCTGAATATACGAATCTCTGGTGGACGGTGAATTGGGCTTTCTGGACGGTGTTCGTTATTAAAAACCTTGTGCATTCAAGCTTTGGACGGGCGCTGAAAGCAATTCGGGAAAACGAAATTGCTGCCGAGGCCATGGGAGTTAACCTGTTCCGCCACAAGCTCCTTGCCTTTGTCATCAGTGGATTTTTCGCTGGAGTAGCAGGAGGGCTCTTTGTTACCCTCATTAGTACTGTCTCACCGACTCTCTTCACTTTCAGCATGACTTTCAACCTCCTTATCATCATTGTTCTCGGGGGCCTTGGGAGCATCACTGGATCCACGATCACCGCAATTCTCTTCGCCTTTCTTCAGGAACTCCTCCGAGAAGTTGAGGCCCCACGAACCATTGGTTCCTGGACTTTTCCTGGTATCCCAGGTACGCGCATGGTAGTCTTCTCGATAATCCTCGTGATCCTTATGATTTTCTACCGTCGAGGCCTTTTCGGACAGCGGGAACTTTCCTTTGAAGACGTTTTCGCGTTTTTTCAAAGAAGGAGGAAGACTCGTGTCTGAGCGAAGGAAGGTCCTCCACGTCGATGAGGTCACAATAGCTTTTGGTGGGCTCGTGGCGGTTAACGATTTTTCCTTGACTCTCTGGGAAGGCGATCTCGTTGGCCTTATCGGACCAAATGGGGCAGGAAAGACTACTGTTTTCAACATCATAAGTGGTCAGTACTCTCCAACCCGTGGACGGGTTTTCTTCTATGGGAAGAATATCACGGGACTTTCTCCCGACCGCATCACTGCTCTTGGCATTGCTCGAACTTTCCAGAACATCAGATTGTTTGGGCGTATGACGGTACTCGAAAACGTTCTTGTCTCTTTTCACGTTCGCTTTCCCCATTCATTCTTGGCTACGATGTTTTCTCTCCCTTCTACCTGGCGCACTGAAGAAAAGCTGAGGAAGGAGGCCTATGAGCTCCTTGAAGCAGTGGATCTTCTCGATGTGGCTCACCAGGAAGCTCAGGCCCTTCCATACGGTGAACAACGACGCCTCGAAATAGCTCGAGCATTAGCCACAAGACCAAGGCTTCTCCTTCTTGATGAACCAGCGGCGGGAATGAACCCTCAGGAGACCATTGAGCTTATGCGCTTTATCCAGCGCATTCGTAAAGACTTCAACCTGACCATCCTCCTTATCGAACACGACATGAAGGTGGTCATGGGAATTTGCGAACGGGTGGCCGTCATGGACTTTGGTTCGAAAATCGCCGAGGGGACGCCTGAAGAGATCCAGAAGAACCCTCGGGTCATTGAAGCATACCTGGGAGCGCAAAGTGCATGAGGGAGATTGTTCTTCACGTTGAGGATCTCCATGTCTTCTACGGGGGTATTCACGCTTTAAAGGGCATTACCTTATCCGTGCCTCAGGGATCAATCGTGGCGCTTATAGGGGCAAATGGGGCAGGGAAGAGCACCACATTACGGGCTATTTCTGGCCTTGTACGGGCAAGAAAGGGAAAGATCATCTTCAGGGGAGAGGATATCACCGAAGAACCACCGCACCGAATCGTGGAAAAGGGAATCGCCATGGTTCCCGAAGGGCGGCGGATCTTTCCTAATCTCACGGTTATGGAGAACCTCCTTCTTGGGGCTTACACTCGCCGTGACCATCAAGAACTAAAAAGAGACCTCGAATGGGTTTTCTCGCTCTTTCCCCGTCTTAGGGAACGAACTTGGCAAAAAGGAGGAACCCTAAGCGGTGGAGAACAACAGATGCTCGCTGTTGCGAGGGCTTTGATGTCACGACCAAAGCTCCTTATGATGGATGAACCATCTCTTGGTCTTGCTCCTCTTCTTGTTCGAGAGATTTTTGAGATTATTCGGGAACTCCATAAAGGTGAAGTGACTATTCTTCTTATCGAGCAAAATGCTAAAGCGGCTTTGGAGATTGCTCACTATGCCTATGTCCTTGAAACTGGCCGTGTTGTGCTTGAAGGAGAGGGTAAAAGGCTCCTGGAAGATGAACGAGTACGTAAGGCGTACCTTGGAGAAGGGTGAGGGGGTGGAGAGATGGAATTCCACGGGGAATACCAAGACAAAGGCATGCAGGCCGTGTATGATATCCCCTTTGCAGAGCGTATTTCTCGATGGCCGTGGATTCTCGACAAAAGAGTTCGTCGCCGCTATTTGACAAAAGACGAGGAAAGGGAATACCTTGAGCAGCTTGTGTGCCTGAAGTGTGGAAAAGCTTGCCGCGGGGCCTGTGAAGGCTAAGGCCCTGTCTTTCTCAGTCTCTCCAAAACCTCCTGAAGCGGAAGTCCTGTTTTCTGAGCTATCTTCTTACACTCCTCGTACTCAGGGAGTGTTACTGTTTTCCCACTCTTATGAACTTCCTTTCCTCGAACGGTTCCCCAAGGCGTAGAGATTACAACCTCCTTCCGAGGAAGCGCCCACTTGACCACTTCGTGCTCTCGAACACCCAACGTAGTTGTTTCCTCAAATATAAGCGTTCGAAGACGAGGAGCAAGAGAAATCGGAGCAAGAACAGAGAGCATAAACGCAGGACGATGTTTTTTCATATAGATAGGAGTCACGAAGACGTCTAAAGCTCCTGCCTCAAAAAGTCGCTCGGCAAGATATTCAACAATTTGAGGGGACATATCATCTATGTTGGTCTCAAGGAGCACATTCCGTTCCTGGTTCTCCCTTCCCTCCAGTTCCCCTAAGATTACCCGAAGGACATTGGGGATGGTGAAGTCTTGTAGGCCTGCGCCATACCCGATTTTTTGTACCACGATGTGCGGACAGGGACCAAAGGACGTTACAAGATGGGTAACAAGAGCGGCTCCGGTTGGGGTGGTGAGCTCACCTTCTTCGGATCCGGTATACACGGGAACGCCCCGGAGGAGTTCCAAAGTCACTGGTGCAGGGACAGGGAGAAGACCATGACTGGTGCGAACAAAACCCCTCCCTGTTGGAATCGGAGAAGAGTAAACCTCCTGAACTCCTAAGAGTTCAAGAGCGTATAAAACACCCACGATATCCACGAGTGTATCCCCACCTCCAATTTCGTGAAAATGGACTTCTTCAGGGTGGCAACCGTGGACTCTTCCTTCGGCCTCTGCAATAGCTTGGAGGATAGCCTGCGCTTTACTTTGCAAGGATTGCGGGAGTAGACCACTTTGGAGGAAACTCACCATTTCCTTCGCGCTCCGGGTGTGGGAAGGTGAGGGATCAACGACGGAAACCTGAGTGGCACTAATGTTTCCCTTGCGTACTTGACGAATCGTAATATCGAAAGGGAAGGGAAGAAACCTTTGGAGTTGCGCCACAAAAGCCTCTACCTCTATAACTCCCAAATCGAGGAGAGCTCCTAAGAACATGTCCCCACTTATTCCTGAAAAGCAATCAAGATAGAGTACCCGCACCACCTTTCCCCCTTTCGACAAGCTGATTAACAAGGTGGGCGAAAAACCCTGCACCAAATCCGTTATCGATGTTCACGACTGCCATACCAGGGACACAACTTGAAAGCATTGCAAGGAGTGGAGCAAGGCCAGAGAAATGCGCTCCATAGCCAATACTTGTTGGTACGGCAATGACTGGAACTCCTACAAGGCCGGCGATAACGCTTGGGAGTGCTCCTTCCATACCGGCGACGACCACTACGACGTTAGCGTTCTCAAACACAGAAAGACGGGCGAGAAGCCGATGAATACCTGCCACCCCAACATCGAAAAGACGCTCCACGAAGTTTCCCGCAATTTCAGCAACGCAGGCTGCTTCTTCAGCAACGGGGATGTCAGCCGTTCCTGCTGTGACTACTACTATTTTCCCCACCCGGGGGAGAGGTTCACGCTCAGCAAAAATGAGCCGCGCTGTGGGGTTGAAAGAAAGAAAGGGAAGATGCGTCTTGAGAAACTCAAAAGTCTCGCGATCAGCACGAGTAGCCACAAAGTTCGGGACATGCTCAGCAAGGTCTACAAGAATCGCCAAGAGGTGTTCTCGATCCTTCCCCGGGCAATACACAACCTCTGGAAAGCCTTTGCGGAGACTCCGATGATAGTCGATTTTTGCAAAACCGAGATCTTCAAAAGGGAACCCCTTCAAGGCTTTGTACGCCTCTTGAGGTGTGATTTTTCTCTCCCAGAGCTCTTGAAGGATTTTTTCGATGCTCATAAGCCCACTCCTTCAGGAACACAGTCCCAAAACACATACTGGTTGTCGTTCTTCTAAAGCATCTCTTTTTTCTGAGGGGAGAGCTGAGCGCAAGGCCTCCCAGGAAATCGTTCCTTTTTCCTGGTAGAGAACCCTTCGTTCTCCATTCACGAGGAAAACTGCCGGGGTTTCCCAAACTCCAAGGAGCGCAGGTAACTCTGGATGGGCAAGGTAAACAGTGAGTCGTCCACCAAAGGATTCCTCAATATTTCGTGCGCTTCGAAAATCGCATCGCAGACACACAGTGTAAAGTGGAATCCTCTTCTCCAAGCTCTCAAGACTTTCAAGGAGGTCCAAGAGACCTGCGAAACACGAGGAACACTCTGGGGTAAAAAAGAAGAGGAGCGATAGCCCCTCCGGGCAAAACACCACCTCCTCACCCCGCAACGTATAGAGATGGAACAGGGGAAGCTTTCGAACCGAAGCCATACCGGGAGAGAAAGAAGAAAATAGCGCCAGAGAGAAAATAGCGTAGAAAACACACCGTTTGATCATGGCTTCTCCTCCTAATACAAAGGAACTGGAGAAAAGATAGGGCTCGTTTCCCTGGCCCAAGACGAAGTGAAACGCTCCTGCTTCCTTCCCACAAGCTCAAGAAGCACAATATCCCAATTGCCTGCATCGGCCTCCACAGAAAACACGAGACGTTGACCATCGGGAGAAACCGCAAGATACGCCTTTGGAAGACCGTCGAAGGTGAGCCGCGTTATAGACCCATTGGCAAGCGACAAGGAATACACGTCATACATTCCCCCTTCTTCTCCGATGAAGAAGAGTTCTCCCCGTTTCCCAAAGGCGGGATAGAAAACATTGCCAGAGAAGGAGAGAGTCTGCTCTTTTTCTCGCAAGACATCCCATAAGGTAAGGACCCATCGAGCATTTCTGAACTCTGAAAAAGCGAATACCGAACCATGTGGAGAAGCAGCAATACCTTGTATAGGATTCGCTCGCTCAAGGAGCAACCTCTGCTTCGAACCATCAAGGTTCATCTCATAAATGCCCTTCTTGCCCCCACGCTCAGAAAGGAAGAGGATCGTCCTACGGAATGGGAAAAAAACAGGGAAAGAGTCCGAAAATCCAGGCGGACTTAACCGTCGCCAAACACGGGAGAAAAGGTCCATTTGAAAAATGCCCACCATATTGCCAGAGGCAACACTCGCGAGGAGGAACTGTCCTTCCGGAGTAATATGTATCGCCTCGATCTGCCCTGCTACAGGTGGAGGAAGCACCGCTTCTTTCCCTCCACCGAGGTTCGTAAGAACGATGTACGATTTCCCTTCTTCGAAACGCACAAAAAGGATTTTCCATTCCTTTTCCCGGGAAAGAATCCTCGGAAGTTGGTGTCGAAGCCCTTCGAGGAAGGACGAGATATCCTCAGCCTTACGAACCATTCCGAGGATTTTCTGCGGTTTTTCAAGATCCCATACCTCAAAGCAGAGGAGATTCTCTCGGTCGTACCCCAAAAGGAGGTAAGCCTTCCAGCCAGCAAAAGCCGTAACGAGCTCTGCTTTTCTCCCTGAATCCCAGGACATGCGGTAAGTACGGCAAGAGAGGGTGTTTTGAAGAAAGTCCGCAAGGGGAGCGAAAAATTGCCTCTCCGTCATATCAAAGAAGAAGATTTCTTCGGCCCAAGCATTCCAGGGGAGAAAAGTGCTTATCCCACACAGGGCAAGGAGAGAGAAAGCTACAGACCATTTCATTTCCAACGCCTCCCCTGAATTTCTCTTGTGAGGATAGTATAATAAAAGCCGGTGAAGAGGGGAATGAGCAATTTCTCGGTTATTACTGTTTCTCGGGAAACAGAAAGTCTGGGAGATGAAGTTGCATCTCGTCTTGCAAGAGTCCTGGGCTTTGAGCTCGTTGATCGGGGCCGATGGATAGAACTTCTGCAGAAATTCTCCCTTCCTCCTGAGCCTCCTGAAGAAGACGAAGAGCGGGGAAGATGGATGGAATCCGTGAGCGCTCTACTCACGCAAATGGCTGAAAAGAGGGCTTTTGTTCTCCTTGGAAGAGGCGGACAAAGACTCCTTGCCCAGTGCCCCCGAGCTTTCCATCTCCTTATTGTAGCTCCTGTACCATTACGCATCCGTCGCATTATGAAACGATACCGTCAAGATGAGGTCACCGCGTCTCGCATCCTCACCGAGCAGGATAGGCAAAGAGAACGCTTTCTCCTCCACTACTTTGGCATCGACTGGCGTAACCCTCTACATTACCATTTTATCCTTAACACTGCTTTCTACGACGTGGAGGAATCTTGCCAGCTTGTCCTTGAGGCTATGCGGAGAATCCGTCCCCCTTCCGTAGGATACCAAGAGTCTTTCTTCCCTGAAAAGCTTACATTTTCTCATCCTTCGGAAGAAGAATTCGCACGAATTCTCGATTTCTATGGCATCCGCTGGCTCTATGAGCCTCGGGTATTTCCTTTAGAGTGGGATAGCGAGGGAAATGTGATTGAGGCCTTTACTCCTGATTTCTACTTACCCGACTTTGATCTCTTCGTCGAGATTACGACCCAAAAGCAAAAACTCACCTGGCGCAAGAACAGGAAAATTCGCAAGCTTAAAGCCTTGTATCCGGAGGTTAAAATCAAGGTGATCTATGCCCGTGACTACGAACACATGTTGAGGAAATTCAACTTGCAGGGTAACCATGACTGATCCTCGGTTAGGTGCTCGTGTCTTCACCAGAGAAGATATACGCCAGAGAATCTCTGAGGTTGCCCGCGAGATTGAACGAGACTACGCTGAAAAAAGACCGGTCATCGTTACGATTCTCCGCGGTGCAGTGTATTTTGCTGTAGATCTCACCCGAGCACTTTCCATACCTTTTGACCTTGATTTCATGGCTCTTTCACCATTCCGCCCAGGATTGCGACGAGCCGTAATCGAAAAAGACGTCGATACGGATCTTAAAGGACGCCATATCCTGATCCTTGAGGATATTGTCGACACAGGGCTTACTTTGCATTTCCTCACACGAAATCTCGAACAAAGGCTTCCGAAAAGCGTGCGGGTATGCACATTCTTGAATTGTCCGGCCAGAAGGATTGTGGACGTCGAGGTTCACTACTTCTGCTTTGAGATCCCAGACATTTACGTTGTTGGGTACGGACTCGATTTTCAAGGAGATTTTCGCAATCTTGAGGAAGTATACACCTTGTACGATCCCTCGGGAAGGAGTACGCAACTTCTGAAACAGATGGGGAAAGGACGGTGATTCTATGGTTGAGTTCCGGAAAGCGATATCAGCCCTCCAGGGTTATATTCCGGGAGAACAACCAAAAGAAAAGGGTTTTATAAAGCTCAATACCAACGAGAATCCGTATCCTCCTTCGCCAAAGGTCGTAACGGCACTATGCACGTTCCTCGCTTCTTCCTCCCTCGCCTTGTATCCTCCCCCACTCAGCGATGCGGTACGACAGAAAATTTCCTCAGTGTACGGTGTTCCTGAAGAATGGGTGCTTGTGGGAAACGGTTCTGATGAACTTCTTGACCTTATCGTGAGAGTTTTTGTGGAGAAAGGGTCACAGGTAGTGTATCCCGTGCCTACATACACGTATTATCGGGTACTCACGCTTCTCCAAGAAGGCACACCCTGCGAGATACCGTTTCCCGAGGATTTCTCTCTTCCCAAAGCATTCGTTACTCTTCCAGGACACCTCAAATTCCTATGTAACCCTAATTCTCCGACGGGAACTTTTGTTCCCCCAGAAGAGGTAGAAGATGTCCTTCGGGTATCATCGTGTCCTGTCGTCGTCGATGAGGCATATGTCGATTTTGCTCCTTCCAGCACGTTGCCCCTCCTTGAACGCTACGAAAACCTCATCGTTGTCCGTACTCTCTCAAAATCATTCTCCTTAGCAGGCTTACGCATTGGATTTCTTTTTGCCCATCCATACATCATTCGAGAACTCACGAAAGTGAAGGCTTCGTACAACGTGAACATCCTTTCCCAGGTTGGCGCATGTGCAGCACTTGACGATTGTAACCATGCGTGGGAAAACATTCGTCGTATTAAAAGGACTCGTGAGTGGTTTTCCCAAAGAATGAGAGAGCTTGGCTTTTTCGTATATCCTTCAGAGGCGAATTTTGTCCTCATCCGTAAAAAAGGGGTTGACCTCTTCTTCCTCTACGAAGAACTGAAGAAACGAAAAATTCTCGTTCGATACTTCTCCGAATGGCCCGACGCTCTCCGCATCTCCATTGGCACCGACAGCGATATGGAGCTTCTCTGTGCCAATATGGAAGACATTTTGAAGGAGAGAAGCTATGTTTAAGCTCTTTATCTGGGACCTTGACAACACGGTCATAGGAAGCTCGAAACTCCTTTGGGGAGCCTTTCAATGGGTAGCTGAACGTTTTGCGCAACGTTTGATGAGTCCTCAGGAAATCGTTAGCCTCTATGGCCCCCCTGAAGATGTGGTTGTTGAGCAAATTGTTGGGAGGGAAAGGAAAGAAGAAGCACTTCGAGCCTTCTATGAGTTTTACGAGCGAGAGCACGATCATCTTGTGACTCTTTTTCCCGAGGTTCTTGAAATTATTGCCTTTCTTCGTACTAAGAAGGTTAAGCAGGCCCTTTTCACCGCCAAGGGGCGAAAGAGTGCTTCTATAACCCTTGATCGCCTCCGCATCGGGGGTCATTTTGACTTTATCTTATGTGGGGACGAAGTGGAAAGGGCTAAACCCTATCCAGATGGGGTCATACGAATACTCAGGCACTTTGGTGTTCAACCAAGCGAGACGCTCTACGTGGGTGACTCACCCCTTGACGCTCAGGCAGCACACGGTGCAGGAGTTGCCTTTGCCTTGGCCCTCTGGGATTCCTTCCACCGGTCCCAAGCGAAGTACATCGAAGCTGAATACGTTTTCGCCACACCCAGGGAAATGTTTCAGTGGATGCAAGAAGCGTACGGAGGGAAGACTCATGGTGCCTTTTGAGTACGTGCGCAAGCGTGATGGGAATCTTGATTTGTTCCGAATGGAAAAGATAGTCTCCGCTCTCTCAAAAGCGCTCACAGCTTGTGGCAGAGAGGATCCCTCTCTTGCACAGAATTTAGCGGAAAAGGTAGTGCAACTCCTTACAGAACGAGGAGAAACCATTCCTGAGGTGGAAACAATTCAAGATCTTGTGGAAGAAGTTCTGATGAAGGAAGGACTCTCAGAAGTTGCCCGTGCGTATATCCTCTATCGAGAAAAACGGAGAAAGTTGCGAGAGGCCAAATGGGAACTCTTTGGAGTCCGGGATGATCTCAAACTCTCCCTCAATGCTATACGCGTCCTTAGGGAACGGTACCTTCTCAAGGATGGCGAAGGGCGGGTCATTGAAACACCTAGAAAGATGATGGAACGTGTAGCTTGGGCTATTGCTGAAGTGGACAAAGAATTCGGAGAAGATCCGTCAAGGACCTACGAGGAATTCCTTGAGCTTCTCACATCTTTAGTCTTCCTTCCGAATTCTCCAACCCTTATGAATGCTGGAACCCCCCTTGGACAGCTTGCAGCATGCTTTGTGCTCCCTGTGGAGGATTCTATCGATTCCATTTTCACCACCCTCAAGGAAATGGCGCTTATCCATAAATCCGGGGGAGGAACGGGGTTCAGCTTTTCAGCTCTCCGCCCAAGGGGGGATATCGTAACCTCCACTGGTGGACGAGCTTCAGGACCGATATCGTTCATGCGTATTTTCGATGTAGCTACCGACGTGGTAAAACAAGGGGGACGTCGTCGGGGAGCCAATATGGGAGTATTACGTTTCAACCACCCCGACATACGAGAGTTCATCAGGGCAAAAGAGAAACCAGGGTTACTTGAAAACTTCAACCTCTCCGTAGCTATAACCGACGAGGAAATAGAAAAAGTCAAACAAGGGAGAGAGATCGAGCTCGTGAACCCCAGGGATGGGAAAGTTTGGGAACGAGTCAATGCACGGGAACTCTTCGAGATGATCGCTGAAAGTGCTTGGAGAAGCGGTGAACCAGGACTCATCTTCCTCGACAGCATAAACCGTGCGAACCCTACCCCATCTCTTGGGCAAATTGTGGCTACAAATCCCTGTGGGGAAGTACCACTCCTCCCCTATGAGTCATGTAACCTCGGTTCCATCAATCTCGCCAAGTTCGTGGAAGGAGAGAGGATTCGGTACGATCGCTTGAGAGAAGTGGTATGGAAAGCAGTCCATTTCCTTGACAATGTGATTGAAGCAAACCGTTACCCCCTTGAGGCCATTGAGCGTGTGGTGAAGGGAAACAGGAAAATTGGCCTTGGGGTCATGGGTTTTGCCGACATGCTTGTAAAGCTTGGGGTTTCCTACTACTCCGAAGAGGCACTGAAAATAGCTGCAGAAGTCATGCACTTCATAGCCCTTGAAGCAAGGCTTGCTTCAATGGACCTCGCCACGCGTCGTGGGACGTTCCCTAACTATCCCAAGAGCACGTGGGCGGAGAAAAACCTTCCTCTTCGCAACGCAACACTCCTTTCTATTGCTCCTACCGGCTCGATCAGCATTATCGCCTCTTGTTCAAGCGGTATCGAACCGCTTTTTGCTCTTGCCTTTCGGCGTTACGTTCTTGAGCACACTGAACTCCTTGAAGTGCATCCGCTTCTTGAGGAGATGTTCGAACGCTTCAAGGTTCCAGAAGAAGCCCGAAGACGTGTCCTCGAACAAGGTACTATGGAGGGCGTGGAGGGTATCCCAGAACGCTTGCATCGTCTTTTCCTCACCGCTCTTGAGATTCCACCAGAATTCCACGTTCGGGTTCAAGCCACTTTCCAACGGTTTGTCGACAACGCTGTTTCAAAAACTGTAAACCTCCCTCCATCTGCTACACCCCAAGATGTCCTCCGGACGTACCTTCTTGCACATGAACTCGGATGCAAGGGAATCACAGTGTACCGGTATGAGAGCCGCCCAAAACAGGTACTTTACCTTGGTACCCAGGAAGGGTGTGAAGAATGTTGAGAAGATCACGGGCTATGTTCCTTGCCCCGTCACCCCTTCCTCCCCAGATCCTAAAAGAGAACTCCTGAGCCCTCCTCTGGAAAGCAGGAAGATCGTCGAGGACTGTTCGAAGAATCCTTGCGGTTTCCCCAGGAGTGGTCCCTCCAAGGATGAGCGCTTCCTGGAGGAGGAGGGACTGTCGTCGAAAGAGGAAGTCAGGATTTGCTTGGATGTTGCCCTCAAAGTAAGGCTCAATGCAGGGAATGCCACAGAAGGCTGCGTGCTCAAAGGCTGTTCCGGCAAATCCTACGACGAGCGCAGCTTCCCGGAGTCTTGAGAAATAGTCTCCTTGACTAAAAGAAACACAATGCTCTCCAAGACGAAAAGCAGAAGAAGCAAGCAATTCTCCTCCCGCACTCGCAAAAACACGTTTGATGTCCGTAAGCGTACGTTCCGGGGGGAAAACAAAATGGAGAACAAAAGGCTTAAGAACTTCTCCCGCAAGTTGCATAACCTCCACAAGGAAGAGGAAGTTCCGCTCCCAATCCCTCCGGTGTCCAGGAAGGAAGAGAATACATCGCCTTTCCGGAGAAGGAGAACCTATTTCAGGACCCACGAATCCTGGGAACACAGCTTTTATTCCCAGACTCTGAAACCAAACTGCGGTAGGAATATCCCGCGTGTATACCAACGCTGCGCCATGCCGCAGAAAAAAAGCTGTGAGTCTTCCCAAACGCTCATAAGGCTTTTTCCCTACTCGGAGGAGATCCGTATGCGCGCAAGCAAAGAGGTAAACTTTCTTTCGACCAAAGAGAAGCCCAAGAAGGAGCGGAAGAATGTCCCCAACCCCAAAGATAATATCGTAGAGCTTAGCCAAAGAATGCACAAGGCGCGCAACAGCAAGGATATTTTTGCAACCTCCGGAGAAGAAATCCAGGAGAAAGCGAAACAGGCGGTGTGTCAGTCCTCCAAGGTATACCCCCCCGTATGGGAGAACGGGGGAAATGTGCAGAAGGCGTGCACGTTTAGAAAAGTGTCGGCAGAGATGCTCAAAGGCTTTCCCCTCTCCCACCAGAGGGACGATATCTACAAGGAGAGGGAGGTTCTCGTTCTCAGCACAGTTGAGAAGTTCCTCGAGAATGAGAGCAGCAAACGAATCTTCTCCATAACCGTTGCTGAGAAAGAGCACTCGCTTTCCCATATTTCCTTTTTATGGTATCCTAAAAAGAACCATGAGTAAAGGGAGGTTAGGCTTCTTTGCGCTGGCCAGGCATTCTTGCGTACTTTGCTGACTATCTTCCGGTAACTCCTGCAACACCTCTTATTACTCTTCAAGAGGGAAACACACCGCTCATTCGTTCCTCATCTCTCGAGAAGCGTCTCAGGGTGGGCGCGCTCTTCTTTAAGTTCGAAGGGATGAATCCCACAGGATCTTTTAAAGATCGAGGCATGGTTGTTGCAATTGCAAAGGCAAAGGAAGAGGGGAAAGAGGTTGTCATGTGCGCTTCGACCGGGAATACCTCGGCTTCGGCTGCAGCATACGCTCGGCGGGCAGGGCTCTCTTGCATTGTCCTTATACCTCAAGGGAAAATCGCCCTTGGCAAGCTCTCCCAGGCTCTTATGCATGGAGCACGAGTTCTGGCAGTTCGGGGAAACTTTGACGATGCCCTGCGTCTCGTGCGTTTTATCACTGCTCACTATCCGGTAGCCCTTGTGAACTCCCTGAATCCTTACCGTATAGAAGGTCAGAAAACCGCGGCCTTTGAAATCGTAGAATGGCTTGGAGGGGTTCCTGATATCCTTGCGCTTCCTGTGGGAAACGCTGGAAATATTACGGCTTATTGGAAGGGTTTCAAGGAATTCTTTGAGAAGAAAAAAATCGACACGCTTCCGAGGATGTTTGGCTTTCAAGCCGAAGGAGCTTGTCCTCTTGTCCTTGGACGACCGGTAGAGAACCCTCAAACCGTAGCAACGGCCATCCGCATTGGGAATCCGGCAAGCTGGAAGGGTGCTATTGCTGCCCGTGACGAGTCCGGTGGGCTCATTGATGCAGTGAGTGATGAAGAAATTCTCCTCGCCCAACGAATGCTTGCCGAAGAGGAAGGGATTTTCGTAGAACCGGCTTCAGCTGCCTCTCTCGCGGGCGTCCTGAAAAAGGCAAGAGAGGGAACTTTTGTGGGTAGAGAAACCGTAGTTTGTGTTCTCACAGGACACGGTCTTAAGGACCCAGACATCGCCGTAAAGCAGAATGAGGAGAAAATTGAGGAAGTAGAAGCACGCGAAGAAGAAGTGGTCAACCTTCTTGGCTATAGGAGGAAAGACTGTGAAGCTCTACGTTGAAGCACCGGCGACAACTGCTAATCTCTCCTGTGGTTTTGACGTTTTAGGCCTTGCCCTTGACCTTACGTACAGGGTAGAAGTTGAGACCCTGAAGGAACAATCCTTTCTCATCACTTGTGAAGGAGAGGGAAAGGGTTTGCTCCCTGAAGACGAAGAAAATCTTTTCTTTCGTACGGTTCAGAAAACGTGGGAATATCTCGGATACCAAGGTCCGGGACTTAAGGTGAGGGCATGGAGTTCCATCCCCATAGCAAGAGGTCTCGGAAGCAGTGCAGCTTGCATTGTAGCAGGTATAGTGACAGCAAACGCCCTCTCTGGAGAGAATCTCACTCTTGAAGACATGCTAAGGATAGCCGTCGCCTTAGAGGGGCATCCTGATAACGTTGTTCCAGCGTTTCTTGGTGGTTTCACTATTGCACTTGCCAGAGGCAATGATATTCTCTACCAGAAGCTCTCCTTTGCTCTTCCGATACATTTTTATGTTCTTATCCCCAACTACCCTCTGAGCACTGAGACCATGCGGCAGGTCCTTCCTCGCTTTTACGTCAGAGAGGACGTAGTTTTTTCGCTTTCACATCTGGCTTTCCTCCTTGGAAGCCTCTTGAAGGGGGATGTGAACGGTTTTCTCTGTGCTCTTGAGGACCGCATCCACGAGCCGTATCGAGAAAAATATGTTGTGGGATTTCCCGAGGTTAAGGCTTACGTGAAGAAAAAGGGTATTGGTAATGCAGCCATAAGCGGCTCAGGACCGACGATTCTCCTTTGCCTTTGTCGGCCTCTCGAAGAGGGAGAGAGAAGGGAAATCGAAGAGATTTTCTCTTCCCTTGATGTTTGCGTAGGAATCCGAAAAGTCTTCCCCCGGGAAGAGGGTGTGAGGGTCATGACCCTATGAGTCCTCTTGTCTGGAAGCACGATAGATCTTCCGTTACAAAACCCAGGAAGGCTTGCGTTCGAGAGTTCTTGCCTTCGACAAGTAGGAGGAAGGACGTTAATCGTGGGTGGAAGTGCGACAAGCAGTCTGTGTATCCGATACTCTGATCTTTTGCTCGTCGTGTCCACTCTTCGCCTTATATACGGGACGTTGAGAAGATAGTGGGGTGATGTCGGTGAAAGCTTTGAAGGTGGCAGTTGTTGGCGCTACTGGCGCTGTGGGGCAGGAGATGCTCCGCATCCTCGAAGAGCGGAACTTTCCCGTCCGCGACCTCAAACCCTTGGCTTCATCTCGCTCTCTTGGGAAAAAGGTTCGTTTTAGGGGTGAGGATATTCCTGTCGAGGTCCTGGGACCCTCAAGCTTTGAAGGATGTGATCTTGCGCTCTTCAGCGCTGGAGCGTCAGTCAGCAGAGAATTTGCACCTTGCGCTGTTGCGAGTGGGTGTCTTGTGGTGGACAATTCCTCAGCCTTTCGTCTTGAAGAGGACATCCCCTTGGTTGTCCCAGAGGTAAACCCCCATCGCATTCATGACGTGAAGAAGCGAGGGATTATTGCCAATCCAAACTGTACGACAATCATCGCTGTGGTTCCCCTCAAGCCACTGCATGATTACGGAAAGATCCGACGTATCGTTGCAGCAAGTTACCAAGCTACCTCTGGAGCAGGAGCACAGGCTATGCGGGAGCTTGAAGAACAAGTCATCGCGTACGTTCAAGGAAGGACCCTTGATGCAAGGGTTTTCCCTTACCAGATTGCCTTTAACCTTATTCCCCACATCGACGTGTTCCTTGAGAACTTCTATACCAAGGAAGAAATGAAGATGGTCTGGGAAACGAGGAAAATTATGGAAGACCCCACTATCCAAGTGACTGCAACCTGTGTTCGAGTTCCTGTTTTTCGAGCCCATTCCGTGGCCATAAACGTTGAAACTGAACGTAAAATTTCCCGGGAAAA
This sequence comes from Candidatus Caldatribacterium sp., assembly GCA_025060675.1. Lineage (GTDB taxonomy): Bacteria > Atribacterota > Atribacteria > Atribacterales > Caldatribacteriaceae > Caldatribacterium. Next base: position 30,134 of record JANXBI010000037.1, read on the forward strand.
AGCCATTGAGCTCCTTGCAAGCTTCCCTGGGGTGATTGTCCAAGATGATCCCAAAAATCGTGTCTATCCTATGCCTCTTTTCGTGGCGGGAAAAGATGAGTGTTACGTAGGGCGAATTCGTGAGGACATTTCTCTCGAATGTGGACTCAATCTATGGGTTGTGGGAGACCAGCTTCGTAAAGGTGCAGCGCTCAACGCTATCCAGATTGCTGAACTCCTCCTTAGGGAGGGAATTCTTTGAATCTCATAAGATTCCTCTCTCGGAAAAGAGTTTCTCCTTTGGCAAGGCAGCACGAAAACGTCTTTGGAGCCCAGGAAAATTCTGAACCAAGGAAGAAATTGCTTCCTTCTAGATCCTGCACAACTTTAGCAGATGTGGAGACTCTCTCAATCTCCCCTGGGAGGAATCACGTGGGATACTGCACTACATTTTTGGAACGCAAAGTATTCCTTGCTTATCCCTCAGGTTAGAACAAAAAGACGCATAAAAAGGTGAGACGCAGGATTCCCCATCCGTATGGGCTGGAAGAGGGGAATCCTGCGCTTTTGCCCACTTAACTCATTCGGGAAATTATAGCTTGAATCGTTTTACCTTTTCGTGAAGCTCCTCAGCAAGTCTCGCAAGAGACGTGATTGCTTTATTAATCTCCTGAAGAGAAGCATTTTGCTCCTCGGCAGAAGCCGAAACTTGCTCACTTGCTGCCGCATTCTCCTCGGAGACTGAGGCTGCAGCAGCAATCTTATCGGTAATGACCTTAATAGCCTGGGCAATTTCGCTAAGTGCTCGGTTGTTCTCCTCCGAGAGTTTAGCAATAACCTCCGTCTCCCTCAACGTTTCGTTCAAAGACTCTTTTGCCCGGTGGAGTGCTCGATAGAGACCCTGAATCTCTTCAAGGGTCCGGTTCACCGAGGCAATAATAGCTTCGAAGTTCTGATCCACCTCGTGTTGCCTTGTCACGCCCCTTTGTACTTCTTCCTGAGCTTCACTCATGCTTTCCGAGGCTCGAGCCATATCTTTTCGGATTTCCTCAATGAGTCGAGCAATACGTTCCGCAGCCTGAGAGGATTCCTCAGCGAGTTTGCGCACTTCCTCAGCCACCACCGCAAAGCCCCTTCCTGCTTCTCCTGCTCGGGCAGCCTCAATCGCCGCATTAAGCGCAAGGAGATTGGTCTGCTCAGCAATGCTTGTGATAATCCCAACGATACTCCCTATTTCTTCGGAACGGGCATTCAACGTTTCGATAGCCTGAGCTACTTCCTGAGCACCTCGGGAAATGGATTGGATACTCACCCCAAGGGTTTTGAGGGATTCCCTACCTTTTTCGGCCGTAGCTTTATCATTCCGCGCTTCCTGGGCTGTTCGCTCAAGGGCTTCTTCTATCGCAGCGAGGGCCTTCATGTTTTCCTCCATGTGCGCGGTGATGTTCCTCACCGCTTTTGTGTTACGCTCAGTTGCTTCAAAAACCTGATCCGCCTTTTTAGCGATGTTTTTTGTCTCTTCATCAATGGCAGTGAGTTCTTCGCTTTGACGGGTTGAACCCTCCGCAACTTGGGCGATAGTTTGGGCAATCTCTTCAGTGGCCTTTGCGACCTCTTCGACCGAAGAGGAAACCCCGTTGCTTGAGGCTGCCAATGCGTCCGTAGCGTGGAAAACACTTTGGATCATCTCTTTAAGGTTCTCCACCATAGCATGGAAGGCATGCGAGAGCCTTCCGATTTCATCATTCCCTCGGGTAACCATGAGGTTGTTACGGAGATCTCCCTGGGCCACTTGTTCTGCGTGGCGGACAAGGGCTTCAACAGGACGAACAAGAGAAATTGCCTGAAAGAGGAAAACAAGCACGAGTACGGCAATGACCACACCGGTGACAGTAAAAATCCGTAAGGTAAGCACTTTCAAGTAAGCTTGAACATCGTCAAGGTAAACTCCCGTTCCTATAATCCATCCCCACGGCTCGAAGAGCGCAACGTAAGATACCTTGGGAACGGGCTCAGTAAATCCCGGCTTTGGCCAGAGGTAATCGACAAATCCTGAGCCATGTTTTTTACAAATCTCGACCATCTCAACAAAAAGGCGCTTCCCCGCAGGATCCTTGTAATCCGTAAGGTCTTGACCGTTCAGTTCTGGCTTGATTGGATGCATCACCATTCGGGGGGTGAGATCATTGACCCAGACGTAGTTGTTCCCTTCATATCGAAGTGCTTGGAGCAAAGCGATGGCTCTCGCCTTTGCCTCTTCTTCCGAAAGTGCTCCTTTCTGGAATTCAGCATAGAGCGCTTTCACTTGAGACATTGCTGCCTCGACGATGAATTGCGTCGACTCTTGACGCTTTCCCACAAGTTCTTTTCGCCCCATGGAGAAACTAAAAAAACCAACGACCAACGCCGAGGCCGTAACAGCAAGAATCCCAAGAAGCATGAGACGAACCTTAAGCGAAAAAGAGACTCTCCGCCGCTTCATACGTAAGACCCCCCAAAAGTGGATGAGTTTTTCGGAGTTCGGCAGCCCAGCCGCCGTGGTGGATCCACCGTAGGCCTGTGGCTTTGCGCCCTCCCCTTTCGGAGAGTTTGCCCTTTCGTCCCCCAGCGATTCCAAAATATTATATCGGCTCCGTACGGAAATCCTTAAGAGGCGATGAAACGATTTTGTGGTACACTTTAGTACGGAGGGAGAACCTGTGGAAGCGTGGAAGGGGAAAGTTGCTTTGGTCACTGGGGCAAGCCGAGGCATCGGTCGGGCTATCGCGCGGACCCTTGCCGAAAAGGGTCTTTCGCTTGCTCTCTGTGCCCGCTCAAAAGACAAACTCGAAGCCTTAAAAGATGAGCTCCGTCCTTTCGGCGTTGAAGTTTTCATTTGCCCTGGAGACCTCGCCGATCCCTCGTTTCCACCCTCTTTTGTGCGAGAGACAGGAGAGTATTTTGGACGCATTGACGTTGTAATTAACAACGCGGGAATTGCCTTGTCAAAACCCCTCGAAGTAACAACTCTTGAAGAGTGGGAGTTGCAGATGGCGGTAAATGTTCGTGCTCCTTTTCTTATTTGCCGAGAGGCTTTGCCATACCTTCGTCGCTCACCTCTTGCAACCATCATTAACATCTCTTCGGTTGTAGGTACAAAGGGCTATGTACACCAGGGGGCATATACGGCTTCGAAGCACGCACTTATGGGTTTTACCAAAGTTCTTGCTCGAGAACTCCACAAGGAAGGCATCAGAGTTCACGTCATTGCCCCCGGAGGTGTAGAGACAGACCTCATTGCAGTAATGCGTCCAGATCTCTTACAAGAAAGGCTCATCGCTCCTTCGGAAATTGCTGAAATCGTGTGGTTTTTACTCTCTCTACGAGAGGGTAACGCAGTTATCGATGAAGTGCATGTTCGTCGAGCTTCGAACGAACCATGGAAATAGGAGGAGAACAATGAAGAAGAGGGGTGTTGAGCTCCTTCTTGGGGTTAAAAGTGATCCTATCACCTACCGGTACTCTTTCCGATGGCTTTTTGATCTCATGGCTGAAGAGGAGGTTACGTACCTCCAGCTTGGAACGTTCTTCGAATTATACTTTCTCCCTGACTCCTACTTCTTACGACTCCGTAAGGAAGCAGAAGAGAGGGGTATTATTATCTCCAGCGTTTTCTCCGCTTACCGGGAACTCGGAGGATTTCTTTCAGAGGATCCTGACCTTGTTCGAGTCGCCGAACGAAATTACCGGCGCCTCATCGAGGTAGCTGCACTCCTTGGGGCTTCCTCCTGTGGTGCCTCCATGGGAGCTCTTCCTCGAGATCGCCTTGCCTCTCGAGAGGAAGGTATAGCCAGATACCTCGACAAGATGAGGGAACTCCTCCATTACGCAAAGTCCTGTGGTCTTGCCTGGATTACAACCGAACCAATGTCATGTTTCGCTGAGCCGCCTTGTAGCAGTGAGGAAGTCAGGCGAATTGGTGAAGAACTTACGCTGTATTGGCAAGAACACAAAATGAGTGCAGCGCGATTTGGGTTTTGTGCGGATGTTTCCCACGGGTGGGTTGATAGCAGTGGAAACCTCCGAGAACATCACCTTTCGCTTTTTGTCGCGACATTCCCTTACCTCCATGAGTTCCATTGGAAGAATACCGACGCTGTTTACCACGAAACTTTTGGTTTTGAACCTGAGAACCTCAGCCGAGGTGTTATCAACGTTCGAGAAATACGAGCTCTCCTTATGCACTATAGTTATCTCCTTCCCGAGCAACGCCTTATAGGGTACCTAGAACTTCCGGGACCGAAACTTGGCCGTGACTATAGTGATCCTCTTCTTGAACGCATGCTTCGTGAATCCCTACGGTACTTAAAGCAAGTGCTTTCTGAGGAAGTTACTGTACCTTTGTAGGAAAGGAGGGGGTGTGATGCGTTTCTTTGTGTTCTGGGTGGTGCTTTCCCTCGTAGGATGTTTAGGTGCTTCTGGACATGCTCAGAGAAAGATCCCTCTTCCACCCCCAAGATTTAGGAGTGAAGTCTCGGTGGAAGAAGCACTCCTTCGACGTCGCTCTCATCGTTCTTTTGATCCTTCCCCCTTGTCGCTCCAAGAAGTGGCACAGCTCCTTTGGTCAGCCCAGGGGATTACCGACAAAGCTTCTGGTTTCCGTACAGCTCCTTCAGCTGGAGCCCTTTACCCTCTTGAGTTATACTTCGTAGCTGGGCAGGTCGAAAGCCTTCCCCCTGGGGTGTACCGTTACCTTCCTGAGGAACATGCCCTTTATGAAGTTCTCTTGGGGGATCGACGGGAAGAACTTTTCCGCGCGGCTCTTTTCCAGAGATGGGTTCGGGAAGCACCAGGAATCCTCGTTTTTGCTGCTGTCTACGAACGCACGACTCGGAAATACGGTGAGCGAGGTATTCGCTACGTTCATATGGAGGCTGGCCATGCAGCACAAAACGTGTATTTGCAAGCTGAAACCTTAGGTCTTGGAACGGTAGTTGTGGGAGCTTTCGAAGACGGCGGCGTGCAGAAAGCGCTTGGGTTACCAGCGCACGAACAACCGTTGTACCTCATGCCAGTGGGAAGAAAAAAGAGCGGCGTAGGTTGACAGAAGAAGAACTCCCCGATATCCTAATTGAGGGTTGCGCATGAGAGAGCAGGGGAAACGTACCATAGAGAGTATCCATCTTCCCTCTTTGTGGGAAGATGGATTTTTTTGTGCCTCTTTTTAGGGGGTGGAAAAGTGTGGGCTCACCGACACCTCACAGGAATACGCCACCTGAGCAAAGAAGACATCCTTTTCATTCTTGACCGGGCAATGTACTGGCGGGAATTCTTGGAGCATGCTCCGAAGTTTTCGAACGCTCTTGCAGGGTACTCTATGGTTTGTCTTTTCTTCGAACCGAGCACCCGTACTCGCACATCCTTTGAGATGGCAGGGAAACTACTTGGAATGCACGTTATCAACTTCTCTCTTGAAGGAAGCAGTCTCGAAAAAGGTGAGAGTTTCCGCGACACGGTTCGAACCATTGCGAGGATGAAGACAGACGTTCTTGTGGTTCGACACCGAACCAGTGGTATCCCTGAGTACCTTGCCACCTTTTTGCCCTGCCACATCGTGAACGCAGGGGATGGCCTTCGGGAACACCCCACCCAGGCGCTCCTTGATCTTTTGACTATGCGAAGAGCTTTCGGAAGTATTGAGAACCTTCGGGTAGCGATCATTGGGGATGTCCTCCACAGCAGAGTTGCTCGATCTCTTGCCCTGGCTTTAAGCAAATTTGGGAACAAGGTTATCGCTTCTGGGCCTCCAACCCTTGTGCCTAAGGATGTCGAAGCACTTGGCATGACGAGAATTTTCCCAGTAGAAGAAGCAATCAGGGAAGCGGATGTAGTGTATCTCCTCCGGATTCAGCGAGAACGTCAGGAAGCGGGATATTTTCCCAGTCTCCGGGAGTATGCTAAATTCTTCGGTCTCAGGGAAGAGTTACTGAGAGGTTTTGAGGGATCTAAAATCGTCATGCATCCGGGCCCGGTCAATCGAGGTGTAGAGATTGAGTATGGCTTGGTAGAACATGGTGCTTCCCGTATCGAGGAACAAGTGACCTGCGGGGTGGCAGTGCGTATGGCGGTTCTTGAAATCCTCGTTTGCGAGGGGAAAGTTCAATGATGCGGAGAATTCTCATTCAACGGGGAACGCTTGTTCTTCCAGATCGGAAGATTTTCATGGATGGAGATATCCTCATCGAGAACGGAGTAATTACGCGCATCGAGAAAGGGATCGCAGATCCTCAAGCATGCGTTATCGATGCTTCAGGACTTCTTGTGGGACCAGGCTTTGTAAACCTCCATGTTCATTTTCGCGAGCCAGGAGGGGAAAAGAAGGAGACTCTCGAAACTGGAGCAAAAGCGGCAGCTCGAGGAGGGTTTACCACTGTTTTAGCGATGCCGAACACCTCGCCTCCCCTCGATAATCCAGTAGTCGTACGTACCCTTACCCTCAAGGCACGGTCCATTGCCTTTACCAATATCCTCTTTGCAGGGGCCATAAGTCGGGGATGCCAAGGAAAAGAGATGGCTGAATACGGCCTCTTGAAGGAAGCTGGGGTTGTAGCGCTCAGCGACGATGGGGCAAGCGTTGAAAGCTCGAGACTTCTCTACCTTGCTTTTCAGTATGCTCAGTATTTCGACCTCCCTTTTATCCTCCATGAGGAAGACCAAGAACTCTCTCGAGACGGCCATATACACGAAGGTACGATTGCCTTTCTTCTTGGATACAAAGGAATACCAAGGGTTGCCGAGGATAGCCGAATAGCTCGGGACATTCTCCTCGCTCTGAATACTGGCGCCAGAGTACATTTCACGCACCTCTCCACCGAGATGAGCGTAGCCCTTCTTCGCTTCTTCAAAAACAAGGTCTCCCTAAGTGCCGATGTTACACCACATCACCTTATCCTCACCGTGGAGGACATTCCAAAACTTGGCAACCTTGCCAAAGTAAAACCACCTTTGCGGGAGAAAAAAGACATCGAGGCTTTGAAGATGGGTATCGCTGAGGGGGTTATCGATATCCTTGCCTCAGACCATGCTCCCCACGCTCCCGAGGATAAAGAGGGAAGCTTTGCCGATGCCGCCTTTGGCATTGCGAATCTTGAGGTGACGGTTCCCCTTTACGTGAAAGCCCTTGTTGAAGAAGGTGTTATTGATTGGATTGAGCTGTGGAGAAAGCTAAGCTATAACCCAGCAAAATTCCTGAAGCTCGAAGACAGAGGCATTCTTGCTGAAGGAAAGGTTGCTGATATTACTATCCTTGATCCCCAAACCGAGTGGGAGGTAGACATCACGCAGTTTGAGTCAAAAGGAAAAAACTGCCCTTTCCAGGGATGGTCACTTCGGGGATGGCCGGTATACACCATCGTTGGTGGACGAGTTGTTATGGCTGAAAGGAGAATCGTAGATGGAGAGTTTTGCTAAAAGGGTTACCGAGAAAGTCTACCGATTTGGACCTCTTGTGGTTGGTCTTGATCCCCACTTCGATGCGCTTCCTCCTTTCCTCTTGCGGCGATTCCTGCCCCGAGAGATGAGTCTTGAGGGACTTGCAGAAGCGGTCTTTGCGTTTGGGGCAGAGCTTCTTGAAGCGCTTTCGGGAGAAGTTGGCTGCATCAAAATCCAACTTGCTTTTTATGAAGCATTAGGGATTCCCGGAATGCGAGCGTTGTCTGAAACCTTACGCCTGGCAAAGGATCGTGGATTCCTTGTGATCCTTGATGGAAAACGAAATGATATTGCAAGTAGCGCCATCCTTTATGCACAGGGGTATCTCTCGGGAATTAAATTAGGCAATGTCGTTCTTTCGCCTTTCTGGAACGCTGATGCGCTTACTGTGAATCCCTACTTTGGGGAGGATGGTCTTCGTCCTTTCTTTACAGAAGCTTACCAGAGTGGTAAAGGGATTTTCGTTCTTGCCCGCACCTCAAATCCCTCGGCACCGTTCCTCCAGGATGAAGGGTGTTCCATACGGGTTTTTGAAAAAGTTGCTTCCCTCGTAGATACCCTACGAGGAGAGTTCCCAGAGGATTCCCCGGTGAGCTCTTTTGGTCTTGTCGTCGGAGCAACCTACCCGAACGATTTGAAACGTTTACGCAAAAGCTTCCCAAACCTTCTTTTCCTCATTCCTGGAATAGGAGCACAAGGGGGGAGTCTTGAAATGGTTCGGTTTGCTTTCCTCCCGGGAGGATTAGGAGCGCTTATTGCTGTCTCCCGGGATATCCTCTTTGCGTACCGCGAAAAAGGGAGAAAAGAAGGGGAAGATTTCGCAGAGAGGGCCCTCGAACGGGTTCGTGAGTACCGAAGGATTCTGCAGAGTATCGTACCATGAGGCTTGCACAAATACGTAAAAAGGAAAAAGTCGGAGAACGGTTTGTGCTGCTTGAGGTTGAGGAAGAGAGTATTGCAACCCGAGCCAAGCCTGGCCAGTTCGTTATGGTTCGTCCCTTCGAAGGAGTGTATGATCCTATCCTCCCTCGGCCCTTTGCCATTCTGCGGACTGAGGGAAACTGTTTCACTCTGCTCTTTGAAATCGTCGGAAGGGGGACGTTTCTTCTCTCGCACCTTGAGCCAGGAGACAACCTCCGCGTCCTTGGCCCCCTGGGACGAGGGTTCTCTCTTGAAACCCCTCGTGCTGTACTCATTGGAGGAGGGAGAGGAATTGTCCCCCTTGTTTTCCTGGCCATAGAGTTCACAAAGCGAGGAATCCCTTTTGCTTTCTTTGCAGGTTTTCGGGAAAAAGGCGAGCTTAGTCTTCTCCGTGTTCTCGAGGGTATTACGGATATCTCTTGGAGTTGTGAAGAAAAGGTTGCTGGGGGTTTCTGTGGAACAGTTCTTGGGCTTTTTGAGAAGCACCTCGACGTGGTTTGCCAGAGCAACACGAGAATCTATGCCTGCGGACCAGAAGGGATGCTCCGTGGACTCGCGAAAGCGCTCCAAGGAAAAGAAGAAGTAACCGAGGTTTCTCTTGAAGCACGGATGGGCTGTGGCTTTGGTGTGTGCCTTGGCTGTGTGGTACCAAGGAAAAACGGAGGGTACTGGCACGTATGTAGCGATGGTCCAGTTTTTCGGCTTTCCGAGGTGGTGCTGTGAATCTCTCCGTACATCTTGGTAGGCTTACGCTCCAAAATCCTATCGTTCTTGCCTCTGGCACTTGTGGGTATGGAAAGGAAATACAGCCTTACCTTGATCTCAACTCTCTCGGGGCCATTACGGTGAAGGGCTTGAGCCTCTTCCCCAGAGAAGGGAATCCTCCACCCAGGATTTGGGAAGTTCGAGCAGGACTTCTGAACTCTATAGGCCTTGAAAATAAGGGGTTAGAGCGTTTCCTAGAGGAAGATCTCCCTTTTCTTGAGGGTCTCACGACTCGTGTTTTCGTCAACATCTGGGGAAGCACTGTCAACGAGTACGTTGTTCTGGCGCGAAAGCTCGACACAGTAAAAAGGGTTGATGCTCTTGAGCTCAACCTTTCTTGTCCAAACGTAGAACGGGGAGGAGCAGCCTTTGCTTCCGATTGTACAGTGCTTGAAAGGCTTGTCGGGGAAGTACGAGCATCTACAGGGAAATTCCTTATCGTAAAGCTTGGACCTCAGATTTGTGATTGGGAAACCACAGTGGCTCTCCTTGAAAAAGAGGGTGCTGAAGCCTTAAGTGTTACTAACTCTTTTCCCGGTTTAGCTGTGGACGTAGAACGCATGAGCTTTGTTTTTGCCCGAAAGACGGCTGGGCTTTCCGGACCAGCTATTAAGCCCCTTGCTCTCAAGATGGTTTACGATCTTGTGGGGATGACTGATCTTCCTATTATTGGCATGGGAGGAATTGTCACCGCCGAGGATGCTTTAGAATTCCTCCTGGTTGGTGCAAAAGCCGTGGGTATTGGAACTGCCAACCTCATAGCGCCTTCTTCAGCGATGTACGTTCTTGAGGGAATAAAGCAGTACCTTTCGCGTAAGGATATTACAGACATTAAGGAGATTATTGGGAGAGTGAGGTGACGACATTGGAAAAAGAGGCTATTCTCGATCTCTTTCGGAAAGCGGGAGCATTCCTTGAAGGACATTTTCTCCTTACTTCTGGACTTCACAGCCCTTACTATGTGGAAAAATTTAAGCTTCTTCAGTATCCACAGTATGTGGAACGACTAGCACAGGCAATTGCTGAAGGTTTCAGAGGAGAACGTGTTGATGTCGTCGTAGGACCAGCAATCGGGGGTATTGTCCTTGCTTATGAAGTTGCCCGGGCGTTTGGAGCCCGTATGGCCTTCACGGAGCGTGAAGAGGGGAAAATGCGGTTCCGGAGGGACTTTACCCTGGACCATGAGGATAAAGTCCTCGTCGTAGAGGATGTCGTGACCACTGGAACGTCTCTCCTTGAGGTGATCGAGGCAGTACGAGAAAAAGGAGCGTCAATTATTGGGGCGGCAGTACTTGTGGACAGAAGCGGAGGAAAGGTGTCTCTCCCGTATCCATACACTCCGCTTCTTACCATGGAAATGCCAGTGTATACCCCCGAGGAATGTCCTCTCTGCAAGGAAAGTATTGCTTTACAAAAGCGGGGAAGTCGATACATCGCATGAGCTATGCCGGACTGGAAAGCGCTTCTTGACAACGAATTTGATCTTTTCGAACCCATTAACCTTGCCCAGCGGCTTGTGAGGATTCCAAGCGTTTCGCGAACGGATGGAGAAGTGGAAATTGCTCGATTCATTGCCAACTACTTCATCGATAACGGCATACCTGTGGAATGGCAAGAAGTGGATGGCAGGCGGGCAAACCTTATAGCTGAGGTCCAGGGAGCTTTGGGAGAAGGGCCGGTGCTCCTTTTCAACGGACACATGGATACAGTACCTGTAGGGAGCGGTTGGACGTATCCCCCTTTGGGGGGAGAAATTGTCCACAATCGTCTCTACGGTCGAGGAGCGTGTGATATGAAAGGAGCCCTCGCTGCGATGATGTATGCTGCCAAAATGGTGGCACTTTTTGCCCATTCTCTCTATGGCAAGCTCAAGGTTGTCTTTGTGGTTGATGAAGAGGAGGAGAATGCAGGTATCAAGGAGTGGGTGAAGGCGTACCGTGCTCGAGGAGAGGCAATAGATTGCGCTGTTGTGGGCGAGCCAACAGGCCTCAACATTAGCTTGGGACACAGAGGTGTAGCTGCATACCGCATTGAAGTACGGGGCAAGTCCTGCCATGCCGCGGTAGCCGAACGAGGGTTGAATGCTGTACATTATGCTTCTCTTGTCGTCGATCGCTTGGAGAGAAAACGAAAAGACCTCTCGCGTTTTGAAGACCCTGATCTTGGCGCACCAGCCCTAAGTGTGGGGAAAATCGCTGGCGGTATTTCTCCAAACGTAGTTCCCGAAACCTGTGCTCTTGAGGTCGATGTGCGCACATTGCCCTCATTTTCCCTTGGAGAAATGGAGCGTATTCTACGGGAGACGATTGAAGAAGTCCGAACAAAAGAAGGGGTCTTTTTTGAGTACACTATAACTCAATGCGTACCGCATCTCCCCCCCGCAAAGGTCGCAAGAGATATTGAGCTCGTGGAAGTTTTATCGCGGTCCATTTCCGATATCCCGGGGGAGGTTCCAATTTTCTCCCCATTCCCTGCTTCCTGCGAGGCTTCGTTCCTTGTGGAAGCTGGTATACCAACTCTCATCTTCGGTCCAGGCCGTATAGAGGAAGCCCATTCAGCAAACGAATTCGTCCCTGTAACCCAGATTGTGACTGCTGGAAGGGTCTATGCTCTTCTTGCCCTTCGGTTCCTCGGTGGGGAATAAAGGTCACTTGCATGCTTTGGCCCATGCTCGACCACGAAGTTGAAGCGCTTTCAAACTGGCAAAAAGTGTTGGAAAAACCTTTTCCCTTTCAACCTTCGCTCCTTTCTCTTCAAGGGCTTTCCGGAGACGGCGGAGGGCAAATTGTCCTCCAAAAAGAGCTTCGGTGACGAAGATGGAGACCTTTTTCCCGCCCAAGTTGCTCCTTTCGACAAAACTCAGCACCGGTGGAGCAATGTTCAACCCCCAGGTCGGTCCTCCGAGAACCACTTCCGCAAACTTTCCTAAGTCGGGAAAATCGGTGTGTATCGCGGGAAGTTCTCCCCTCTTTAGCTGTCTCATGAGCATCCCTGGGGTCGGAATGCGATTTTTCACTTTTTTGAGGCGAATTTCCTCAAGACGCGCTTCAAGTTCCCGAGCTATACCCTCAGCTACCGCCCTTGTCCGTCCACTTCGAGAGAAAAACACCACAATTCTGCTTTCCACTTGTCCCTCCCCCCTCAAAGCTTATAAATCTCCTCGTCGCTCAAAAGGACAAAGCCATTTCGTTCAAGAACACTTTGCGCTTGAGGTTCATGTTCTACTTGAATCACCAAAACCGCAGTTTTCCCCCTCTCCACCACAAAGCCATAGGCATCCTCTATGTTGATGCCGTTCTCTGCAAGAACCTTCGCTACCTTGTGAAGCCCCCCAGGAATATCGTCAAGGATAACCGCGATGACCTCCTGAAGGTACACAGGAACACCATGCTCCCGAAGAACCTCAAAGGCTCTCTGAGGTTGATCGACAAGGATTTTTACCACCCCAAAACCATTAGCACTTGAAATGGTGATGGCTCGTATGTTAATGCGAGCTTCCGCAAGAATGCGGGTAATTTTCTCAATCCGTCCGGGCTTGTTTTCAGCAAATACCGAGACTTGGTGTGCCATAGTACTCCCTCCTTAGAGTTTCCGGTAATCAAAGACACGCTGGGCTTTCCCCTCTTGAGTGGGAAGGCTCCCAGGTTCCACAAGGACCACATCAGGAGTTACAAGGATTTCAGCTCGCAGCGCTGCTTCGATTCGTTCTCGAAGGCGCTCAAGTTTTTGAAGATCGCCAAAGAAAAATTCAGGCTTAATCTCCACCTCAACGCGCATAGTGTCTTCGTAATCCTTTCGTTCAAGGACGATGCGGTAGTTTGATCCCACCTCGGGAATACCCATGAGCACTCTCTCAACCTGCATAGGGAAAATGTTCACCCCACGGAAAATAAACATGTCATCGGTCCTACCTTGAATTCGTGTAATTCTCCGATGCGTCCTCCCACAAGGACACGGTTCCTCAATGAGGGTTGTCACATCTCGAGTACGGTATCGAAGGATAGGAGTAGCATCACGAAAGATAGTGGTCAGCACGAGTTCTCCCGGTTCACCTGGGGAACAAGGTTCTAACGTCTCAGGATGCACAATTTCAACGATGTAGTAATCCTCCCAAATGTGCATACCACTCTGGTACAAGCATTCAAAAGCTCCTCCAGGACCGTTCATCTCTGAAAGGCCGTAAGAGTTATACGCCTTCGCTCCATAAATGTCTTCGATCCTTCGGCGAGTTTCCTCGCTGTGGGGCTCAGCACCAAGGAGGATAATACGAATGTTAAAATCCCTCCTTGGATCAAGCCCTTCACCCCGTATGATTGTTGAAAGGAGAAGCGCATAGCTTGGAATGATGTGGATGACGGTACTTCTAAAATGTTTGAGAAACCAGATTTGCCTTTTGCTGTTTCCTGCACCTATGGGAATAGTGAGGGCACCAATACGCTCTGCCCCATAGTGCATGCCAAGTCCTCCCGTAAAGAGGCCATAACTCATCATGTTCTGAAAAACATCGTGTTTACGCACTCCCACCATGTAAAGGCAACGAGCAACCTGATTTGTCCAGCGGTCAAGGTCATCCCTCGTGTGGTAGATAACCGTTGGAGTTCCCGTGGTTCCGGAAGAGGAATGAAGACGAACGACCTCCTCAAGAGGTACCGCAAGGAAATCGAAAGGAAAGCCGTTACGGAGATCCTCCTTTGTGGTAAAAGGGATATGCTGCAAATCTTCCGGTGTTTTGATTTTATCAGGATGTATCCGATGTTGAGCAAAGAGACGTCGGTAAAAAGGTGTGCGGAGGGCATTTTGGAGAGTTTTCTGAAGCCTTACCATCTGAAGCGCCCGTAGTTCCTCTCGAGGAAGAGTCTCAACGTCCTTCTCCCAGTACAAGCCTTTCTACCTCCTTCACTCCCATTTCTTCTTTTATAGCACAACGCAATTTCTTTCAGACTATGGAGGAAGAAATTTCTCGCTTGACATTTCTCCAAGTTATGCTACTATTTTTATAGGTTTACTTATAAATTGAGAGAAGGGAAGAAACCATGAAAATATCTACACGCCTCCGATGTGGTTTGCGCCTCCTCGCAAGACTAGCACAGGCTTTTGGCAAAGGAACACCCCTTAAGGCTCGGGATGTAGCAGAAGCAGAACATCTCTCCCCCGATTACCTTCGGCAGATTGCCGCAATGCTTGAGGCACAAGGTATCGTACAATCGATCCGGGGGAAAGATGGGGGGTACATTCTTGCCAAGCCTCCTGAGGAGGTTACCCTTCTTGAGGTTGTTCAAGCCCTTGAAGGACCCATTCATCCTGTGGAGTGCTTAGTGAATCCTTCCTTTTGCTCCTTTGTGACGTCTTGTAGTACAAAGAAAATCTGGGAAGACACAGCAGCATGTCTCACCGGCTTTTTCGCCACAAAAACGCTGAAAAATCTCGTCGAGGAGGAAAGAGGATGATTTACCTTGATTACAACGCCACTACTCCTTGTGACCCAAGGGTGATAGAGGAGATGCTCCCTTTTTTCAGAGAAATCTTTGCCAATCCTTCCTCCCTGCACCGCCCAGGACAGGAGGCTCGCCAAGCCGTAGAAAAAGCCAGGTCTTCCATTGCTCACTTCATTGGAGCAAAAGAAGAAGAGATTATCTTTACCTCTGGAGGGACGGAATCGAATAACCTTGCTATCCGAGGAGTTGCTCAGGCCCTTCGCAAGAGAGGAACCCATGTGGTTACCTCAACTATAGAACACCACGCAGTCTTGAACGTCTTCCGTGCTCTTGAGAAGGAGGGTTTTTCGGTAACTTACCTCCCAGTTGACCGAGATGGCATCGTGCATCCTGAGGAGCTCAGAAAAGCGCTTCGACCCGACACCATCCTTGTGTCGATAATGCACGCCAACAACGAAACAGGAGTAATTGAACCGATTGCGGACCTTGCTCGAATAGCTCACGAAGGAGGAGCAGTGTTCCACACCGATGCTGTTCAAACGGTTGGGAAGGTCCCTATCGATGTTAATGCCCTTGGGGTTGATCTCCTTGCTGCTTCCGCCCACAAGTTCTACGGCCCGAAAGGGGTAGGATTTCTGTACGTGCGCAAGGGGACACCTCTCGCTCCTCAAATTCTCGGAGGACGTCATGAGCGAGGCAAGCGAGCAGGAACTGAAAACGTTCCTGGTATTATCGGTATGGCTAAGGCTTGTGAGATTGCCGCACAGGAAATGGAAGAAGAGACTCAACGAGTCGGTGAGCTCCGAGACACGCTAGAAAAAGAGCTCGAACAAAGCATACCGGATATCTCCGTTGTGGGTCGGGGTGCACCCCGGCTCTATAACACAAGTCTTATTCTTGTGGCGTACGTGGAGGGAGAGTCACTCCTTTTGAACCTCGACTTTGAAGGGATTTGCGTCTCCAGTGGCTCGGCATGTACCTCGAGTTCTCTTGAACCTTCTCACGTACTCTTAGCCCATGGATACTCTCATGAGCTTGCACATGGTTCCATTCGGTTTAGTCTTGGGAAGTGGACAACAAGGGAGGAAATTTCTCAGGTGGTTACGGTGTTTCCAAGGGTAGTGGAGAAACTCCGAGCTATCTCCCCATTTTGGTCGAGGAGGTAGAGAAAGTGTACTCCGAAAAAGTTCTCGAGCATTTCCGAAACCCTAGAAACGTTGGCAGGATAGAAGATGCCGACGGTGTGGGAAGGGTAGGTAATCCTGTCTGTGGTGATGTTATGGTCATATACCTGAAAATCCACAACGACCGCATTGAGGACGCGAAGTTCGAAACCTTTGGCTGTGGTGCTGCTATTGCTACGTCTTCAATGGCTACGGAACTCATCAAGGGGAAAACTATTGAAGAGGCCTTGCAGATTACTAACCGCACAGTGGCTGAAGCCCTCGACGGCCTTCCACCACACAAGATGCATTGCTCAGTTCTCGCTGAAGAAGCTATTCGAGCGGCTATCGAGGACTATCGCATAAGGAGGCAAAAGATGGAGTGAAGGAAGAACGTTGCCTGGATATCCTTGAGCGCCTTGAAAGAGAAGAAGACTGCTCGCAAGGAGATCTCGTGGACCTCCTTCGTTGCGATGACCCTAAAATCGTCGAAAGACTCTTTGCCATCGCCGATGAAAAACGCAGAAAATATGTGGGAGATGCGGTTCATCTTAGAGGGTTGATAGAATTCTCAAACTTCTGCCGCCGGAATTGTCTTTACTGTGGACTGAGAAGGGACAATAAAAAGCTTAAGAGATACCGTATGTCCCTTGATGAAATATACGTACTCTGCGAACGCGTCGCTTCTCTTGGGGTTAAAACCATCGTGCTCCAATCGGGAGAGGATCCGTGGTACGAAGCAAAGGGTTTGGCTGAGCTTATCTATCGTGTGAAAAAACTCAAAGTGGCTATAACCTTGAGCATTGGGGAAAGGGAACCTTGGGAATATGCCCTCTGGAGGGATGCAGGAGCCGATCGATATCTCCTCAAGCAAGAGACTTTCGATCGGGAACTTTTCGTTCGCCTCCACCCCGATGATGACTATGACAAGCGCCTTCACTGCCAAAGGGTACTTAAGGACTTAGGATATCAGGTAGGGAGCGGAAACATGGTAGGCTTGCCTTACCAAACAAACGAAGCACTTGCTTTAGATATCAAGAAGTTCCAGGAATGGGATTTCGACATGGTTGGCATCGGGCCCTTTATACCTCATCCCGATACCCCTCTTGGGGGATATGTTATGGACCCTGAAAAAAAATGCCTTCTGACCCTTAAAGTCCTTGCACTTACAAGAATTCTTACCAAAACTACTAATCTCCCGGCTACCACTGCTCTGGGAACACTTGTTCCTGGAGGAAGGGAACGAGGGCTGCGTTGTGGAGCGAATGTTCTTATGCCCAACTTCACCCCTATACCGTATCGAGCACAGTACACTATTTACCCTGGGAAGATTTGCCTTCAAGAAGCGTGGGGAAGTTGTCTTCCCTGCATGGAAAAAATGGTCAAACATCTCGGACGGACAATTGCTACGGACTTTGGAGACAGGACTCGTCTTCCATAGAAAGGCCAGGGAAACGCCCTGGCCTTTTCTTCATGCGCCAAATTTGCCAAGACGCAAAGCTGAAGCAAGCATGAGACTCATGAGAGCCTTTGCCGGAAAGTGGCCAAGATACCCAGTTGCACATTCTCTCTCGGTAAAGCGTGTTCCGGTAGGTATGCCTCCATAAGGGGAGTAGAGAAGCACCGGTGACGGATGCCAAGAGTGTCCCTTAAGAAGTGATGGTGTTGCATGGTCACCAGTGATGACGAGGACATCTGGAGACAGCGAGAGGATTTCTGGAAGTAGAGAATCAAAATACTCAATACATTCTACTTTCCGAAGGAAGTTACCGTCTTCTCCAGCCTTGTCGGTATCCTTGTAGTGGAGGAAAAAGAAATCATACTCTTTCCACCGCGATCGAAGGAGCTCTATCTCATTCCGCAGATCCCCCTCCACGTCCGGTGTATCGAATCCAAAGAGGCGAGCAATGCCTTTGTACATAGGATAGATGGCAACAGCCAATGCCCGAACCCCGTACCGTTCTGGGAACTTTTCAAGAGCCGGGGATTGCGAGAATCCTCGCAGGAGAATAGCGTTAGCCTTAGGTTCGTGTCGTAGAATTTCCTCGGCCTTTTCAAGAAACTTCCTAACGATACGGGCAGTTTTCTCTGAAGGGACGTCAAGGCCCTTTGGCTCGTAGGGGGGAAAACCCTCTTTCTGTGGATCGGTGTCTTTCAGGTTATCCCCAAGACCACTTCCCCGAAGGACCATAACGAAACGGTGTTCTTTTCCCGGTTTGAGGAGGATTTCCACATCCTCGATAATCCGGATGCTTTCCTGGAGTTTTTGTACGAGTCGTTGGCACTCTTCAGTTGCAATTCTTCCTGCCCGCCGATCCGTAATAATTCCCTCCGCATTCTTAGTGGCAAAATTTGCCCGTGCAGCAACATCCCCTTCCTTAAGCTCCATTCCAACTCCCAAGGCCTCAAGCACTCCTCGCCCAATCACGAGTTCTTCTGGGTCGTAGCCAAAGAGAGCAATATGTCCAGGACCGCTCCCAGGAGTAATGCCATAATGCACTGGAATCATGAGACCAAGGGTGCTTTTTCGAGCAAGAGCATCGAGATTTGGGGTTCTTGCTGCTTCAAGTTCCGTTTTCCCCCCAAAATCCGGATGGGGAATACCCCCTAACCCATCTACTACACAAAGCACCATCTTGCTCTCATTGCTTTTGACAAGATCCTTTAGGTTGTTAAGAACGTTTCCCATCCTTTCGCCCCCTTTCAGACTCCAAAATATGTTACCACAATCCTCCGTTCTGTAACCAGAAAAGCCTCTTGACGAGTCAACACCCGTCCTGTACAATGGGCACTGATATCATGTTCTTATTTTGTTATGACAAAGGAGGTAGAGCAGTGGAGTACACCTGCCAGGACATCGCGAAAATGATCGACCACTCCCTTCTCCGCCCCGACCTCACCGACGAAGACATCATCAAAGGGTGTGAGATTGCTAAAAAGTACCGAGTCGCCTCGGTGTGTTGTCGGCCATCAGATGTTGCCTTGGCTAAAAAGCTCCTTGAGGGAAGTGATGTGAGGGTGGGGGCAGTGGTTGGCTTTCCTCACGGCTCCCACAAAACCGAAACGAAGGTTTTTGAGGCTGAGCAAGCAATTCGGGACGGGGCAGAAGAGCTTGACATGGTCATTCACATTGGGAAGCTCCTTTCTCGAGACTTCGAATACGTGAAGCGAGATATCCAAGCTGTCGTTGAAGTAGCCCACCGGCATGGTGTTATCGTGAAGGTCATCCTTGAGAATTGCTACCTTACTGACGAACTCAAACGCATAGGATGCCGATTAGCGGAAGAAGCAGGAGCAGATTTTGTGAAAACCTCAACCGGCTTTGGGCCTGGGGGAGCTACAATAGAAGACCTTATACTCATGCGGCAGTCGGTCTCCCCAAGGGTCCAGATAAAGGCTGCTGGAGGAGTACGAGACCTTGACACAGCCTTGAAAGTCCGAGAGGTAGGAGCAACAAGGTTTGGTGCGACAAGAACAGCTGAAATTATGGAAGAGTGTTACCGGAGGAAAGGCAAAGAAGGATGTTGTTGAGGTAAAAAGTGGAGGAGGAGCTTTCATGAAAAACCCGTATTTTCCCTACCTTTTTTCACCTATTGAGATCGGGAACTTTGTGGTGCCGAATCGTATCGTACATGTTCCCACAGACATAAGTTCAGCAAATGCCGATGGATCCGTGAATGAACGAGTCATAAGATACCATGAGGAAATCGCCAAGGGTGGTTGCGGTTTCATTATTGTCGGAGCAACAACACCTGATAAGGCAACCGGAAGGCCTACCGTGACCTGTCTTGCAGCAGATGAAGATCCTATGATACCTGGTCTTGCTCGTCTTGCCGAAGCTATGCACCGATACGGTGCTCGCTGTGCAGTACAGATTCAACACCCAGGGAGACAAGCAGCTTGGCCGAGGAAAGACCTCTTCTCTGCCACTGATATGGTGGTTTCCCTCCCTGGGTCCGCAGGACATGAGATTGTTTATGCTGAAGAAATTGCTCGAAAAGGGAAATCGATTCGTGCTATGACCGTGGAGGAAATCTACGAACTTATTGAGAAGTTTGCCGAAGCTGCCTGGCGTGTACAACAAGCAGGCTTCGACGCTGTTGAACTTCATGGTGCTCATGGATACCTCATTGCTCAGTTCATGAGCCCGTATATCAATCGGAGGAACGATCGCTTTGGTGGAAGCTTCATGAACAGAATGCGTTTCGTCCTCGAAATCATCGACCGTATCAAGCGAAAATGTGGAAAGAATTTCCCCATCGGCATTCGGTACTCAGGGGAGGAGTGGATTGAAGGTGGAAGAACACTTGACGAGAGCATAAAAATCGCAAAACTCATGGAGGAAAATGGCGTAGCTTTCCTCGACATTAGCGCTGGCACTTTTGAGGTTCCTGGCCCCACGATGGACCCCATGTACTATCCCCAAGGGTGGAACACGTATGCTGCAGAAGAGATCAAAAAACACGTCAAAATCCCAGTTATTACAAGCCATACGCTACGAGACCCCGAGTACTGTGAGCGGATCCTTGCTGAAGGAAAGGCAGACATGGTTGGACTCTCAAGACAGCTCATCGCCGATCCATACTGGGCAAACAAAGCAAAAGATGGAAAAGTCAAGGAGATTCGCAAGTGTATCTCTTGCCTCGTAGGCTGCTGGCAGGAATCCCTTATGGTTAAGAGGGAGTGTCGGTGTACGATTAATCCAGCTATGGGAGATGAACGGTTTATTAGCCTTCCAAAGGCTCGGAAGTCTCTCCGTGTAGCTGTAGTTGGAGGAGGACCAGGAGGTCTTGAAGCAGCGCGAATTGCCACCTTGCGAGGCCATGAGGTCACTGTCTTTGAAAAGACCGGAGAACTCGGTGGGGCCATTCTCCTTTGTTGTACTGTTCCAGGAAAAACGAAAATGCGCTGGTACGCAGACTGGCTTCGCGAACAGATTGTTCAGCTTGGAGTCTCTGTCCGCCTTCGGACTGAACCGACCCTTGAAGAGTTGAGAACCTTTGATGTCGTTCTTATTGCCACAGGAAGTAGGGTCTTTCGTCCTGACATTCCTGGTATTGACCTGCCATTTGTTGTGCCTTTTGTGGAGATTCTGCGGTGTAAGGCGAGAGGATGTGCGTACTATCCAGGTGATAGACCCACACCCTTTGAATGTGGTGAAACAGTGCTTATTTGGGGAGATCACTTTGGAGCTGCAGACACCGCTGAGAAGCTTGGCTTCGAGGGAAAGAAGGTTTACATCGTTACAGAAAACCGGGAGTTTGCCTCTTGGATGGAACCTATTCACCGCGATGTTATGATGAAACGCTTTGCTGGAGGCAATGGTGAAGCCCTGACCCTTCGCCCATACCGGTATCCAGTGACGCTTCTCACGCAAACTACGGTTCTTGAAATTCGCAAGGATGGAGAAGTTGTTCTTCAAGACAGCGAATTCCGGAAAAAGGTTGTAAAAGTTGACAACGTTGTTTTGGCAAAGGTTGTTCCTAATGACGCACTTTACGAAGCGCTTCTTGAAGCAGGAATCACTGTGACAAAAATTGGAGATGCGCGAGAAGTCCGAAATCTTCGAGGAGCGGTCACCGACGGGGCGAATATAGGCCTTCTCCTTGAAGAGGATGTGATGTTGAATGGTAACCTCGCTCTTGTAGCGTCTCTTCCTACGGAAGTAATAGGGAAAAGGTGAGAGGAGAAAGCACCCCCTGAGATTGATGGTGTATACTTAGGATAAAGCTTGGAAAACAGGAGGTTTAGGGATGTCTGAAATTCTCGAGGAAAGCGGTATTCCGCTGTACCAACAGCTAAAAAACATTCTCAAAGGTCAAATTCTCAGTGGGGTGCTTAAACCAGGGGATCGTATTCCTCCGGAGACGGAACTCTGTACCAAGTATGGTGTCAGCAGAATTACCGTTCGACAGGCTATTCACAGCCTCGTGGAAGAAGGCTTCCTCTATCGAAAACAAGGGAAGGGGACCTTTGTTACTTCTCCCAAACTTCGCCGACGGCTCCCAAAGCTCTATAGCTTCACTGAAGACATGTTGGAACTCGGACTTATCCCGAGTTCGAAAGTCCTAGTTTGTGAAGTTGTAACAGCGGATGAAAGGATGCGCGAGGTTCTCCGCCTTCCCCCTCGGGAAGACAAGGTCAACCGAATCATTCGCGTCCGTTGCGCTAATAATGAGCCTATCCTTCTTGAGACGACTATTGTTCCTGTGTATCTTTGCCCAGGGCTTGTAAACGAGGACCTTGAGCAGGGATCACTCTATGCGGTGCTTCGAGAGAAATACGGCCTGCTTCTTGACCACGCTTATGAGACGTACGAGGTTGGAAAAGTTCGAAAAGACGAAGCACATCACCTAGAATGTCGTGTAGGACTGCCTGCCTTCATCATTGAGCGGGTGACATACCTGAGAAACGACGTGCCTGTCGAGTGGACAAAATCCGTCGCCCGAGGAGATCGACTTCGTTTCACGGTACTCCTTGTAGCAGACCAAGCACAGATTCGTCGTGAGGTTGAGGTTTAGGAGGGACAAAGCGATGGTGGCAAAAGCACTGTTTATTGGGATTGACCTTGGCGGAACAAACACAAAAATCGCCCTTGTAGACGGGGATGGGGTTGTTCTTGAGCGAAGTGTTATCCCTACAAGGGCTATGCGAAACCCTGAGGAGGTTCTTGACGATATTGCTCGTGAGGCCATGCAGCTTCGTCAAAGGTTCGAAGCTCGTGGGTTCAGGGTTTGGGCAGCAGGTATAGGCATACCGGGACTCATCGATTGGAAAACAGGTGTAGGTATTCTCCTGCCAAACTTCCCTGGAAAGTGGCACGGCGTTCCAGTCAAGGAATGGCTTGAGAAACGCCTTGGTGTTCCAGTTGCCGTAATCAACGATGTTCGAGCTATTGCCCTTGCTGAAAAGCGTTTTGGTGCCGGAAGAGAGGTCAATAGCATGATCATGGTGGCCATCGGCACCGGTATTGGAGGTGGGGTCATTATTGATGGAGAGCTCTATATAGGAAAAGATGGAAGTGCTGGTGAATTTGGTCACATTACTGTGGAGCCAAATGGTGTGCGCTGCGGATGTGGGAATCGAGGTTGCCTCGAGGCCTATGCCTCTGGCCCTGCCATGGTTGCTCAGGCACTGCGTGCTCTCGTGCAGCAAAACGATACCCTCATTCGTGACCTTGTTGGTGATGACCTCACGCGGGTAACTCCTAAAGTTATCGCTGAAGCAGCACAAAAGGGCGATAGCGTCGCCCTTGAAATCATTGAACGAAGCGGGGCATACATTGGACAAGCACTTTCTTGCATTTGCGTTGTGGTGAATCCTGAAATGATTGTCATCGGGGGAGGTGTTGCTCAAGTAGGAGAGCTCCTTTTTGAAAGCATCCGAAAAGGCTTACGAGAACGACTCTTTATGGTCCCAGTGGACACTATTCAGTTCGTTCCCGCGCAACTTGGCCTTGATGCAGGGGTCATTGGAACAGCAACGTGGGCGAAAGAACGTCTTGAGAAGGGGGCTATAGGATGAAACGAATCGTGCAAGTTGGGGTTATCGGAACAGGGTTTATTGGTCCTGCCCATGTGGAAGCGGCACGGAGAACATGCCTTGCAGAGGTCATAGCTGTGGCGGACGTGAATGAAGAAGTCGCCCGCCGTAAAGCTCAGGATCTCGCCGTACAGTCCTTTTTTGGCCATTGGCGGGATCTTATTCAAAGTGACTCTGTAGAAGTCGTCCATATCTGCACGCCGAATAACCTCCACTATACGATGGCGAAAGAGGCCCTTCTTGCAGGAAAACACGTTATCTGCGAAAAACCTCTTGCTATGAACCGTAAAGAGGCAGAAGAACTCGTAGAGCTTGCGGAGAAGAAGGGGAAAGTCCATGCTGTTCACTTTAACGTCCGATTCTATCCTCTGGTACGAGAAGCCCGGGAACTCGTTCGTCAAGGACAAATTGGGCGAATCTTCGCCGTACACGGCTCGTATCTCCAGGATTGGCTCTTTTACGAGACAGACTACAACTGGCGCTTGGAACCCGAACTCAGTGGGCCATCACGAGCAGTAGCTGATATTGGTTCCCATTGGCTGGATCTTGTAGAGTTCGTTTCTTGCCAAAGGGTGGTGGAAGTCTTTGCCGATTTCGCCACTTTTCATAAAGTACGAAAAAAACCCAGAAAACCTGTTGAAACATATGCTGGGAAAATTCTAAAACCCGAAGATTACGAAGAAGTACCTGTTATGACTGAGGATTATGCCAGTGTCCTCTTCCACTTCGACCAAGGTGCTCATGGAGTTATGACCGTAAATCAAGTTGCGGCGGGAAGAAAAAACCGCATTACCTTCGAGATTGACGGTTCTTCCTGCGCTCTCTTTTGGGACTCGGAACATCCGAATGATTTGTGGATCGGGAAACGTGACAAGGCCAATGAAGTCCTCATGAAAGATCCATCCCTTGTCAGCGAAGCCACGCGTCGTATCATTTCTTTTCCCGGGGGACACACTGAAGGATTCCCAGACACTTCAAAACATTTCTTCCGAGAAGTGTATGCGGCTATCCTCGAATCAAAACCCAGAGAGGAGTGGCATTTTCCCACCTTTGTCGATGGACTGAGAGAGGTCATCCTCTGTGAAGCTATTCTCGAGAGCGCTCGCAGAGGAACGTGGGTTCGAGTGGAATAGGAGGATCAGGGATGAAACTTGGATTCATGACCGCTTGCCTTCCAGAGATGAGCCTTGAAGAAATCGTGTCATGGGCTAGTCAAAATGGTTTTCAAATGCTTGAGGTGGCCTGCTGGCCAAAGGTGTATGAGAAGCGGCGATACGCAGGAACACAACACATTGATGTTGAAAATCTCCAAGAAGAAGACGCTGCTCGAATCCGAGAACTCTTTGCCCAACATCATCTTGAAATTTCTTCCTTGGGGTACTACCCAAACAACCTTGATCCAAATTTAGAAAATCGTCGCTTTTACCATGAACATCTGAAAAAGGTCATTAAAGCAGCAAAAATGCTTGGGGTGCCTGTAGTGGGAACCTTTGTGGGTCGGGACCCGAGAATGAACGTAGAGGAGGCTCTGGAAGAATTCGCTCGAGTCTTTCCTGATCTTGTGAAATTTGCCGAAGACCACGGAGTAAAACTAGCCATCGAGAACTGCCCTATGCTCTACACAATCGATCGATGGCCTGGTGGAACGAACCTCGCTACGACTCCTGCCATATGGGAGCGGATGTTTGAGCTCATCCCTTCACCCTACTTTGGTTTGAATCTCGATCCTTCTCATCTTATCTGGCAGCAGATTGATTACGTACAAGTGGTGCACGATTTTCGAGAGAGAATCTTTCATGTTCATGCCAAGGACACAAAAATTCTCTGGGAAAAACTGTATGAAGTGGGCATTTTCGGCTTCGGTTGGTATGTGGACAAGGTAGCAGGGACAGGAGATATCGACTGGCCTGCTTTCCTTGCCGCGCTTTATGAAGTTGGATACGACTATGTCATAAGTATAGAGCATGAGGACAGGAGCTTCGAAAAAGACACGGCGAGCAAACTCCGAGGGATTCTCCTTGCTAAGCAGCTCCTTGCCCCTTACATTGTGTGAGCTATCTTCCTTAATTTGCAATCCTATTTGAAGCTTACAAAAGCTCCCATCACGATGGGAGCTTTTGCTTTTAAAACTTTTTGACCTTACTTGACAAAAGTGCATTCCCTCTGTACACTTTGAATAGTCGAAGAAGGTAAAAGAGAGGAGGTGCCCGGATGGAAAAAAGGGAGGAACTTGCTCAAGCAATGCATGAAAACCAACAGACTGGAGAATCTGTCAACCTCCAAATTTCGCTCCAGGAAGAAGTTGAAAAACTAAAAACGGCACTTGAAGAAGAAAAACGAAGAGTTTCAGAGAAAGAGCAACTCATCAGCGAATACTTGAACGATCTCAAACGGGTCAAAGCAGATTTTGACAACTTTCGAAAACGAGAGATGCTCTACAGACAGCAGTTCGTGAAGACCGCCAATCGAGACCTCATCTTGAAGATCCTTCCTATCATTGATGATCTTGAAAAGGCTCTCTTCGAGGGCCAAAAAAACGAGGTTGATGTAACGTTCCTGCAGGGTGTTGAACTCATTTATCGAAAATTCTTAAGCATTCTTGAAAAAGAAGGAGTACGGCCTGTTGAGACGAAGGGGCAGAAGTTCGACCCGAAATACCATGAAGCCATTGCCACTGTTTCACTCCCAGACCATGAGGATTTCGTGATCGTTGAAGAGGTACGGAAAGGGTACCTCTACCATGATGAGGTCCTGCGCCCAGCGCAGGTGAAGGTCAATCGAATTTCCCAAGAAAAAATGGCATGAGGGAGGCTGAGGAAAATGCCCAAAGTCATTGGGATAGACCTAGGAACAACGAACTCAGTCGTTGCCTATCTTGAAGGGGGTCAACCCGTTGTTATTCCAAACAAAGAAGGGTCCCGTTTGACGCCCTCCGTTGTGGCGTTCACAAAACAAGGAGAAATCCTTGTAGGACAACTTGCCAAAAGGCAAGCCATCACAAACCCGAAGAACACTATTTTCTCCATCAAACGACTTATGGGACGCCGTTATGACGATCCTGAGGTTGAAAAAGCGCGGAGAGTGCTTCCTTACGAGATCGTGCCCGGGAAACACGGAGAGGCGTGTGTAAAAGTAGGAGACCGTATTTATACCCCCCCAGAAATCTCGGCAATGATTCTCCGTAAGCTTAAAGAGGACGCTGAAGAGTACTTGGGCGAAAAAATCCAGGAGGCGGTTATCACTGTTCCAGCATACTTTAACGACAGTCAACGACAAGCAACGAAAGACGCGGGAAAAATCGCTGGTCTCGATGTTAAGCGTATCATCAATGAACCCACCGCTGCTGCCTTAGCCTATGGATTGGGCAAGGGGAAAGAAGAGGTCATCGCCGTATACGACCTAGGTGGTGGAACCTTTGACATTTCCATTCTCGAAATTGGTGACGGCGTTTTCGAGGTAAAGGCCACCGCTGGAGACACTTTCCTTGGCGGAGATGATTTCGATCGCCGACTCATGGACTATATCATTGAAGAGTTTCGCAAGGACACAGGAATTGATCTCCGTGGAGATCAGATGGCTTTGCAACGTTTGAAGGAAGCCGCGGAGAAAGCAAAGTGCGAGCTCTCCACAGCTTTGCAAACTGAGATCAACCTACCCTTCATTACCGCCGACGCTACCGGGCCGAAACACCTCGTCATGACCATCACCAGGGCAAAATTAGAGCAGCTGACTATCGACCTTATCGAGCGAACCATTGGTCCTTGTGAACAGGCACTTCGCGACGCGGGTCTAAAGCCTGAGGATATCGATGCAGTGATCCTTGTTGGTGGTATGACCAGGATGCCCAAAGTTCAAGAAATCGTAGAAAAAATCTTCAAAAAAGAACCGCGTCGAGGCGTGAATCCAGACGAAGTCGTAGCAATGGGTGCTGCTATCCAGGCCGGTGTCCTCAAGGGAGAGGTTAAAGACGTTCTCCTCCTTGATGTCACGCCTCTTTCCCTTGGCATCGAGACCTTGGGCGGTGTTTTCACCAAGATCATCGAACGGAACACCACAATCCCGGTCTCGAGAAGCCAAATTTTCACCACTGCAGCAGACAACCAAACAACCGTTGAAATCCACGTGCTTCAGGGAGAGCGGCCTATGGCTAAGGACAATTTCTCTCTTGGTCGCTTCCAGCTCACTGGAATACCACCAGCACCTCGTGGCGTGCCACAGATTGAGGTAAAATTCGATATAGATGCCGATGGCATCTTGCACGTTTCGGCAAAAGATCTTGCAACAGGGAAAGAGCAAGCTATCACCATAAAAGCTTCAAGTGGTTTGACTAAAGAGGAAATCGAGCGGATGATCCGTGAAGCTGAACTCTATGCCGAAGAGGATCGACGCAAGAGAGAAGAGGCTGAGCTCCGTAACCAGGCAGACAACCTTATTTACACTGTGGAAAAGACGCTCCGTGAGTCGGGAGACAGGCTCTCACCAAGCACACGCTCTCGGGTAGAGAGCGCACTGAAAGCCTTGAAGGAATCACTCAAAGGAACTGATGTAGCCGATATCCGCCGTAAGATGGATGATCTCCAATCAGCATCACATGTCATGGCACAGGAACTTTACCAGAAAGCGGCGCAAGGTGGTACCTCAGGCGGATACTCTTCAAGTGCTCGGGATAACGTTGTCGACGCCGATTACCGGGTAGTAGATGACGAAGGAAAATAACCTCAAAAGCCCCATATCTTCGAAGATATGGGGCTTTTGTACGAAAGCCCCTATAGGGTGGGTGAAGGGATGAAGCGAGATTACTACGAGATTCTAGGGGTCGATCGCAACGCTACACAAGAAGAAATCAAAAAAGCGTACCGCCGCCTTGCCCGCCAGTACCATCCCGACGTAAACCCAGGTAACAAGGAGGCTGCCGAACGCTTCAAGGAAATCAACGAAGCCTATCAGGTTCTTTCCGATCCTGAAAAACGGGCTATGTACGATCGATTCGGACATGCAGCATTTGGAGGGGAAGCTCAAACAGGATACGGTGGTTTTGGGCCAGATTTTGATATTTTCCGAGAGTTCACAGGTTTTGGAGATATTTTTGACTTTTTCTTCGGATCTGGTACACAAACACGCCGACGGGAGAAAGCAACCCGCCCAGTGCGGGGCGAGGATATCACTACAGAGGTAACACTTGAATTCGAAGAGGCCGCGTTCGGAACGGAAAAGGAAATCATGTTCCGGCGCTCTGAAGAATGCCCAGATTGTCGAGGACTCGGGGGGAAAAAGAGAGTCAGTTGCGGCAATTGCTATGGTACCGGAGAGATACGTCATACACAGACGTCGTTCTTTGGCTCCATTATCACCTCTCGCCCGTGTCCGTACTGCCAGGGTCGAGGATGGGTGATTGAGGAAGCATGCTCTACATGCCGGGGTCGGGGGAAAATCCAGAGGGAGCGAAAAATGAAAGTCAAAATTCCTCCTGGGGTGGATACGGGGTATCGCCTCCGGATTGCTGGAGAGGGAGGTGTGGGCGAAAACGGCGGACCCTCAGGAGACCTTTATGTTCTCGTAAAGGTTAAACCACACCGTTTTCTTGAGCGCAAAGGTCAGGACCTGTACTACGATCTTGTCCTGACTTACACACAACTTGTCCTCGGTGACGAGGTAGAAGTTCCGACTCTTCAAGGAAATGAAAGAGTTCGTATTCCACCCGGCACAGAAAGCGGGACTCTATTACGTCTCCGCGGACGAGGTCTTCCTGACCCTCGTACTGGAACGCGTGGAGACCAAATTTTGCGAGTACGGCTCTATGTTCCGAAAATCGTAAGCGGAGAGCACCGAAAACTCCTTGAGCGACTTCTTGAAATCGAGCGAGGCGAAGCAACTGGTGAAACACGAAAGGGGAGCTTTTTCGATCGGCTGCGCGAAGCTTTTATTCACCCTGAAGAATGAAATTTCCGATGAGTCGATTCTTCTTTCATCCTGAACCACAGTTAGGAAAAATCGTTTCCCTTCCTCAGGAAGAGACACACCATCTTTTAGTGCAACGAGTCTCTCCACGCGAGGGCATCCTTATAAGCAACGGTCGGGGAAAGCTGTACCGGGGAATTTTTCAAGGAAAGAACGAGAAGTATGCTTCTGTGCTTGTCGTAGAAAAGGTGAAAGAAGAGGCACCACCACCTTCATTCTGTGTATGGCAAAGCTTTCTCAGAAGTCCTGTCCGCATGGAGTGGCTCGTGGAGAAACTTACGGAAATAGGAGTAACAGAAATCGGATTCTTCCCTGCGGAACGATCGGTAAAGGAAAAAATATCCCAGGAAAAAGCGAAACGTTTTGAACGCATCGCTATTAACGCCTGTAAGCAGTCGGGGAGGATTTGGTTCCCAGCTATACGAGTGTGTGGCTCGTGGGAAGAGTTTTTGTCCCTGCTCAAAGCTTCAGCCAGGGGAACAATACTTCTTGCTGATCCTTCAGGGAATATAAACCTTTTTGGGCTCCTTCAGAAAGAGAGCATTCGATGCCCTGCTAACCTTATAGTAGGTCCCGAAGGAGATTTGACGGAAAGGGAGAAACAAGAACTCTGCGATCAAGGAGCGCGTCCCGTCGCTCTGGCAGAGAAAATCCTCCGAAGTGAGACAGCGGCCATCTTCGGAGCTGCAATTCTTTCTGCTTTTCTGGAGGCGAGTCGTGCGGATCGGCATCAAGACGCTGGGATGCAAAGTGAATCAGGCTGAAAGCGACCTTCTCCTCACTGCCTTTGTAAACGCAGGGTTTACGGTCGTCGATTTCGACGAGGTCGCTGATTGCTATATCGTGAACAGTTGCGCAGTGACCGAGGAAGCTGAACGAAAGACCCGCCAATACATTCGCCGCGCCATACGTAAAAACCCCCGCGGTCTTGTGATTCTTACGGGGTGTTGCGCAAAGTTTTGGACAACCTTGGCACACACCTTCTTAGGAGAGCAGGTTGTGGTTCTTTCGGAAGAAGACAAGGAAAGAGCAATTTGCCAGCTTTTTGAAGAAAGATTCGGAATATCTCTCCCTTTGCCACTCTTTCCCAATCCTCCTCGAGCTCGAGCCTGGGTCAAGGTTCAAGAAGGATGCAACCACTTTTGCAGCTTTTGCCTTGTCCCGCGCCTCCGAGGAGGGATACGAAGCCGGAAACTTGCAGACATTCTCCGAGAAGTTAACCATCTTGTGGAGCAGGGGATCTGGGAGGTTGTCCTTTGCGGAACAAACCTCGGGTACTTCGGAAGGGATACAAAAGAAGGAAGTTTGATTGACCTTGTAGAATTCCTTGTTGCCCACACAAGAGATGTTCGTTTTCGTTTGAGCTCTCTTGAACCCTACCTTCTCTCCGAGGAGTTCATTACCCGATATTTTGCTCTTGGCAACAGAGTTTGCCCACACTTTCATCTACCACTGCAAAGTGCGAGCGAGAGAATCCTCGAGAGGATGCAAAGGGGGTATTCCCCGAAGAGATA
Organism: Candidatus Caldatribacterium sp.; assembly: GCA_025060675.1. Taxonomy (GTDB): domain Bacteria; phylum Atribacterota; class Atribacteria; order Atribacterales; family Caldatribacteriaceae; genus Caldatribacterium. The sequence continues at coordinate 60,881 of JANXBI010000037.1, forward strand.
CGCAGACATTGTAGCCATGATACGTTCCCTCTGTCCTCGCGCAGCCGTCACAACGGACATCATTGTAGGATTTCCAGGCGAAACACCAGAGGACTTTGAAACGACCGTCCGGTTTTGTGAAGACATGGGCTTTTCGAGGATGCATGTTTTTGCCTTTTCTCCACGGCCGGGAACGGCGGCTTTCGACTGGGAGAAGAAGGAAGGCATCCCAAAGCTGGAAAAGCAACGGAGAGTTCAACGTCTCCTTGCCCTTGGGAAGATACTTTCAGAGCGATACCATAGATCCTTTGTGGGAGAGCAACTCCACGTCCTTGTTGAATCTGTCGAAGAAGGCATTGGTTTTGGATATTCGGAGAACTACATACCTGTCCAAATAAAGGATGTTCAGAGAAGATGGGTGCGTACGATCATTCCGGTTTTGGTTGAGAAAGCCTGTTCCACGCATGCTGAAGGGAGGCCATTGCGGGAATGAAACAAGGGAAAGGTCTTCTTCTTTGGATGAGTTTCTGCATCCTTTTCGGAGTCCTCCATCCCTTTGCCTTAGGACAAGAAGAGCTTCTCAGGATTCACATAACTCGGTGTGTACGGCCAAACATTGTCGTTGCCAACGTAGAAAGAGAAGGGAGAGTGGAAAGGGTACGAGTGAAGCTTGCTGGTATTCGCGTTCCCTTTGAAAATCCTGAGATTTACCAACAAGCCCTCTCCCGCCTACGAACACTTGTAGAAGGAAAGGATGTAGATTTCGACTTTGCTTTAGGATTTTCTCCCGAGGAACATCCCTGGGTAGGTTACCTGTATGTGAAGAAAAATCTTGAGGAGCCCTTCATTGTGAATGCTGTGCTCATCCGCGAGGGACTTGCAACTCTCGACGAAAAAACAGCAGGACGTAACCTCCTCGGATACCTCTTGAGCATGCAAGAAAAAGCACAGCAGGACAATCTTGGGGTGTGGAAGAAAACTCAAGAGAAAACAAGAACAAGAGAAGAAGAATGCCCATCTTGCGTCATTCGAGCTCTCGCAAGCTCTGATCAAGAAGTGCCTCGAGAATCCCATAATACGCCAGAAGGTCAAGAAGAGTCACTCGCTTCCTTAAGAAACGAGCCCAAAGAAAAGCATCCCAGACCATTTTCTCCGGGAACCCAAGGTCCTGAAAGCGCACGGGAATTCCAGCACGAGCGAGGAGTTCCAAAGGATTAAAAAGGGAGAGTTTTTTCTCTATCGCTTCCTGGAAAAGGCCAGGATGGACTTCGGGCCAGCGGAGATTATACTTCTCTTGAATTTCTTCCCTCACATAAGGAAAGAGCGGACCAAAATGAGCCCTAAGGTCATCCCAGCTTAGGTAGCTTGAGGAGGTACGTCGCCACCTTGCCATATCCCCATGGAGGAAAAGCTGAAACAATTTCCAAACAATGCAACTTGCTGCACCTACCCGAAGACCATGTAATGATGGATGCAACCCCTTATGTAACGCCATCATCTCAAGATAATGAGCAACAAGATGCTCACTCCCTGAGGCAGGACGAGAATCTCCAATTACCTCCATTCCAAGTCCCGATTGTATGAGGGCACGCGTGAGAACAATTATTGCTTCTTTCTCCCGCCTTGCTATACCCTCCGCACAAGACGCAAGGTCCTTGAGAAACGAAGCTGTGCTCTCCCAGAGGGGATCACAAAAGTCTTCCCCAAAGAGGATGCGACGAAGTTCCCAGTCAGCATTAGCGGTTACTTTCCCCACAAGATCCGCAAAACCAGCCTGAATAAGGGGAAGAGGGGCAGAAGCGAGTATTTCCGTATCGGCGAAGAGAACAAGAGGCGGTGTCGCATCATACGTTACCTTATATCCCCCAACAAGCATTGGTGCACCTGGGGAGACATACCCATCCATAGACGGAGCAGTAGCAACCGCAACGTAAGGAAGCTGAACCCGATGTGCGACAAACTTCGCAAGATCGTTGATAACACCTGATCCTACGGCAACGAGGAAATCCGGCTGTTCAAAGAGGTGCATCCCCACTTGGCTCCTTGCTTGCTCATCAGGCTCAAGGAACGGAAGGCGTTCATCCCTTTTTAGGACACAAAGGATAGGAGAAAAGGAAGCACGAAGAATGCGTACAATTTCCTTGCCTGCAACTTCGTATGTCGTCTCATCACAGAGGATAAGGGCTTTTCCCCGAAGATTGAGCTCTTGAAGGATATAGGGTATCCTCGGAAGGATATCCTCACCCAGAAGAATCCTTTTCGTCCGAATTCGGTGTGTTCTGCCACAGGAACATCGAAACGCCGTTCCCAAGAAATTCCAGAGATCTTCCACCGAGTTGCTTCACCTCTCAAGATTCTGAGCAAGCTCTTCAAGGGAAGAGAAGACAAAATCCGGCTTCCAAAGGGAATCTCTCAGATTCTCCCGTTTTGTCTCTCCTGTGAGGAGAAGAATAGTCGTGATGCCCGCCTGTCGCCCCATAGCAATATCTGTGTAAAGCCGATCCCCCAAAACAGCAAGTTCTTCTTTCCGCGCACCCGTGCGCCAGAGCACATACTCAATCATCTCAGGATACGGTTTTCCAAAGTAACGGGGAACTCGCCCTGTCGAAGCCTTTATAGCCTCGACAAGAGATCCTGCGTCGATAAGTTCGTCGCCCTCCGTAGGGCAATTGAGGTCAGGATGTGTAGCGAAAAAGGGAATACCTTTTCGCAGAAACGCACAGGCTTTTGCCAGCTTCTGATACGTGAGGGTTGTGTCAAAGCAAAGAACAACAACATCAGGGTTTTCGGCAACCAACGTAAATCCCCCTCGCAAAAAGTCTATAGCCACCTCCCTACTAGCAAGAAGGAAAACCCGAGCCTTTGGGTACATCCTCTGGAGGTGGAAAATGCAAGCATCCGTGGAAGTAATAATACGATCCGGAGTACAGTCAGCAAGACCAAGGAGACGAAGCTTCTCGGCATAGAAAGTAGCTCGGTGAGAAGAGTTATTCGTAAGAAAGTACAAGTGTTTTCCCTGCTGCTTCAAAACCTTTGCAAATCGCAGAGCACCTGGGAGAAGCCGGTTTCCAAGGCAAAATGTGCCATCCATATCAGAAAGGAACACCTTAATATGCTGTAACACTTCGTTCTCATCCTCCTACCGAAGGAGCTCTGGATATCGAGCAGTTAAATCCTCAAGGATTTGAACATCAAGAGCTTTCATAGTGACACCATACTGAACCGCAAGGTTCTTCGTATACTCTTCTCTCTGCAGCATGTCTTTAAGGAGAGTGGGGTACTTGTGAACATACTGGTACGTCAAAAAACGAAGCGTATCAGGCTTCAGTTCAAGGGGATGAGCTTCTGCGGCTTTTTCAATGGCAAAATTCCAAAGTTCCTGAGAGTAGCTTTGTGGATTGCGGGTAATGTAATTCGAAAAGTACTGCTTGATCTCTTCGTAAAGTTTCTCAGTTACGGCATCTTTTTGACCCTCACCACGAAGGTAAGCCATAATCTTTCCAAAAATTTGTGCATCCTCGGCAACAATCTTTCCCATCTCTTGCGGTTCAAGCTTGTACCATGGATATCGCTCAAGCTGTTTCCAAACCACAATCTTCCTCTCTGATGGAGAGGAAACAGAGGACTCTTTGAGAACCTCTCCGGCAAAATAAAGCTTAAAGTGAAGGCTCTGAGAAATCCTACCAAGCTCACCAACCATGCGTTGAGCAAAATCACGGCGAAGAATTTCCCGCAAAAGGTCTTCACGCCTTCTCAGAGGGAGGGATTCCCCTGGTGCGGGAGCAAAAAGCAGCGTGTCTTGATTCAAACCAGCATAGCGAGCAAGGAGAGGATCAAGTCCTCGAGCAAATCGTTCGTAATCCGTAACTGCAAATTGCGCTTGGATTTCGCCGACAAAGGCAACACTGCCATCGTAAGGATTCCCAGTTATCAAATCCTTCCGCCACAAAGGAATACGAAAGGTCAAGGATATTTCCCCATGGGAAGGCAGGACTTCCTCCACCACCCCAAAAGGAGGGGGTTGCACAAGAAAACGTTTCGGATAGCCCTCTGTATTCTCCACTACTCGCACCCGAAAAGGCAGAGCAGAGGGGCCAAAAAGTAACCCTTCTCGCACCCAAACCTCCCTCACAATGGCCACACTTTTTGGGGGTAACGAATGCCAAGAAACCAAAAAGAGCAAGCCTCCCAGGCACACTGCAAAAAGAAGAAAACCGAGAGACCACATGCCGAGGACTTTTGCCAACATTTTCCCAGCCATTGTTCTTTCTCCCCTCACAAGAGATTCTGTCGTTTTTGAAGATACCGCAGGTAGTACAGGTATGAGACCTTTTCAAGCGAGACCCAGGCTCCGCGAAGCGCAATACCAATGTTTGAAAAGAGATCGCTGTGTTCCGTAAGGTATTGGAGAGTCTCTTCGCCGAAGGCTTTCCGAGATTCCTCCCTCCCCAAATCCTCGATAAGCATGCCCATCACAACCTCGTTCAAAGCCATAAGGAGCAACGTTTGGTAAAGACCTGGATACTCGGAGAGTACCAGCACATTTGGGTTTCGGACAATGTCCCGAACACGAAAAGGATCAGCAATAAGCTCGTCGTGCTCTTTCTGCATTTTTTCTCGGATAAGGGCGATCTCATGATCCACGAATTTCTGCCATTCAGGATTCTCTTCCATATACGGATGGCGCCTCAGCCATTCAAGCCCCACGAGGTACATATCATATACCGATCCTACACGGTACATATCAAGGGGTGAAGGATACAAGAAGCGGCGAATCCACTCCCTAAACGCTCGACTTCTTGAAATTTCTTCAAGTTTCGCCCTGGCTCCTTCATACTCATCCTCAAAAAGGGCTTGACGATACTTTTCTCGAACCCTGTCGAGATATCCCAGAAGGTAGGTTTCAAGGTCACGAGACAAGCGTTCTTTACCCCTCCCATCAAAGTCATAGTGCTTCCACCGCTCCGGATCTATAATTTCGAAAGTGAAGGAAAAGCGAAGCACAATGAAGTCATCCCCATATCCTTCTTTAAAAAAAGCCATTCCTTTTTCCCACAAGTACCGAAGCGTTCCTAAAATACCTCCTGAAGGGGTCGGAGCAACCTCCCGGAGCAACAGGAACGCATTCACAGACTGTGGACTTCGGGTTGCTCGATGTGCAAAAGAAAAGGGTTTCGGAGTAACAAAGAGCAATTTTTTGGAACCTATGCGAACCCCACGGTCCACAACCTCAAGTCGTTCCCCAAAAAGTCCCTGCCAACCCAACCGTAAACTCCGAACAATAAGGAAATCGTCAAGGTCCACAAGATGTAAGCTAAAAAGGAAAAAACTTAGAGCTACCAACACAAAACCCCAAAAGACCGCCTTAGGAAACGAAAGAGTTTCCCACGCTTTTCTCTGTGGAGAAAAGGTGGCTTTCATATCCTGATAGTACTCAAGAATGGCTTCAAGAACACTATCAGCGATTTTCCCTCGCACTGTTTGACACAAAACCTGCTCAAGAAGAGCAACCGCTGTATCAAGGGACGACAGAGACTGAGGCAGGTTTTGAACAAGATGTCGTATCCTAGCAGAAAGATCCTTATACGTGGAAGAAGAGAAAAAGGAAGCCAAGGCTTCGCTTAACTCCACCTGATAGATCTGGGGCGAGAAATCCCCCGCAAGGAAGAGTTCAAGTTCGCTGCATAAGGATGCAATCCGCTTTCGCTCTCCCAAGGGGCAAGGTTGCCTTCGCAATTCATCTACAAGGTGGAAAACCTTCTCTTTATCTCCCTGATCGATAGCTTCAACAAGGGCTCTCAAAACATCCCTTACCGGTCTTGTAAAAGTACGAGCGAACTTCCGCAAATCCCGGATGAAGTCCACTTTTGCAGACCTCTCAAGGTATGGTTGGAGTTTGAGAAAAGCAAAGGCTCTTTGTTTCGCAAAGATTGTGTCTCCTACAAGGAACTTGTGATACACCCCATAAACCAGCGGTGCAAGGATAAGAACCACCCGAGCATAGGGATTGAGGTAATCTCCAGCAAGCATGAAGAGGGCATCTACGGCCTCGAAGATAACACCTATGTTCCAAATAGCATACGAGAGGAGGACATAGAGAAAGAGCGCAAGAATATCTCGACCTAGAGCACTCGCATACTCCTTTCGCCAGTAAGCCATGAGTTCCTTTTCACTTTGCTTTGTCCTGTGCAGGGTTTTCTCATCAGGTTCACAACTCGTGATGTGGTACAAGAAGAAAGGAAACCCCTGGGACTCACGGAGAAGAAAGGCTTTCTGGTACGCTCTTCGCAAAGAGCTTTTTGAAGCGACAACAACCTTCTCGCCTTCTTCAAGGAGCGAGGGAACCTCTACGAAAGGCACTATTTGGGGCTTCATTCAAAACCGCTCTCCTTTCACCTCGACCCGAAGCGTTCCTTCAACAAAGGCAAGACCCTGAAGAATCCGAAGCTCTCGTCGTTGTGCAAAGGTCTCAACGGTTCTCCCTGTACATCCAATATGGTATTGGAAAAAATCTGGAGCGAGGGCAATACCAGCTTTTCTAAAGAGCGGCCCTACAAGGTAGATGCTCTCGAAGACAGGGAGATCCCGCTCTAAAAGGAAAGGGATTTCCCGAAACGCAGCTTCAAATGCATCCGAAAAGGTAGCGAACCCCACCTTACGAACGAAGTTACGAATAGCTAACGTCTTCTGGACTGAGGGATAGTGGAGTAGAACTTCTCCACGGTACTTTGGGGCAAGGAATCGAAAACGGCGCCGCACAGCAAACTCAACCTTTTCGTAAAACGCAAGAGGATATCGTAAGCGAGCGAGAAGCTCATGCTCTTCCAAAGTGAGGCGTTCATGAAGAAAAATCATAAGACCAGCATTTTTGTAGACGTATTCACTCTCCATAGTCACAGTTTCGTGAAGGCTTGAGTAAACACGAATAGTACCAGGTCGCGATAGCAGATACTTCTGAAGTGTTTGAATTCGCCGTCCCCGAAGTGCCTCAGTTTTTCTCCCAAAAGCTGCGTTAGCGTCTTCCCAGCCAAAGAAGTTACGAATATGGCCCACGTTAACCACGACTGGGGTACGGACTTCTTCACCACTTCGGTCAACGTATGCCCTGGTTTCCTTATGCCATCCATCTGGGTCCATGACCGGCAAGAAAATGCAGTACGCACCGTCGACAAGATGGGCATCCTCTTCGCACAGCGCGAGGAAGGCCAAAAAAAGAGTGAGAGAATGAACTTTTTCTCCACCATGGCATGTAGCCTCGAAAACAAGCGTATTCTCACAGTGCTCAGGGTACCCGATTTCAAGAACAGGGATTTTCCTTCCCCCCTCCGTACGAAACTCATGCCCTTTTTCGTCAGGAAGAAAGACAAACCTCCCAGGAATCCTACTCCCCTTAAGGGCATCGTATGTTGCTTCCTCCATGACTTCGAGAAAGCTCTCATAACCCTCACTCAGAAGAGGAAGGTAACGTCCCAGACGACGCACATCTCGCATCATTGCGACTCCTTCCAAGGAGCGAAAGGCACTGGTGGTCGAAGGAATTTCGTCCATTCCGTGTGCTCAGTCGCCTGTGTTGCTGGCCAAAAGAAATCTTTAAGAAATCCAAGGCCTAGTCGTGCTGCAACGCGGAAAGCATAGACAAAGCCCTCACCATTTCTGTCCTGCCGCACAATATCGTTGAGAATGCGAAGTGCTTCATCTTCAACCACTCGAAGCGTCACGTTTTCAAAGGCTTCTTCAAGCCCCCAGAAAACCTTCTGATAGTGCTTTGAAAGTTCAAGGAAATTCCGATCTTCGAAATAGGGGTCACCGATGATCATGTCCCAAGCCATAGGTTGAAAGCCAGGAATACCGTGCATAATGAAAACGATAGGAAAAAGACGGTGTAAGATTCTGTAAAACCCACGAAAGCGAAAACGTCCATAATGATAGAAAAGATCCCGCTGTTTCCATGCCTCAAGCAATACGACATCTTCCTTGCGAAAGGTATCTGTAAAGGCACTTTTTAGGTACTCGAGAATCTCTTGAGAAGATTTTCGCGGCACCACAGTGTACCCTTTCGAGTCTCTAGTAACCTCAAGGAAGTCCGGGGGTAGGTGAACAAGATGCTCTTCTTTTTTGCTATCCTCCACATGGAGGAGAATTTCCATAGGCTCTCCCTCGAAAGCCCGTAAGTACTGCGCGAACCGGCTTTCAGGAAAGAAAGGATGGCGCGGAGAGAAAATCACGTATCCCTGTTTGTTAAACAGCTTGTAAAGCTCGATTTTGGGCATCTTGTCCCTCCAAAGAATCCGGGATTGGAACAAAGGAAAGGTCACGAACAGGAACACAGAGAAAAGGAGCAAAAACCGCAGGGATAAGGAGCAGGTCACCAAGGAAGAATCGCTTTACCTTTGTCCATAACGTATGAGGAACGCGTTTGAGAAAATAACTTTTATCCTTTTCTCGCTTTCGCAAGTACTCGTACGCTCTACGAATCTCAGAAAAGGCAGAATGTTCCCTTTCTTTTTCTCTCGCAAAGGCAATCATCTTCTCAAGATACTCAGGGTCACCTGGACTAAGGCTTCGAAAGAAGGAAAGAACTTCAGCAAGCATTTCCTGTCTTTGCACATCCTCGCCTCGCGAAATCTCCTGAAACCTACAGTGGGTAAAACGAGAGAACTGCTTACGCTTCCACCAGTTGTCCACGCCAGTGAAAGCAAGATAAGGTTGACGGAACCAGATGAACCACCAAGTGTTCACACTGAGAAGACCAATAATGTACGCCACAAGACACAGAAAGAACATAAACCGGTAATTCCGGGCAATCTTCTCGTAAAAAGCAAGTGAATACAAAAACTCTCCAATCGTATCCTCCAAGGTGGTAAGAATATGCTCTATTTCACCTTCACTCAAAGGAGAGGGAGAAGGAGGTGCGTAGAGTTCCCAAAGAAGGATGAAGGCTCCTCTTTTCGGGAGCTTCCTCGCAAGTTCCCTGAGATCATAAGGAGGACAAGCAACCCACGCTTCGTCCTCATACCACCCTGAAAGACGAGCAGGAAGAACGTAGAGCGGAATCCTGATCTCTGGGAGATTCTCTCGCCAATTCACCAAGGTCTCTTTTGCCATGCCCCCTTTACCAGTATAATAGACAAAAACACTCCGAAACGCAACGGAATAGGGAGGAAACAGTGATTCGAATTGCAACAGCTTATCTCAAACCAGGGATGATCGTAGGATACCCTATCCTTCGGGATGACGGAGTAGTCCTCCTCAGAGAGGGAATACGTCTCAACGACCGTCTTATTCGGAAGATTAGAGAACTTGGCTTTGAGTACATCTATATCCGAGACCCACGCTTCACAGATGTCGATGTCGAGGAAACCATCTCCCATGACATTCGTCGACAAGCGCTCGTCACCCTCAATGAGTCTTTCTACCAGATTGTGAAGGGCAACACGAAAGCCGTTGAGCCACTCAAAAGGCTTGTTGATGAGATTATTGATGAAGTGCTGAGCACAAAAAAGTCCGTGGTAAGTCTCATCCAGCTTCGGCAACATGATGACGCGGTTTTCTCACACTCGGTGAACGTAGCAGCGCTGAGTGTTTTTATTGGCAGGTTTCTGCGCCTCTCCCGACAACAGTTGCGTACTCTTGCCCTGGGAAGCCTCATGCACGATCTTGGGAAAATCCGTGTTCCGCTTGAGATTCTCAACAAACCGGAACGTCTCTCAGAGGACGAGTGGGATGTCGTGAAAAAACATTCCCTCTGGTCAGCAGAGCTCATGCTAGAGCGGGTTCCAGAGGAGCCTGAGAGCATTCCCATCGCTCTCCAACACCACGAGCGCCTCGATGGCTCTGGATACCCATACGGTCTCTCGGGAGAGGAAATCCACTTTCTTTCCCGTATCTGTGCTTGTGCCGATGTGTACGATGCCTTAACCGTGGATCGCCCGTACCGGAA
>JANXBI010000031.1 GCA_025060675.1 Candidatus Caldatribacterium sp.
CCCGGTCGATGAAGCACTCAGGAATGTATTCTTTGCCGAAGCGGAAAGGGTTCATGGTTTCCTCCGTATACCTTTTTGGGATATTGTAGCATGTCATTCTTGGTGAGTAACTGTAGTTTTTTTACTTCCAGGAGATAGTACCTGCCTGCATTTTGTGGTATAATATGTTAACGGTAACACAAATATCTCAAAACACTATGGTTACTATTCATGATGTGGCAAAAAGAGCTGGCGTGTCCTCAATGACTGTCTCCCGAGTTATCAACGGGAGGCGAGGCGTGAGTCCCCGTACGCGGGCAAAGGTCCTTCAGGCCATTGAAGAGCTCGGATACGTCCCAAACTCTCTTGCGCGAAGTTTTGCCCTTCAGAGGACGAAAACCATAGGACTTGTCATCACGGATATCACGAATCCTTTTTTTACGACTTTGGCTCGTGGTGTCGAGGATACAGCGGCAAAGAACCACTTCAGCGTTATTTTCTGCAACACCGACGAGAACCCGGAGAAAGAGGCGCTATACCTTGAGCTTCTTGCGGGAAAGCGGGTTGATGGGGTTATTCTTGCTCCAGCAAGTAGGAAAAAACACTCTCTGAAGTCTCTCCTTGCACGAGGCATACCGGTTGTGCTTGTTGATCGAGAAGTGGAAGGTTTACACCAAATGGATGTGGATATTGTCAAAGGTGACAGTGTTTACGGAGCGTATATTCTTACAAAGCATCTCGTCGGCCTCGGTCACCGACGTATTGGCATTATTGTTGGAAACAAGGAGATCTCAACTGCTGAGGATCGAGTTTTGGGGTACCGTCGAGCGCTTGAGGAAGCTGGTATTCCTGTTGATGAGTCCCTCATTCGTTTCGCGACTTACTCAGAAGAGGGAGGGTATCGAGAAGCGAAATCCCTTCTTGCTTGTGGTAATCGGCCGACTGCGATTTTTGGGGGCAATAATTTCATAGCCCTCGGTGTCGTGGCGGCTGTAAAAGAGCTTGGTTTGCGTATTCCTGAAGATATAGCTCTCGTATGTTTTGAAGACATTGATTTTATCTCAAAATTTGTCCCTTTCTTTACTGTTGTTGTTCAACCAGCGTACTCGATGGGGGTTATAGCGACAGAACTCCTCATTCGGCGTATCGAGGGTCAAGATAAAGTTCGGGAGCGAAGAGAGGTTGTTCTTAAGCCGGAACTCATCGTTCGAGAATCAGCAGGGGAAAAGCTCTTAAGGGAGGTGAGAGTGCTGCAACAAAATTGAGTTGCTGAGTTTTTGATGTTTTTGTCTCCGGTGTGATGAGCTTCTGACGTAGCGAAAAAGAAAAGCTAAGACTCAGGAAGGGGGTCTACTATGAGGAGGTTTCTCTTAGTGTCGTTGGCTCTTGTGGTAGTTGCTGTTTTGGCCTCTTCCGTTCTGGCCGCGGAAAAACCTCTTTTCATTCCCATGATCTCCAAGGGATTCCAGCATCAGTTCTGGCAGGCTGTTAAGCAGGGTGCGGAGCAGGCGGCAAAGGACTACGGTGTTACCATTACCTTTGAAGGACCAGAATCTGAAGCCATGGTGGACAAGCAAATCGACATGGTGCAAGCAGCACTTGCTAAAAAGCCTGATGCTTTGTGCCTTGCTGCCCTTGATGCAAAGGCCCTTATTCCCTATGTCGAACAGGCGCATGCTATGGGTATTCCTGTTGTGTGCTTTGACTCTGGTGTAGAGAGCGATATTCCTGTAACCACTGTAGCAACGGATAACTTGAAAGCTGCAGCATACGCTGCGGATAAGATGGCCGAACTCATCGGGTACGAGGGCGAAGTGGCTTTGGTGGTTCATGATCAAACAAGCCGAACTGGTATTGAACGTCGAGATGGTTTTGTGAACCGAATCAAGGAAGCTTATCCTAAAATTAAAATTGTCGACATCCAGTATGGTGGTGGTGACCACCTGAAGTCCACAGACCTTGCTAAGGCTATTATCCAGGCTCATCCAAACCTTAAGGGAATTTTTGGAGCTAATGAAGGCTCAGCAATTGGTGTCATCAACGCAGTTCGGGAACTTGGTAAGGTTGGTCAAATTGTCGTTATTGGATACGACTCTGGAAAGCAGCAAATCGACGCCATTATGGAAGGTGTTATGGCTGGTGCTATCACCCAACGACCGGTGAAGATGGGATACATGGCGGTGGAGGCGGCTATTAAGGCCATCAAAGGCGAGAAATTGCCGAAATATATCGATAGTGGCTTTTACTGGTACGATAAGACGAATATCAACGATCCAGAGATTAGAGCATCGCTTTACGAATAAGAAGTGATTCCCGGAGGGACCTGCCGGTCCCTCCGGTTTTTTCCCGGAGGATGAGTTTATGCGAGAGCCCCTTGTTCTTATGGAGGGTATCGATAAGAGTTTCCCTGGAGTACAAGCCCTTCGAAATTGCCGCTTTGAGCTTTTTCCTGGAGAAATCCACGCGCTTGTTGGTGAGAACGGGGCTGGGAAGTCAACGCTCATGAAGATTCTCACCGGAGTGTTTCAGAAAGATGCTGGTCGCATCCTCTACAAAGGTCGCGAAGTAAAGATCCCTAATCCCAGAGCGGCTCAGGAACTTGGTATTAGCATTGTTCACCAAGAGCTCAACTTAATGCCTCACCTCACTGTGGCACAGAACATTTTTATTGGGCGTGAACCTCGGAA
>JANXBI010000041.1 GCA_025060675.1 Candidatus Caldatribacterium sp.
AGGAGGTAACACCATGCAAATCTTCTCCATCATCGCCAAAGGTGGGTACGTCATGTACCCTATAGTTGCTTGTTCAGTTATTGCCCTGGCTGTTTTTATCGAACGATGGTATGTCCTTCGTCACTCTCGAGAACGAATTCGTAAGTACCTCCGGATGGTTCGAAAAGCCCTTTCCCAAAGAGACCTCAAAGGTCTTTTGGATCTCTCAAGTCGCCATCCCAATCCCGCGTCTCGGATCATCCTTGCAGGGCTTAAGAAGTACTTTAGTGGTCGTCCCCGTGAAGCCCGAGAGGCTATGGAAACAGTGGCTTCCTTTGAGCTCCCTTTTTTCGAGAAGCGTCTTTCCACCCTTGTAGTGGTGGCTAATATCTCTCCTCTCCTCGGACTTCTGGGAACGGTCACTGGAATGATCCGTACTTTTGCAGTTATTGCTGCCTTAGGAGTTGGTAAACCTACTGAGATGGCGGGAGGGATTTCTGAAGCACTCCTTACCACTGCAGCAGGGCTTTCTGTAGCTATTCCCACCGTAGTTATGCACCACTACCTTGCCCACCTTTCAGAGAGTATCGTAGGGGACATTGAGCGGGTAGCGAGTGAAGTCCTTGAACTCATTGAAAGTGCCCCATTCCAAGAAGGAGAACGCCTGAAGGAGAGGGAAGAGGATGTTCCGGTTCCGGCGGTGGAAGAAGAGAGCTGAGCCGCAAATCAACGTTACACCCCTTGTTGACGTGGTGTTGCAGCTTGTCATCTTCTTTATCGTGACTACTACCTTCATCAGCGTCGAGACAGGAGCACAGGTCAACCTTCCAGCGGCGAGTTTCTCTCAGATCACGGAGACGAAAACCATCACGGTAACCCTTACAAAAAACAATACCCTCTACCTCAATGGGACAGTAACCGATTGGAGAGAGCTTTCCAAATTCCTAGTTCCTGAGCTCCGTAAGGATCCTCAAGTGACTGTGGTTATTGAGGCCGATCGAGAAGTCCTCCACGGGAAAGTGGTGAAGCTCATGGACCTCCTGAAGCGGGCTGGGGTAGAGCGTATGGCCATTGCCACGCAGCCAGGAGAGGAGGAGTAGAGTGATTTTAAA
>JANXBI010000055.1 GCA_025060675.1 Candidatus Caldatribacterium sp.
CCCAAACCAAGCCTCAATGATGAAGTAACTTGAGGCAGCCCCAGGATCGATGTGGCCAAGACTCCGTTCCCCGAGACGACTGGAACGACCTTTTTTGGCAAGCATCTCCTTTGTCGATTCCATACCCTGTCGAGCAGCGGCAATGGCCTCTTTCAAAGCCTCTTTGAGGGTCTTCCCTCCCTCCTTTGCCCTCTGCAGCGCTTCAAGGGTAGGCAGGAGGGTATCGTACATGGTTTTCTCCCCAGGTGCTGCCCCTCCCCGGCGACGTACCCCTTCCACAAAGGCTGAGAAGACCTCGAGGAACTCTTGAAAAGTAAGGGAAGACTTTCCTTGGGCAGCTTTCCCAGCATCGAGGAACGCCGTCCCGTAGAGGGGACCCATGGCTGCTCCACCGGAGAAGAGGATGGTCCTCCCAGCGGTGGTAAGGAGCGCCCCAATGTCTTCCTCACCCTCGGGGAGGCGGTCAATGGCTTCCTTCACCTGCGCAAAAGCTCTGCAGACGCTTTCCCCGTGGTCGGAGTCCCCAATGGGGGAGTCAAGGTCGTTGAGGTACGCCCGATGCTTTTTGAGGTTCTCCAGGATGGAAGCAAAAGCCCTTTTGAAGTGGGAAAAGGGAATGACTTCCATGGGTCTCACCTCTTAGTGCTGCACAAAGTGCACCCCGTCACAAGGGGCATCGATGAGGCGCTTGAGTTCATCATCGAGCTTCGTGAGGGTGATGGAGAAACCACCCATCTCCAAGGAGGTGAAGAACTCCCCGATGTAGGTGCGATGGATGGTAATGCCATAGTCTTTGAGGATTTCGGCAACCTTCCGGAAGCAGATGTACATCTCAAGGAGAGAGGTAGAACCAAGGCCATTCACCAGGACAAGGACTTCATCGCCTGCCTTGAAGGGAAGGTCCTTGAGGATTTCCTCCATCATGAGGGTGGTGACCTCATCAGCAGGCATCATCTTGGTGCGTTTGATCCCTGGCTCCCCGTGGTGGCCAACGCCAATCTCCATTTCATCTTCGCCAATCTGGAAGCTCGGCTTCCCAGTGGTGGGAAGGACACAAGGGGTATGGGCAACACCCATGCTCCGAGTGTTTTGGACCACCCGCTCACCAACCTCTTTGAGCTTTCCAAGGTCTGCTCCTTCCTCAGCCAAAGCCCCCACCACTTTCCAGAGAACCACCTCTCCAGCCACTCCTCGGCGATTCCCCTCTTGGCCCTTTGGACTTGAGGCCACATCGTCGTTCACGATGATGCTCTCCACAGGGATGCCCTCGCTTTCAGCAATCTCCCGAGCCATGCCAAAGTTCATAACGTCTCCAGCGTAGTTTCCAAGGCAGAGGAGGACACCCCGACCACCATCCACCGCCTTGATGGCTTCGTACACCCGGGAAACGGGGGGAGCAGAGAAGATGTCTCCCACCGCTACGGCATCCACTAGACCCTTCCCAAGGTACCCGATGAAAGCCGGTTTGTGCCCTGAGCCTCCTCCGGTGACGATACCAACTTTGCCCTTGACCGGAGCATCCTTCCGGACGAGAACCCTTTCGGTCTCCAGGCGGCGAACTTTATCAGGGTGAGCGTTCACAAAACCCTCAAGCAT
>JANXBI010000028.1 GCA_025060675.1 Candidatus Caldatribacterium sp.
ACAGAGGACTTGATTTCCTGGGTTGTACAGTACCACCTTCAGGAAGTAGGCGGAATATTCACTTTTCAAGGTGCGCTCTGCCCTGGTTCCCCCAGGGCAAGAGATAATTTAGCACAGGGGTTGAGAATTGTCAACAAGGGAAGGCACTCTCTAAGGTATTTTTCTTCGTCCAAACCGGCACCACAAAGCCTACGTCCTCAAGCACGAAACCTTCGTACGGATCCACTCCATCGTACTCTACTCGCACGAGGTAAAGACCATGAGGGGGAAGATTGAATCGACGGTACGCGGTGCGTGAGGGGTGCTGAAGCATAGCCTCGAGTTCGCGGAGAGATCGTCTCCCTTCGCCAAGAAGGAGGAGCTCACCAAAAATCATGCGCACCATGTGGTGGAGGAAACCAGAAGCCTCAATCCACAAAAGAACGAGGGAAGCGCTCTGAACACACACCTGAAGAGAAAAAACGGTTCGTACTGAAGAACGAAGCGAAGAGGAACTGAAGGAGGTAAAATCATGGCAACCCACAAAAAGCTTTGCTCCCTCTCGAACGAGGTTCCAGTTAATATCCTGTGGAACTGGGTAAACATACGTCCTAAGGAAAACTGGGCATGAGCCACACCAGAAAGCGTACACATATTGCTTCCTTTGCGCTGACTTTCGAGGATGGAAACCAAGAGGAACCTCTGCAACTCGGATAACTCGTATATCCTTGGGGAGAAGAGCAATAAGTGCTCGATGGAGCGTAGCGCAGTCAAGGGGTCGTTCGGTCATAAACGTGGCTACTTGTCCTAAAGCATGAACTCCTGCATCAGTTCTTCCAGAGGAAAGGACAGTCACCGGATGGTTGAGGATAGTGGTCAGAGTCGCTTCGAGAACTCCCTGAACGGTTATGCGGTCCTTTTGACGTTGCCATCCTGCATAACGAGTGCCATCATACTCAAGGAGAAGGAGAATGTTCCGCAACGCATTTCACCGCACAATCCAAGAAATACCAAGAGAAAGAGCAAAAACAGAAAGAGCGCTGCAGAGGAAAACATAGTCACGAAGAGTAAACTCGAGAACTTTCAGACGAGTCCTTCCTACTCCACCTCGATAACACCGAGACTCCATGGCTATAGCCAGATCCTCTGCCCGGCGGAAAGCGCTGACAAAGAGGGGGACAAGGAGGGGAACAAGTGCTCGTATCCGTTTCATAAGCCCACCTGATTCGAAATCCACCCCCCGCGCCATTTGAGCCTTCATAATGCGGTCAGCTTCTTCAAGGAGAGTGGGAATAAAACGGAGTGCGATCGTCATCATCATAGCGAGTTCATGTGCTGGGAACCCCCACCGCTTGAAAGGGCTTAAAAGGCCCTCCATACCATCAGTAAGTTCTATTGGTGAGGTTGTCAAGGTAAGGATGGTTGTTACCACGACAAGAAGAACAAGGCGCACAACTATGAAAAGTCCTTTCATGAATCCACCCAAGGAGAATCTGAGGAAACCGAAAAGCGTTGCCCCATCCGGCGTGAAGAAGACGTGTAAAGCAAGGGTCAAAAGGAGGAGAATCCAAAGGGGGCGGAGACTCTTGAGGAGATACCGAAAGGGAAGACGAGCAGCAAGGGCAAGAACACCACAAAGGATCGCCAAAAGGAGAAAAGAAATCCAAGACTGCACAAGAAAAAGCGTTACAATTCCAAACGCTACAAAAAGGAGTTTACTCCTTGGATCAAGACGATGCACTGCCGAGTCAAGCGGAATATATTGCCCAACAATCACGCTTCTACCGAACATGACCGCTTCCTCGCAAGGACTTTCTCTTTAACCTCAAGATAGAACTCAAAAGGCACAAGAGGAGGGGGTACGGCAAAACCCTTTTTCCGGAGGAGAAAGGCGGCTTGGAGAAGAGGTGAAGGGAGAATACCACACTGCCTCATCCTTTCTTCATCGGCAAAGAACTCCCGTATTGGACCATCAAAGACAATCCTGCCTCTTTCAAGAACCACAACTCGCTCGGCAATCCGCGCAACATCCTCAACGTTATGGGAAACAAGGATAACCGTCAACCCCCATTGTTTCCTCAGTTCCCAAAGCTTTTCAAGGAGCATCGTTCTTCCTTGAGGATCAAGGCCAGCCGTTGGCTCGTCAAGAACAAGAACTTCAGGCTTCATGGAGAGAATGCTGGCAATAGCCACACGGCGCATTTGCCCGCCAGACAGCTCAAAAGGGCTTTTGTCCTTTAGGGCGTCGTAATCAAGGCCTACAACGGTCATAGCCCAGCGCACACGATCCTCAAGCTCTTCTCCTTCCACTCCCATATTCCGCGGCGCAAAAGCCACCTCTCGGAAAACCGTTTCCTCGAACATCTGGTCTTCAGGATACTGGAATACGAGTCCCACTTTTCGTCGAATCTCTCGAAGCGGTGCTCCCTTAGCTCGTGTATCTACTCCATCAACAACAACCCTTCCCTCCTGAGGGATTAAGAGACCGTTGAGATGCTGTACAAGCGTAGATTTTCCACACCCAGTACGTCCAAGAATAGCAATGCTCTCACCACGCTCGATGGTGAGAGAAACATTCCAGAGTGCCCGCACAGCAAAAGGCGTATTCGGGAGATACGTGAAGGAAACGTTCTCTACGAGTATGAACACAGAGCATCCACCAGCTCATGCGGAGAAAGAGGAAGTACTCTGAAGAGATCGGGATGATCTTTCCACAAGAGAAGAGCTACATCAACGATCTGAGGAAGTTCAAGGCCCCATTGTTCAATCGCTTTTCCTATGAGGAATACTTCACGAGGAGGTCCCTCAGCAACTATACTTCCCTCATCAATAATGAAGACACGATCCGCAAGTAGAGCTTCCTCAACGTTGTGGGTAATATGGAGAATGCCCACTTCGCTTCGAAGCTCCTGAAGGAGCTGTAGGAGTTCTACCCTTCCCTCAGGATCAAGCATTGCCGTAGCCTCGTCAAGAACTAAGTACTTTGGGCGCATAGCCAGTACCCCTGCAATGGCAACTCGTTGTTTCTGGCCTCCCGAAAGCGTATGGGGTTCGCGTTTCCTGTATTCAGTCATGCCCACCTTCTCCAAGGCTTCATCAACTCTCCTACGAATTTCTGCAGGAGGAAGACCAAGGTTTTCCGGGCCAAATGCCACGTCTTCCTCCACAGTTGTTGCTACGAGCTGATTATCCGGGTTTTGAAAGACAAGACCAACTCTTCTGCGGATTTCCCAAAGCACCGATGCATCGCGAGTATCCATTCCATCGACAAGAACTGAACCCCTTTTGGGAAGCAAAAGTCCATTACAATGCTTGGCAAGAGTTGATTTCCCAGAACCATTTCGCCCCAGGAGAACTACAAACTCCCCCTCTCGAAAGCAACAAGAAATCCCCCGGAGCACAGGCGTGACCGTGGTATTGTCTCCCTTCTCACCGTACCAGAAGTGGACATTCTCAAAGGAGATCATTCCACGATTTCTACAAGAACAAGAGGAGCTCCATCCCCAATGCGGAATCCAGTTTTCACAAGACGGCAGTATCCACCCCTTCGACCTCGCAGGCGAGGCACGATACTCCGCAACAGGGTCTTAAAGGCCTCCTTGTCCCGAATCCAGGAGACGACCTGACGCATTGAAGCGTTGTCACCCTCGATAGCCAGAGAAACAATCCGCTCGAAATACCTCTTGAGTACTTTCCCTTTTGCTTCAGTCGTTTCAATCCGGCCACTCTTGATAAGAGAAACAAGCATGTTGGCAAGCATGTTTTCCTTATGGGCGGTAGTCCTCCCAAGTTTTTCAGTCCTCTTACGGTGCCTCATTCTCAGTCACTCCCTGCCTCCCTGGTCTCCCCTACCCGGTACCCAAGCTTTTCGAGCTTCCCTATAATTTCTTCATATGTCTTCTGGCCAAGATTCTTAATTTTTTTCAAATCCTCAGGACGGTTTTGCACAATTTCAAGGAGTTCCCGAACAGTGTTAATGCGAGCTCGCTTCAGGCAATTGTATGCCCGTACCGAGAGCTCAAGTTCTTCGATAGTCATTTCCCGTTCTTCCGGGACAACTCCTTCCTCAGGTCCTTTCCCAGAAACAGGTTCTCCAATGCGCTCTTTTAAGAGCTGAAGAAGATGCGAAAATTCGTCAACAAGGAGCTCCAGAGCCCTTCGGAACGCATGCTGCGGAGCAATAGCACCGTTAGTCCAAATTTCGAGGATGACCTTGTCGTAGTTGGTGAACTGACCGACTCGGGTATCAACGACCTGGAAATTGACCTTGCGTACTGGACTGAAAATGGCATCAACCGGAATAATGTCATATGTCCGATACGTATCTTCCGAAGCTTCTTGATATCCTTTCCCTCGCCCAACAAAAATCCGCATGACCAAATGCCCGCTCTCCTCGAGCTCGGCAAGGTAGTGGTCGGGATTGATGATCTCAACGTTTGGATTTGGTCGAATATCCCGAGCAGTTACCTTTCTTAAAGCCCCCGGAACTCCTTTCACATCGAGGTAAAGCGTCTCGCTATCAGAGTACGATCGGACGACAAGGCCCTTGAGATTGAGGATAATATCAGTAACGTCTTCTCGAACTCCTGGGAGAGGAGAAAACTCGTGAATAATCCCATCAATTTGTACTGCAGTTACTGCAGAACCTTCAATGGATGAGAGGAGAACCCGCCGTAACGCATTGCCCACAGTGATACCCCAGCCTGACGCAAAAGGCTCAATGACGAACTTACCATACTGAGCGTGCGTCACCGGGTCTTCGTGGAACTCAACAAGCTCACACTTCATGAGACTCTTCAGGTCCTGCATCAGAGACACCTCAAATCACTTGGAGTAGAACTCAACAATGAGTTGTTCCTGTACCTGGAAGTCAATATCTTCTCGCCTTGGTTCACGAAGAACTGTGGCTTTAACAGCACTGCGATCGAAAGAGAGCCACTCTGGAACCTGGAGATCCTCTTTTTCTCCAAGAAGCTCTCGAATCTTAGCATGGTCCTTGCCCCGCTCCGAGAGCTCAACAACGTCACCCGCTTCTACAAGGTATGAAGGAATGTTGACTCGTTTTCCGTTCACCAGAATGTGACCATGAAGCACCATCTGACGTGCCTCGGCTCGAGAATCGCTAAGACCCATTCGGAAAACAACGTTATCAAGCCTTCGCTCAAGGAGGGATAGCAAATTCTCTCCCGTAAGACCAGGCATTTTCGCTGCCATATCGAAGTACTTTTTAAACTGCCGCTCTGTAATACCGTAAATGTAACGGACTTTTTGCTTTTCCCGAAGCTGAAGACCATAGCTTGAAAGCCTCTTACGCGCTCCCTTGTGAATTCCTGGGGGAGAAGGTCGCCTCTCAAAAGCGCACTTATCCGTGAAACATCGAGGACCTTTAAGGAAAAGCTTCATCCCATGCCTGCGACAAATACGACAGCGCGGTCCAGTATATCGAGACATCGCTTCGTCCTCCTTCACACTCTTCTCTGCTTCGGTGGCCGACAGCCATTATGTGGTATGGGAGTCACGTCTTTGATAGAATTAATGATGAGACCCGCCGCCTGCAGAGCCCGAATAGCAGTCTCTCGACCAGCGCCAGGACCCTTTACAAGAACATCAACCTCTCGCAAACCAAGATCCATAGCCTTCTTGGCAGCTTGCTCTGCAGCAAGCTGAGCAGCAAAAGGCGTGCCCTTTTTAGTGCCCTTAAAGCCAACTGTGCCACCACTCGCCCAGGCGATGACGTTTCCCTGGCGATCGGTAATAGAGACAATAGTGTTGTTAAAAGTAGATTTGATGTGGGCAACGCCCTCACGAACAAGACGTCTTTCTCTTTTTTTCTTCCGAGAAGGTTTTGCCAAGGTTTCTCATACCTCCTTTTTAGAACTTTGCTACTTCTTCCTTTTCACTCCCACCGTCCTCCGAGGCCCTTTCCGCGTTCTCGCGTTCGTTCGCGTTCTCTGCCCACGAACTGGCAAGCCCCTACGATGCCGCAATCCTCGGTAACAACCAATAGCGATGAGGCGCTTAATGTTCTGCGCCACCCGAGCACGAAGCTCTCCTTCCACCGGATACTGCTCCACAAGCTTCTGGATACGACTGATCTCATCGTCTGTAAGGTCTTTAACTTTGACCGAGGGATCAACCTTTGCCTCTTCAAGGATCTTTTTGGACAAACTCCTTCCGATACCGTAAATGTACGTCAAAGCGATATCAATCCTTTTGCTTGGAGGCAAATCAACACCGGCAATACGTGCCATTCCAAAAACCCCCTAACCCTGTCTCTGTTTATGTCGTGGGTCTGAACACACCACGAACACTCTTCCTTTGCGTCGGACGACTTTACATTTCTCGCAACGCGGCTTAACCGATGCCCGCACCTTCACTGCTTACGTACCCCCTTCCTATTTGTGCCGGTAAACAATTCTTCCCTTGCTCGGATCGTACTTGGAGATCTGAACGGTCACCTTATCTCCGGGAAGAATACGTATATAGTGCATGCGCATCTTTCCAGAGATATGGGCTAAGATCACCTTACCGGTCTCCAATTCTACTCGAAACATGGCATTTGGTAAAGGCTCAATAACCGTACCCTTTACCTCTATAAAATCATCCTTCGTCATCAGAAAGAATCCCCTCTCTCACTCAAGGTTAGGATTTCGGGTTGCCCCTTGCGCACAAGGACGGTGTGCTCAAAGTGCGCAGACAACCCTCCATCCTCGGTAACCACTGTCCATCCGTCTTCGAGAACCTTCACTCGATACCCTTTTTCATTTGCCATTGGCTCAATGGCAAGGACCATGCCTTCCTCAAGGACTGCGCCTTGCCCTTTATGACCAAAGTTCGGAATCTGAGGATCTTCGTGGAGACTTTTACCCACCCCATGACCAACAAGGTCACGGACAACCGAGAAGCCCTCTCGCTCAATCGTAGTCTGGATAGCGTGGGAGATATCCCCAACACGGTTACCCGGAAGGGCTTGACGAATTCCCGCATAAAGCGCCCGCCGAGTAACCTCGACAAGCCTGCGAGCCACAGGTTTCCCATCACCCACCACAACGCTAAACGCCGCATCGGTGTAAAACCCCTCAAACTCGACCCCCACATCAATACTCACAAGATCCCCCATCTGAATAATCCGATCTCCCGGAAGGCCATGAACAACTTCGTGGTTAATAGAGATGCACAGCGGAGCAGGAAACCCTCGATACCCCAAAAAGGCCGGGCGTGCTCCCTGACGGACAATGTACTCCTGGACAACTTCAGCAATAAAGCCCGTATTGACTCCCGGAGCAAGGAGAGCCCGAACCTTTGCAAGGACATTTCCCAATATCTTCCCACTCCGTCGTATTCTTTCAAGATCTTCCCGCCTCACAAGCTTTGCCATTGGCGATTACTTCCGGGTAAGGATTGCTTTCACCTGAGCATACGTTTCTTCGATGGTCCCCGAAGAAGGAACAACACGAAGCAAACCCCTCTTTGCATAGAACTCCACAAGAGGCTTTGTCTGTTCCTCGTAAACAGCAAGACGCTTCCGAATAACCTCAGGAGCATCATCTGGACGCTGCACAAGTTTGCCCCCGCAACGGTCACATATTTCATCGTTGTGAGGAGGGCTAGAAATGAGATTGTACGGAGCTTGACAGTTTTCACAGACCCTCCGAGCTGAGAGGCGGCGCACCAACTCTTCTGCAGGGATATCAAAATACAGTACAGCATCAATGGTGATCCCAAGCTCTTGAAGCATTTCTTCGAGAGCTTCAGCTTGCTTTAAGGTCCTTGGAAATCCATCAAGAATAAACCCACGACGCACGTCATCCCGGGAAAGTCGATCCTTCACAATTCCTATGACTACCTCATCAGGAACAAGTTGTCCTTCTCGGACGAAAGACTCGGCCTTCCTTCCCCATTCCGTCCCTTCTTTAATCGCCAACCGGATAATATCACCAGTGGCA
The DNA here is from genome assembly GCA_025060675.1 of Candidatus Caldatribacterium sp. Taxonomy (GTDB): domain Bacteria; phylum Atribacterota; class Atribacteria; order Atribacterales; family Caldatribacteriaceae; genus Caldatribacterium. The sequence continues at coordinate 7,926 of JANXBI010000028.1, forward strand.
AGCTGTGGAATACCAAACTCCTCCTCAATCCTCTTTGCTTGTGTTCCCTTCCCAGCTCCTGGCGGTCCAAGAAGGATAATGCGCATTGCTCTTCCTCCTTACTTTCGCAGAAACCCTTCGTAATGCCTCATGAGAAGTTGCGCCTCAAGTTGTGTCACCGTCTCAATAGCGACACCGACCATAATGAGGATTGCCGTACCTCCAAAGTAGAAAGTGGTGACCTTGGTGAGCTCTACAAGAATGTTGGGGATCACAGCAATGAAGGCAAGCACAAGCGAACCCCAAAGGGTAATGCGAGTTAAACAGCGGTCAATGTACTCAACTGTTGGTCTCCCCGGACGTATACCCGGGATAAATCCTCCATACTTCTTCATATTTTCAGCAAGCTCTACAGGGTTAAAGGTCACAGCCGTGTAGAAATACGTGAAGAAGATGATGAGCGCCGCATAAAGCGAGAGGTAAAGCGCTGAATCCGGAGAGAGAGCATCAGCAAGGCTTTTCATAAACCCTGAGCCCTCGAAAAACTGCGCAAGAGTCGCAGGGAAAAGGAGCACCGAGGAAGCGAAAATGATAGGGATAACCCCCCCTTGAATAACCCGGATAGGGATATGGGTGCTTTGTCCACCGTACACACGCCGCCCAACAACACGTTTGGCGTACTGCACTGGGATTTTCCGCTGAGCCTCCTGGAACTCTACGACAAAAGCCACAATCAATACAGCAACAACCAGCGCCAGTCCAAAGAGGAATGGGTTAACCTCCCCAACCCTGATAAGAGAAAAAGTCCGGAAAAGCTGCGGGAGAAGACGAGCCACAATCCCAGCAAAAATGATAAGAGAGATGCCATTCCCAATACCAAAGTCGGAGATGAGCTCTCCAAGCCACATGAGGAACATACTCCCTGCAGCTAAGGTCAAAATCACCGTTAAGCGATATGCCCATCCAGTAGCGAGAACGACGCCAAGGTTCTCCATCCAAACGGTGATGCCAAAACCCTGAACAAAAGCAAGGAGAATGGCACCCCAACGAGTATACTGGGCGATTTTATCCCGTCCCTCTTCACCACTTTTTGCCAACTCCTCAAGCTGAGGAATAACCGAGGTGAGAAGCTGTATGATAATAGAGGCATTAATGTAAGGCATGATTCCCAAGGCGAGGATGGAAAAGTTACTTAACGCACCCCCAGCAAACATGTCAAGAAATCCAAGTACGCCCCCGCGGGCAAAAACATCCGCCAAAGCTCTAGGATCAATTCCTGGAACAGGAATGTGTGCACCGATACGGAAAACGACAAGCATAAGGAGCGTGAAGATAACACGCCTTTTTAGGTCCGGAATCTTGAAGAGTTTTACCAGGGACTCCCACATGTCACAGCACCTCAGCCTTTCCACCCCGTTCTTCAATCATGGCCCGAGCTTGGGCTGAGAAGGCGTGAGCCCGCACCACGAGACGACGCTCAAGACTTCCCTTTGCTAAGATTTTCACCTTCGACCGCGTACTTTCTACGATGCCAAGCTCTCGGAGAAGATCGGGGGTCACCTCCGTTCCATCCTCAAAACGGTTGAGGGTACCCACATTAACAATTTCCCACTCCTCAGCACAAGGGTTGCGAAAACCCCTTTTGGGAATCCTTCGCACAAGAGGCATTTGTCCACCCTCAAAACGAGGATGAATCTGCCCACCCGAGCGAGCCTTTTGGCCTTTCGTACCTCGACCACAGGTTTTTCCATGGCCTGAACCTATACCCCTTCCAACTCGCTTGCGACGGTGAAAAGATCCCTTTGCAGGTCTTAGCTCGTTAACCTTCATTGCCTCTTCCTCCTATACTTCTTCAACCTTCAAAAGATAATTGACTTTGGCGATCATCCCCCGAATAGAAGGAGAATCCTCCTTCACAACGGTTTCATAGAGCCTTCGAAAACCCAACGCACGTACCGTGCGTTTGTGGGATTCAGGATGACCGATGGGACTCCGCATTAGAGTAATCCGAAGCATTCTCCGAGACACATCATTTTCCTCCTTTCTGGGGCTCGAAGAGCTCTGCAAGCGTCTTTCCCCGAAGTAGTGCCACCTCACGCGGATCCCGCAAGCTCTGAAGTCCACGAATGGTTGCTAAAGCAAGATTAATGGGATTATTGTTTCCGAGGGACTTTGTAAGGACATCCTTTACTCCAGCAACCTCCATAATAGCTCGAACCGTACCCCCAGCGATAACTCCTGTTCCAGGTGCTGCCGGTTTCAAGACAACGCTACTTGCACCGAACTCCCCACGAACCTCGTGGACAATTGTCGTCCCGCGCATCGGAAAACGAATAAGGGACCGTTTCGCCCTCTCAATAGCCTTCCGTACCGCATCCGGAACTTCCTTCGCCTTCCCAAGGCCTATACCTACAACACCATCCCCATTGCCTACAGCAACAAGCGCTCGGAACCGGAAACGCTTTCCTCCTTTTACGACCTTACTAACCCTTGTCACCGCAATAAGCCGTTCTTGGAGCTCCATCCCTTCTGGACTAACTCTTCCCATGGTACCCGACCCTCCAAGAGCTAAAAGAGTAATCCTGCCTCGCGTGCACCTTCTGCTAAAGCCTTAACCCGTCCATGGTATTTATACCCACCGCGATCGAAAACGACCTTCGTGATGCCTTTCTCGAGAGCCTTTTGAGCAATGAGGCGACCAACCGCTCGAGCAATTTCTGTTTTCGTGCCCTTCATGCCGCGAATTTCAGGAGACAAAGAAGACGCTGCCACAAGCGTCCTTCCTTCATCATCATTAATAATCTGAGCATAGATGTGCTTGAGGCTTCGGAAAACCGAAAGACGAGGACGATCAAGAGTCCCTCGCACCTTTTTGCGAACTCTTTTATGCCGGCGAATGCGACGCTCCCACTTTCCCCGTTTCTCGCTAATAATCATCGTGAGACACTCCCTTCAAACTACTTTGCTGCAGCTTTCCCTTGTTTCCTTCGGACCACCTCATCAACGTATTTTATGCCCGTACCCTTGTACGGCTCGACTTTCCGGATCTTGCGAATATCCGCCGCAACCTGACCAACCTTCTCCTTATCAATACCCTTAACCCGGATAACCTGTCCTTCCACTTCAAAGGAAATACCCTCTGGAGGGTTTATCTCCACAGGATGCGTAAAGCCAACATTCAGAACAAGCGTCTCTCCTCGTTTTTGAACACGATACCCCAAACCGTTAACCTCAAGGGCTTTTTCAAAGCCTTTAGTAACGCCCTCGATCATGTTGTAAAGCAGACTCCTGGTAAGACCATGGAGAGATTTATCGAGTTTCGTATCACCCAAACGTGCAACCTTCAAGATATTGCCTTCTTTCTCAATTCGCATACGAGGATGAAAGGTCCGAGTTAAAGTCCCTTTCGGACCCTTTACTGTAACAGTTGTCCCATTAACCATTACTTCAACACCCTGTGGGATCTCGATAGGTTTTCGCCCAATACGCGACATAGGCCATCCTCCCTCGCTACCATATGAAACAAAGCACCTCGCCACCAATACCGAGTTTCCGTGCTTCCTTGCCAGTCATGACGCCACGCGACGTAGAAACAACAACCGTTCCGAGGCCTCCAAAAAGAATGGGAATCTCGTCCTTCTTCGCATATATTCGAAGCCCAGGTTTACTGATGCGTCGAAGACCGTTGATGACTCGCTCACGGCGAGGACCATACTTGAGTTCAATAACAAGATCCCTCTTATTCCCTTCCTTTGCGATAACTCTGTAATCCTGAATGTATCCTTCTTCTCGCATAATGCGGGCGATTTCGATTTTCAACCGAGAGGCAGGGACCGTAACTGTGGGGTGCCCAGCTCGAGAGGCATTGCGAATTCGTGTTAACATGTCAGCAATAGGGTCAGTGTGTCCCATTGTCTCTCCCCTTCCCCTCTACCAACTTGACTTAACAATGCCAGGGATCTCACCACGACTTGCCAGGGTTCGGAAACAAATTCGGCACATTCCAAAATCCCGAAGGTATCCCCGAGGACGTCCACACAGCGAACAACGATTTCGATAACGAACCTTGAACTTTTGAGGCTTTTTGTTCTTCTCAATCTTCGCCTTGCGCGCCATTCTGGTCCTCCTTTACTTACGGAAGGGCAAGCCTAAGCCCTCAAGGAGGGCCTTTGCTTCCCGATCAGTTTTCGCAGTAGTGACAAAGGTGATGTTCATGCCTCGTACCCGTTCAACGCGGTCATAATTGATTTCTGGGAAAATAAGCTGTTCCTCAATGCCGATAGTACAATTCCCTCGACCGTCAAAGCAACTGTCAGGAAAACCGCGAAAATCGCGGATGCGGGCAATAGCAATATTCAAAAATCGATCCAAAAACTCATACATTCGGTTCTTCCGAAGCGTCACTTTGCACCCAATTGGCATTCCCTTGCGAAGCTTAAAGTTCGAAATAGATTTCTTTGCCCGGGTCACAAGAGGTTTCTGGCCAGTAATAAGCGCAAGCTCTTCGACAGCAAGATCAAGGTAATGAGGGTTTTGCGTTGCGTCCCCCACACCCATATTAATGACGATTTTCTCAAGCCTTGGAACTTGCATAATGTTTTTATACCCGAATTCCTTCAGGAGCTTTGGAACAACCTCTTTGTAATACTTTTCTTTGGTGATGGACACTGCTTAAGCCCCCCCGTCCCTATACCTTATCGATAATCTCACCACACTTCTTGCAGACCCGTACTCGGAAAGGGGAATCAGGTATCTTGACCCTCTTAATCCGAGTCTTTTGTCCACACCGGCTACAGACAAGACGTACATTGGAAATCCTGATGGGATTCTCCCGCTCTATAATGCCTCCCTGAGGATTGTCCTGCGTAGGACGGGTATGCTTCTTCACCATATTGACCCCTTCGACAATAACCTTTCCTTCTCGAGGGAAAACGCTAAGTACCTTTCCACGTTTCCCTCTGTCCTTCCCGTGGACAACCTCAACGAGATCTCCCTTCTTAATAGGAACCTTCACCTTCCTCGTCTGAAGTTCCATAACTATCACTCCCTACACGACCTCTGGAGCCAGAGAGACAATACGCATGAAATTCTTCTCCCTTAGCTCTCGACCCACTGGACCGAAGACACGGGTTCCTCGAGGAACATCCTGGTTGGTCACAAGGACTGCTGCATTATCATCAAAACGAACGTATGTTCCATCAGGTCGGCGAACAGCCCGACGCGTTCGCACCACAACCGCCCGGACGACTTCACCCTTTTTGACATTCGAATGAGGCTCGGCTTCCTTCACAGAAGCAATAATCACGTCACCAATACTTGCGTATCGTCTATTTGATCCACCCAAAACCCGAATGCACATGATACGCTTTGCCCCAGTATTGTCAGCAACCTCAAGCATAGTTCTCGGCTGAATCAACTTCCTCTCCTCCCTTGACCTTTGCCCTCTCAAGCAACGCAACCACTCTCCACCGCTTGGTTCTACTCAAGGGTCGCGTCTCCTCGATGAGAACCTTGTCGCCTACTGAACACATATTATTTTCGTCGTGAGCTTTGAATTTGACACTACGTCGAATTTTCTTCTTGTACAATGGATGTTCAGTGATGCGTTCCACACGTACCACAACAGTCTTATCCATAGCATCGCTAACCACTTCGCCAACGAATCTCTTTCGCATGCCCATGCTCAACGGCCTCCTTGCTGCTTAGCAGCAAGTTCTCGTTCTCGAAGAATGGTCTTGATACGAGCAATATCCCTTTTTACGGCCTGAATCCTCTTAGGATTTGCAAGCTGCCCGGTTATTGCTTGAAAACGCAAATTAAAGAGCTCCATACGGAGATCTTTTAGCTTCTGGTTAAGCTCCTCATTCGTAAAATTCCTCAGTTCCGAAGCCTTCACCACCATCACCTCTACTCAACTCTTCGCTCGATAATCCGCGTCTTTATGGGAAGTTTGTGAGAAGCGATACGGAGAGCCTCGTATGCTGTTTCTTTATCCACGCCCCCAACCTCAAAGAGTACTCGTCCCGGACGAACTACTGCAACCCAACCCTCGACGGGTCCTTTACCTTTCCCCATTCGAGATTCAGCAGGTTTTTTCGTGTATGGCTTATCGGGGAAGATACGAATCCAAATACGACCTTTCTTAATATGCCGCGAAATGGCTACACGAGCAGCTTCGATTTGAGGATTAGTGATCCAAGCTGGCTCCAGCGCTTGCAAGCCAAAATCACCAAAGTCAACTTCACATCCTCGATAGGCGGTACCCTTTAGCCTTCCACGCTGCTGTTTCCTGTACTTAACTCTCTTGGGCATCAACATAATCCTCAAGCTCCTCCTCGTATCCTTCTTCTTTCGGAAGGGCCACAACTTCCTCTTCCAGAATTTCCCCTGGCGATATTACCTCGCCCTTAAAAATCCAAACCTTGACACCAATCTTTCCATAGGTTGTAAGAGCTTCAGCAAAACCATAATCGATGTCTGCTCGAAGCGTCTGGAGTGGCAAACGACCCTCTCGATACCACTCTTCTCGAGCAATCTCTGCTCCTGCAAGGCGACCCGCGCAGGCAATCTTGATACCTTTGGCGCCCATCTTTAAGGCTCGAGCAATAGCCTGTTTCATTGCTCGGCGGTATGACACTCGGCGCTCAATTTGCGCGGCGATATTCTCTGCCACAAGTTGAGCATCAATTTCGGGAATAGGGACTTCTTCAACCGAGATCTGAATATTGGGATTACCTGTAAGCTTTTGCAACTCTTGACGAAGCTTTTCAACCTCGCTTCCTTTCCGCCCGATAACAATTCCAGGACGAGCGGTTTTAATAATGACCTTGATCTGGTTCGCCAGGCGTTCAATTTCGACTTTTGAAACACCTGAGCGGTAGAAACGCTCTTTAATATACCGGCGAATCTTCAAATCCTCAAGCAGGTAATTCGTGTACTTATCTTTTTCCGCATACCACCGAGATTGCCAGGTAGTCACGATACCTAAACGAAGGCCGATCGGATTTACCTTCTGTCCCAACTATTTTCCCTCCTCCGCCTCAGACACCACAATGGTAATGTGGGAAGTTCGTTTACGAATAAGGTATGCCCGGCCAAAAGCTCGTGGATGCACTCTTTTCCAAGTTGGTCCCTGGTCAACATATGCCCGAGAAACTACAAGATTTTCCACATCCATGTTCCAGTTGTTCTCGGCATTCGCAACAGCTGACTTCAAGACCTTGTATACTAAGCGAGCTGCCTTCTTGGGAATGAAACGCAAAAGAATTAGCGCTTCTTGTGCCCTTTTCCCTCGGATGAGGTTCACCACTTGGCGAGCCTTTCGCGGAGAAATCCGCACATACTTTGCCGTTGCCCTGGCCTCCATTTCCCTCACCTCTTACTTCAGCGCTGTCGAGCGTTCTGTAGGAGCACCGTGACCCTTAAAGGTTCGGGTTGGCGCAAATTCTCCAAGACGATGTCCCACCATCTGTTCCGTGATGTAAACGGGGATGTGCCTTCTCCCATTGTATACCGCGATGGTATGACCAACCATCTCGGGGATGATAACACAGGCCCGAGCCCATGTCTTTATGACCTTTTTTTCGCCGCGTTTATTCAGCTCTTCGATCTTCTTCCGGAGTTTTGGATCAACATAAGGTCCCTTCTTCGACGACCTACCCAAAGGACACAGCCTCCCTCCGTTTACTTTCTCCTCTTGAGAATCCACTTGTCAGTTTGCTTATTCCGCCGAGTTTTGTACCCTTTCGTTAGAAGGCCCCATGGACTCACTGGGTGCCTTCCACCATGCGCACGACCTTCTCCACCGCCATGAGGGTGGTCAATAGGATTCATGGCTACACCACGAACGGTGGGTCGAATACCTAACCACCGGTTCCTCCCAGCTTTCCCGATGGTAATATTTTCGTGGTCTACATTACCCACCTGCCCAATGGTAGCCATACAATCAAGATGGATGAGACGAATTTCCCCTGATGGGAGACGAACATGAGCATAATCTCCTTCCTTTGCTAAAAGCTGTGCATAGCTCCCCGCAGAGCGAACAAGTTGGCCTCCTTTACCTTTCCTGAGCTCGATGTTGTGAATAATTGTTCCTACAGGGATATTCCGAAGAGGGAGTGCATTTCCCGGACGAATATCAGCATCAGGACCACTCATGAGAACATCGCCAACAGAAACCCCTAAAGGAGCAATAATATACCTCCTTTCGCCATCAACGTATTTCAAAAGAGCGATACGAGCTGACCGGTTTGGGTCATACTCAATCCTCTCTACCACTGCCGGAATACCAATTTTCTCCCGCTTGAAGTCAATAATACGATACTTCCTCTTGTGTCCGCCCCCACGATGTCGAACAGCAATACGACCTTGATTATCCCGTCCAGCTTTACTCTTGAGTGGTTCAAGAAGAGAACGTTCCGGTCCTTCTTTGCTTATTTCTTCGAAAGTATAACCAGTCATATGGCGCCGACTTGGTGTTACCGGTTTATATTCCTTGATACCCATACTCTCAACCTCTCTTATGTGATGTCAAAGGCCTTAATACGTTCACCGGGCTTAACAAACACTATCGCTTTCTTCCAAGACGACGTTCGGCCCTCGAATCTCCCCAAGCGCTTCCTCTTCCCTTTAACATTAATGGTGTGCACTTTCAAAACAGTAACACCAAACATCTCTTCAACAGCTTTCTTAATCTCAGGCTTCGTTGCTCGTGGATCTACTCGGAAGACGTATTTATTCTCCTTCTGCAGCCGAAACGATTTCTCCGTCATAATAGGGTGGAGAATGATGCTTCGCTCATCTTTCACGCCCACACACCTCCAGTAAGGAGAAAAAGGCCGCTTTCTCCATCACTACCCAGTCCGCATTCACAATAAGGTATGCAGTAATCTCGCTGACTGGCTTCACCGTAACATCGGGAATATTCGAAAACACCCTAGCCACAAGAGCGTTAGTCGTATGAAGAACGATAAGAACTTTTCCGCGAACCCGTAATGCCTCCAAAAATCGAACTCCTTCTTTAGTTTTCGGGGCAGGAAAACTTACCTCGTCCACTAAAAGGATCGACGACTCTTGAATCTTGTCCCGTAAAGCAAGAAGTAAAGCTTTGCGTCGCTCTTTTTTCGAGAGAGAATGATAGTACGAGCGAGGTCTCGGACCAAAAACGATACCCCCATGACGCCAGATAGGCGATCGGATACTTCCGTGTCGTGCTCGCCCAGTACCTTTCTGAGGCCAAGGCTTTCGTCCTCCCCCCCGAACTTCGCCACGGGTCTTTGTCTTTGCCGTTCCCAGCCTCTGGTTGTCAAGAAAGGTCTTCACCGAAAGGTAAAGAAGGTGAGGATTATCTTCTACGTTTTCCAGCCATTCATCGCTTAGAGAAATTGTCTCCACAACCTGTCCAGTACGATCTTTCACCTCAAGCTCCATTATGTCCGCCCCCTATGATGCCCTCTTGAAAACAAGAACCCTGCTCCCCGCTGGTCCCGGTACGGCACCACGCACAAGGAGAAGATTTCGCTCGGGATAAATACCGACAACTTCAAGGTTTCTCACCGTGACAGTATCTCTTCCCATTCTTCCCGGAAGGCCTTTCCCTTTGAAAACCTTTTCAGGGTCCGTCGCCCCAATGGACCCAGGCTCGCGGTAAAACATAGACCCATGTGACTTTGGTCCACCACTATACCCAAATCGTCGAATCACTCCTTGAAAACCCTTTCCTTTGGAAACTCCTTTAACATCCACTCGATCACCAACACTAAATCCATCGACCTTCAACACCTGACCAACTTCATACTTCTCGTGATCTTTAAAATGGAACTCGGCCAAGAAACGAAGGGGTGGAACCTGAGCTTTTCTCAAGTGACCAAGAAGAGGCTTGTTCAATTTCTTTTCTTTTACCTCTTTATACCCAAGCTGCAGAGCTTTGTAACCATCACGATCTACCTCTTTTTTCTGGACAACGTAACATGGACCACACTGGAGCACTGTCACAGGCACAGAAAGGCCCTCAGGGGTGAAGATACGTGTCATGCCGATTTTCTCACCAATCAGACCATATGTGACAACGGCTTTCATAGTTGCTCTCCTCCAGGCCTCTCAGAGCTTGATCTCGATATCGACACCTGCGGGTAAATCAAGGTGCATAAGCGCATCCACCGTTTTAGGGTTCGGATCAATGATATCGATGAGTCGCTTATGAGTCCGCATTTCAAACTGTTCTCGGGACTTCTTGTCAATATGAGGGGAACGAAGCACAGTATACCTCGTGATTTCAGTAGGCAAAGGAACGGGTCCAGCCACGGATGCCCCGGTCCTCTCCACTGCCTGAACAATCTTCATGGCTGACTGATCAAGGAGTTTATGATCGTACGCTTTGAGCTTAATACGAATTCTTTGCGCCACGTCCTACGCCTCCCCAGGGCTTACTCAAGAATCTCTGTGACCACTCCAGCACCGACTGTCCTTCCCCCCTCACGAATAGCAAAGCGCAAGCCCTTTTCCATAGCCACAGGATAGATGAGCTTCACTTCGAGGTTCGCATTATCTCCAGGCATGACCATCTCA
>JANXBI010000015.1 GCA_025060675.1 Candidatus Caldatribacterium sp.
AGGCTATTCCTGCCGTACACTCAGAAGAACCGCTGACCAAAGTCTGCGAGCTTTTGAGAGCCCATCCTGGATGCCGCTTCCTTCCTGTGACCACTCCCACTGGGGAACCCCTTGGCATCATCCACGAAGAGGATCTCCACAGAGTAATCTACACTCCTTACGGTCACGCGCTTCTTGAGAACCCTGCCATCTTCCGGGTGGACCAATTCCTCAGGCGCTGTGCGGTCTTTGAGGTAACCACGCCTCTTGAGACACTCCTTTCGGCCTTCGCTCTTGAGGAAAATAGACACGGAATCCTCGTGACTCGTGATGGACAGTACATTGGTTTCCTCAGTCCCCAGAGCCTGCTTCGAATCCTTTACGAAAAGCACCTCTACGAGGTTCGTGACCAGAATCCCCTCACTGGGCTTCCGGGGAACACCCGCATTGCTGAGTACTTGGACGAATCCTTAAGCGATGGAAGCAGTAAACGAGTGTATGCGTACTTTGACATCGACCATTTCAAGTCTTTCAACGACCACTACGGTTTCCGACGAGGAGACCGGGTCATCCTCCTTCTTGCCTCTCTCCTCCGAGAAGCCTTTCCGGAGAACCAGTACTTCATAGGCCACATCGGTGGCGACGACTTTTTCGTGGGTGCAAAACAGCACAAAGCACCGTTCAACCTCTTCCTTGAGAAAACTCAGGAAGTTCTTGAGCGTTTCAGCAGAGATGTTGTGAGTTTCTACGACCAGGAAGACCGAAAACGGGGGTATATCCTTGGAGAGGATCGAGAGGGGAATCCGAAGAAATTTTCCCTTCTCCAGGCCACAGGTGTCCTCCTCTGCCTTCCTGAGGGGTGTGCAACCTGCACCCCGGACATGCTCAGCGAAAAAGCAGCACAGCTCAAAAAACGGGCAAAGCAAAAGGGCATTCGCTGCATCATCCACGTGTTTTCCACGGAGGAACCGTCTTGCCTCAACCAAGGGAGAGCTTTCGCTTTCGTTTGACTTCGTACATTGCGGTGTCAGCTCTCTCAAGAAGGGCAGATGCTTCCGGTTTCCCCTGCCCAGGAACCCAAGAAACTATCCCGGCGCTAAAGCCAAAGGAGCGGGGCAAGAACTGGATTTTCCTCTGGAGGATGCCGTCAATACGAGCCACGATGTTCTCTGCTTCCTCCTCGGATGCCCTAGGCAGGAAAAGGACAAATTCATCTCCCCCATAGCGGATAAGGACATCACCTTGACGCGAACCTTCCCGCATTGCCTCTCCAAGGAGACGCAAAACCGAATCCCCAAACTCGTGAGAGTACGTGTCATTAATATCTTTTAGTCCATCGCAGTCAATAAACACAAAGACAAAGGGTTCTCTCTGCCGGTACATTCGCTCAAGCAGGCGAGGAATCACCTCTTCAAAGTACAGCCGATTGTAGAGACCGGTGAGGGTGTCTCGGAATGATTGTTCTCGGAGCATCCAAAAACTCCGATGAATCGCCCAGGCAAGGAACGACCACCCCACTACAGCACACGATGCTGGGAGAATGGCTCCGTAGAAGATTGGCTCAGTCGTAAACTGGTCGAAGGATTCAAACGCTACACCAGACACAAGGAGCATCCACCCTACCTCACCCATCCAGTGCTTGAGGATGGCAACCAAGGGAAAGGAGAAAAAGACCGGGATGAAAAGACCAAGCGTCGCCACCACATACACCCAGTCCCACTGGGACAGTGGCTGCACAGGGAAAAAGATGAACCAAAAAAGCGCTTCCAAAAGGATGACAAGCCACAGAAAAGTTGCCTGGTGACGGCGTTTCCAGGAAAGCACGGCAAAAAGGATACGACGCACCCAAATCCTCCTTTTCTTGAGACCATTATAGCGCAAGAGCACGACGGAAAAAGAGGGAGCTTCCCCAAAGCATTCTGCCAAAGACACTAACCGGTTCTCTTGCGGAAGAGAGGATACCGGAAAAGACTTGCAACCACCACAGCCACAAACCCAGCAGCAAAACCGTTGTTGTAAAGGTTCAACCCGCCATGGAGAACGCCCACGCTCATGACTACGAAAAGGTGCAAAAATCCTGCAAGCACCCCAGCAAGCACTCCAAGTTCCCCAGCAACAGGGGCCAAAGCCGAGGAAAAGAGGGCGGCAAGGAGCGGACCGGGTTCAGAAGCCTCAAAGGGAGAACAGAGGGTTCCAAGGTACACTCCCGAAAGGAGTGGGAAAACGTTGCGGAGGTGTTTCCCGCAGGCAGCAAATCCCACCATGGTGAGAATACCACCAAGAACAGGACCGTTACAGCTCCCTCCCACAAGGAGGACGTACGCTACCCCAAGGAGTCCTACCATCCCCATGTTCCAGAGGGTTGCAGCGGGGAAAGAAGCAAAGAAATCAGCTGGGGGTCGACCAGAGAAGCCAAGAATGCTCCTCCAGTGGGCGACGACCTGGCGGTTCCCAAGCACACCCAAAAGGAGCAAGGAGGAAAGACCTGCCGAGAGGACCAAGGGCACCGCAGGTGGGACATCTTCCTGCCACGCCAGCGTCGGTTCTATCTCAAAGCCAAAACCTTCAAGGAGGGCAGCAAGGAGCAATCCCACAATACCTCCAGAAAAGCCAATGTTGTAGAGATTGTATCCAGAATGGAAAGTGGCTACCCGCTGGGCAATAGCCATGGTGAGAAAGCCACCCAAAACCCCAAATAGAAAGGCAAGCTCAAAGCGGAAACCCCAATGGCAAAAGAGGAAGCTTGCAACCGGAGCAAGGGAGGTGGCAAAAAGGCTTGCAGGGAGGATGTTCCGAAAAGATTCCCGGAAGACCCAAGCAAAAAGGGCGCATCCCAAAATCACCGGGAGGATGTTGAGCGGGTTCTTACCAAAAAAGGCGAAACCCATAAGGGTGAGAAGAGCAGCAATGTGGCTTCCGGTTATCGTAGGAGCCAAAAGGAAAAGCATCCATCCTACACATCCGACAAGACCGACGTTGAAAAGCGTCGCTGGGATACCGGCGATGGCGAAGTAGTCAGTGATGAGAATCCCTGGATGCCTCAAAATAGCGAGAAAACCAGAGAAAAGCTCTCCGTAATTCCCATCCCCCAGGGCAAAAGCAAGGAAACAGAGCGGAGGAAAAAGGAGTGCGACCTTCTTCCCCAAAGGCAACACCTCCTCAACGGAGTTTTTTGACCAACCTTCCCAGCGAAAACGCAAGCCGCTCAAGGAGAACCGCCGCGTTTGCCATTGCCTCTTCTTCTAGGAGAGGTCCATGAACAATGGAAAAAATGCCCGCAATTTCCTCAGGGAGTTCAGGAAGCTCTTCCCAAAGGATTCCTCCAGAGAGAACAACAAGAGGTTTACAGTACTTCCGGCAAATCTCAAGAACTCCAGAGACGACCTTGCCGAAAAAGGTTTGCCGATCCACCCTCCCCTCTCCGGTGAGAACAAGATCCGCCCCAGCGATGCTCTCTTCAAGATGGACGAGCTCGGCAATAAGCCGAATGCCTGAGGTCACCTGCGCACCCAAAAAGGCGTATAACCCAGCCGCAATACCGCCTGCTGCCCCGCCACCAGAAAGCTCATCGAGCCGAACTTTAAGGTAGCGCTCAACCACACGCGCGAAATGGCGCAAACCCTGGTCGAGGTAACTCACATCTTCAGGGCTTGCACCTTTCTGCGGCCCAAAGACGGAAGCGGCACCCAAGGGACCATACAAAGGGTTTGTCACATCACTGGCAACGAAAACCTCTGTCCCTTCTGGAGGGCGACAAAGTCCACTCACGTCGATACGAGCAACCTTTGGGAGGTTCTCTCCTACGCCTTCAAGCTCTCGACCCAAGGCATCGAGAAACCTCACCCCCAAGGCGGTGAGGGCCCCCATGCCACCGTCACAGGTAGCACTCCCCCCAACGCCAAGCACGATCTTTCGGAAACCCCTCTCAAACGCCCATCGGAGCATCTCTCCCACACCATAGGTCGTGGTGTAACGGGGATTCCGCTGCTCCTTCGGCACAAGAGAAAGGCCTGCTGCTTGAGCAAGCTCAAGAATGCAAGTCCCATCGGGGAGGAGACCAACCTGCGCACGTACCTTCTCCCAGAGGGGGCCAGTAACCTCAAGTTCAAGCGTCCTTCCTCCAGTTGAAAAAACGGTTGCCGCAACGGTTCCCTCACCCCCATCGGCAAGGGGTTTTACACAAACCTCAAAACGAGGATCTGCCCAAAGAAGCCCCCGCCGAATCGCCTCACAGGCTCTGGGGCTTTCAAGACTCCCTTTGAAAGAGTCAGGGCAAACGACAATACGCATTACTTCCGAAGCACCTCGGGATTCACAAGGTTTTTAGGAACCTCTCCCCGTAGAGCTTGCACAAGGTTTTCCGCCGCTATAACAGCCATTCTCGTGCGGGTGGCGTACGAAGCCGAGCCAATATGGGGAGCAAGAACCACGTTGTCAAGTTTAAGCAGCCCTGGTTCCACCTCCGGTTCATTCTCAAACACATCAAGAGCTGCACCTTGAATCCATCCCTCTTGCAAGGCCCGCACGAGAGCTTTTTCATCAACCACTGGTCCTCGAGCGGTGTTAATAAGGTAAGCTCCCCTTTTCATCATCCGGAGTTCCCTCTCTCCAATGAGGTGGTACGTGTCCTTCGTGAGAGGTACGTGGATGCTCACAAAGTCTGCTTCTTGGAGAAGCTCTGGAAGTTGCCGAAATTCCGCATGAAGTTCTCGCTCAACATGGGCAGGAGCACGTACGATATCGTAGTACACGATCCGCATGTTGAAACCCCTGGCCCTCCGAGCCATAGCCTGACCAATACGCCCAAAACCTATAATCCCAAGGGTTGCTCCGTACACATCGGTTCCAAGAAAAAGCATCGGTTCCCACCCTCGGAACTTCCCCTCTCGGACAAACCTGTCCGCCTCTACGATGCGGCGGGCAACGCTCATCAAGAGAGCCCACGCAAGGTCGGCAGTCGTTTCCGTAAGGACTCCAGGGGTGTTGGTCACCATGATGCCCCTTCGGGTTGCTTCCTCCACATCGATGTTGTTGTACCCTACGGCGTAATTGGCAATGACTTTGAGATTTGGACCTGCAGCCTCCATGACCTCTCGGTCGATGGTGTCAGTGAGAAGGCACAGAAGGCCATCCCGACCACGGACCTTCTCAAGGAGCACTTCCCGCGGCAATACTCCATCGTAGTCGCTCACTTCGACTGCACAGTGCTCCGCAACAATACGTATGCCCTCTTCAGGAATGCGCCGGGTGATGAAAACGGTGGGCTTTCTCATCGCCACTCCCCCTTCCAAGAACAGACACGATTCCAAGCGGCAAGAAACGTCCTCTTGGCGTTGGCTACCACAAGACGCGAGTCCTCCCCAGGAAGAGGTTTGACCTCAAAAGAAATCACTGGTCGCTCCGTAACCACCTTTTTCTCAAAGTACCCGATCCGGAAAAGAACTTGCAGGAAATTCGCCACCTCATCGATGTCGTTGCATCCACCTCCAACCCCAAAACGGGGATGCGAATCTCCGTAAGCAGGGTGCCCCTTTTCAAGTACCGCATTCCCGATATGCACATGGTTCACAAAAGGGGCAAGGAGGACTAAGGTATAGGAGGGGTCCTCAAAGAGCAAAGGCTCGTGGGAGAGATCCACCGTAAGGCCAAAGTTCGGACACTCTGCCCGGACGCAGGAAGCAACCTCAAAGGCAAAAGGCGCAGGACCAATGAGGGCTTCTTTGTCCACGGCATAGTCGAAAATTTCGAGATTGACCCCAAGGAGATACCCAAAATCCTCCGCTTTTTGCTCAGCGTACCGACAAAGGGTGATGAGCGATTCCACAAGGAGGCTTTTTGCCTCTTGTTCGCTTTCTTTAGCTGGCTTTTTCCCTGAAAGGAGCGTTACGGACTTCGCCTTTGAGAGATAGGCTTTGTCAATAGCTTCTTGGAGCCTTGCCAGCGCCCTCTCTCGTTCCTCCTTTGCACCATCGTTTAAGTTGAGTTTTTGCGATAGCACAAGAGGCTGAGCAGCAAGAAGGAGTTCTACCCGGGCAACCTGACAGAGCCTTCCGATTTCTCGAAGGATTTCCACATCAAGGAGGGCACTCACCTCAAGAGCCTGGAAGAACTCATCGACCAACACCTCGCTCACCGTCTGCAAAACACTGTCTCTTGTTGTTGCTTGGGGATAGGCCATGAAGTGGATAAGACCTATATGAAACGTGTCATGCCAGGGGTACATAGGCTCACCTCCATAGAGCGCAGCTTTCGTTCCCCATCAAAACGCTCCACCCCGTCCTCCGCCAGATCCCCGACCAAAACCACCCGCACCACCTTGGAATCCTCCACCAAACCACCCCTTCCTCCCAGAGCTTGCCTGAGCGGCAGTTGTTGCAGCTACCAGAGAAAGGCGGGAGAGGTTCCTTCCTGGGACAAAAACGGTTGGACTATAGAGGTAGGGATGGCGGCTTTCCTTTTCCCATATGCTATGGGGAATGAGCCGGCGAAGGTGCTCATGCACCTTCTCCCCAAGACCTAAGGCCGTGGCGTAAACAAGGTATGCCTCCCAAAGAACAACGGACGCCGGCGGATACTCTGTAAGGAGCGAGTACTCCGAAAGGAATCGGGCAAAGTTCTTCCAGCGGAGGTAGAAAAGGCGTCCTTCCTTACTCCAGCGACCAAAGAGGTCTCGTCGAGCAAGGAGTACCGCTGCCCCAGTGAAGAAAACGCCTCCTGAGAGCCCGGTGAAGAGGGGAAGGAGGTGGGCAACGGTTGGCCGCAGAGCAAGACTAAAAATACCCAGAGCAACGAGCATCATGAGAACGGCAACAATCTTCGCGAGGATGTTGCCCGTGGTTTGGAGGTACCTACGGCGTAGGAGCTCTTTCTTCACCGCTTTCTGGTATGAGGAAAGGATAGCGTTAAACTCTATCGCGTCACTCATCGACTGTTCGAGTTCCTTGTGCAAGTGCTGGAAGTTCAACTGGCCGTCTTTGGCGAATCGGAGAAGAAACTCCATGAACACCTGCTCAGTCTTTGGGAGGCTGCGCGGAACCTCCCGGACACGAAGGACAATGGTTCCTCCATCCGCAGCAAAGTCCACAAGGTCAAGACGGTAGAGGTCCAAAAGAACAGATGCCATACCCTCATCGTCGACAGACCCTCCAACATTTTTTACGAGAGCATTGACCACGTCTGGTGGGTCGTCTGAAGGGGGTTCCTGCTCGTACTCTCGGGTGTATTCTAAAGCTGGTTCCCGACCAAAGAGGAGGTAAATGACCCCAAGGAGGAAGAGAAAGCACCCAGGAAGCCCAAAAGAGAGACCAAGGACACCCAGGATATCGGTACGGTATCGCCGTTCCTCGTCCTCAATGGCTTCAAGCGTCAAGGAGGGGTTGGATGCGGCGTAAGGAAGCCCAAAAAGGGGGTCAGCCACAAAGCGAACTTCTGCGATTGCCCTTGGAGGGAGATGGCGCACCGAAAGGACGTACCGATTCCCCTCTTGGGTAACCTGAAGATGGGGATGGGTAAAGATATCCCGTATGCGCACGTTTTCAGGGAACTCGAAAACTCCCCGTACATTCGAAGCCCAAGAATCCCATTCCCCCCAGAACTGGCGGAAAACTTGAGCAAGGGAGGGACCGTTCTCAAAAACGTACCACGCCCGGTACCGCACAAGCAGGGTCACCCGAGGCGTACCTCTCGGGTCAAGACGAAACTCACTCCCAAAGGGCACAAGCCACACCCGAGCAGAAAAGCCTCGGTCTGTCCGATACACCCACTCGATGTATTCCAACGGTACTTCCTCCACGCTCAACTGCACATCCTGAATCTCCACGTACCGCGAAGGGGGGATTTCCCGAAAAACTCCCCGAAAGGGCTTGCGCATCCGATATACGATACGCTCTTCAACCATGAACTCCCCCGAGGGAAGCATGCGCTGCGTGATGGTGGCTTCCTCGATGGTGTAGAGGGAGGAAAAGTAAGCCAAAAGGTAAGGATTGCGGAGTTGGGAAAGGAAAAAGAGCAAGGCAAACAGGGCAAGGCCAATGGTCTTCAAAAGAGTTCCTCTTTGCATCCTATTCCTCCACAAGGACCCCAAACCAAGCCTCAATGATGAAGTAACTTGAGGCAGCCCCAGGATCGATGTGGCCAAGACTCCGTTCCCCGAGACGACTGGAACGACCTTTTTTGGCAAGCATCTCCTTTGTCGATTCCATACCCTGTCGAGCAGCGGC
>JANXBI010000038.1 GCA_025060675.1 Candidatus Caldatribacterium sp.
CATCCACCGTGTGCCCTTTCTAACTTGACCGCAAACCTGTATCGGCAGGATGCTTCCCCAGACGGTATTCACTTGTCAAGGTGCATGCCCAACAGGGCAAGTGGTATTTTACTCGGTTTTCTTTTCCTTTGCAAGGGGGAGGGGCTTGGGGAAACACGCAATCCTTTTTGCCTTGAGAACATAAGAGAAGTTTTCCGCTTGTAAGCTTCACGCACTACTGACAAGAGAGACAACGACGCACCACCTCGTAAGCATCGGCACAAAAGATGTTGTCTTGGGTCACGAAAAGCGGCGTAACAGCACATGCATCACTTTTGCCCTGGACGATTGCTGCAATGCACTGTGCAACTTCGGAAGGTTTTGTGTCGACGACACCGCGCACCTTTCCTTCCTGCAACGCAAAGAGCACCTCAGTCGCCGCTTCAAGAACGACAAGGGAAGAAGACCCTCCACTTTTCTCCAGAAAGGGACGAACACGGGAAATCCGGTCAACGAAAACCACAGAAGCCCCGGAGCGTTCTCCATCCTCACAAAGTTCCTCAAGGAGCACAAAGAGCGGATGTGTACTCTCTCCCCAAAAGAGGAATCCCCTTCTTCCCCCAGCACATAGGCTCTTGCAAATGGCCAGGGCTGTCTCCTGCCACCGAAAGGCAACTTGCCCAAGGAGCGGGAAGGCAACTCCATTCCTCTCTCCAAGGAGGATATAATCAACCTTTCCTTTAGGGAGTCTTACGCGCCGCAATTCCTCAGAAAACCCCACCACAATGTACCTTTTACGAGAAGGGACGATGTCGTCGGGGGAAAGGGTGGTAATCTCGTATCCAGGCATGATTCGACGCAAAAAAACCTCGAGGAAAGGAAAGAAATACCTATCCTCTCTCGGAGAGAGCAGTACAATGCGAGGCAACTCCTCTGCTTCCCCCTGCCATACCCAGAAAAGAGCAAGGCAAAGGGCAAGAACAATCCTGCACCTATACCTTCCTTCGCGCAAGGAGCAGTTGGTTAAGGAACACACTTCCAACGAGCACAACTCCTAAAGACCCAAGCTGCCATATCTGATGGATGCCTGCAAGTTGCATGCCGTTGTAAAGCAGAGTAATTATGGCAATCCCCAAGATTACACCACCAATGCTCCCTTCGCCTCCTTTAATGCTTACGCCACCTAAAACGGCTATAGTGATGGCTTGAAGCTCGTATCCTGTTCCAATGTCTGGTCGAGCGCTGGCGATGCGGGAGGTGATAATCCACCCCGAGAGGGCACTCAAAAGCCCAGAGAGGGTGTACACCGTAACCCGGACTTTCTCAACGCTGATGCCTGAAAAAAGTGCTGCCTTTTCGTTGCTCCCTACCCCGTAGAGGTACCGTCCAAACACGCTCTTCTCAAGGAGAACATAAAGGATGAGAACGACTGGAATGAAAATGCAGAGCACCTGGAAGGGGATACCCCCGATACGGTACTGTCCCACAAAGTAAAAGGATTCGGGGAAGTTCGACACGGGCATAGGATTCGGTCCAAAGCGCGGATCAACAGCAATGATGAGCGCCAAGGATTTGTAGATGTAAAGGGAAGCAAGGGTCACGATAAAAGGGAGGATTCTCGTATAGCTCACTAAAACCCCGTTGAGATACCCCATTCCCACGCCAGCACAAAGCCCAAGGAGAATGGCAAAGGAAGGGGGCATCCCAACCCGCCCAATGAGGACACCAATAATCATCGCCACGATGGTGAGCATAGAACCAACCGAAAGGTCAATCCCCCCGCCCCCTGAGAGGATGACTAACATTTCTGCGAGAGCCAAAAGTCCAAGTTCCACTCCATACTGGGTCATGTTCGTGAGATTGTAGAACGTGAAAAAACCGCGAACACTCACCGCAAAAATGGCGAAAAGGGTGACAAAAAGCGCAAAAAGAAAGAACACCCGATTTTCAACAATTTGGTCGAGAATCCGCTTCATATCCGCTCTCCTCTTGCTCGAACAACGTCAATCATTACGGAGAGGATGATGAGAACGCCAATGACAAGTCCCTCGCTGAGGGCAGGAACGTTAAGAAGCACCATACCATTTTTAATGACACCCACAAGGAAAGCTCCAAGGAGGCTCCCAATGACCGTTCCCCGCCCCCCAAGGATACTCGTTCCTCCAAGAACTACGGCAGCAATAACTTCAAGCTCAAAACCGCTCCCCGTGTTCGTCTGCACAATACCCGTGCGGGCGACATATACAAGACCAGCAAACCCTGCCAAAGCCCCAAGAACGGCGTACACAAAAAGCAGCGTTCGTCGAAGATCGATACCTGAAACACGGGCTGCTTCAGGGTTGTTCCCCACAGCATAAATCGCTCGGCCCAGAGGACGAGAAGACAAAAAGTACGTGAAAAAGGCAATAAGCAGCATCGTCACCCACATGGAAATGGGAATCCCAAACCATTTTCCAAGACCGATGACTCGAATTCCTGGTGGAATGCCAGAAATCCACCGGCCACCAAGAAGCTGGTACATAAGACTTCGTAAAATACTCATCATGCCAAGAGTTACGATAATCGGAGGAATATTACCCCAGGCAATGAGCAACCCATTACAAAGGCCGATAAGCAGCCCAACCCCCAAGGCACCAAGGAGCACAAGAAAAGGGGAGTATCCGCTCATAAGGAACTTCCCAGCCACAACAGAGGCCATTCCAAGGGTTGAACCAACGGAGACATCAATGCCCCCAGTTATGATGACCATAGTCATGCCAATAGCTGATATGGCAGTCCCAGCAAGCTGTAAAAGGAGGTTTGAGAGATTACTTACCGACATGAAACGCTCAGTAGTCAAGGAAAAGAGCACAACAAGAACAACGATGAGTCCGAAAACGGTAAATTCTCGCCGTCGAACAATACGTCGCAACCTCTCGTTGGTCACGCACTCGCACCCCCAGTAATGACCATCCGTTCACCAGTGGCAGCACGAATGATGTTCTCAGCAGTTTTTTCTGGCCCTTCAAAAACTCCAGTAATCCTCCCCTCATGCATAACGATAACCCGATCGGACATTTTGAGAATCTCAGGGAGCTCTGAGGATATCATCATGACCCCAAGCCCTCGATCAGCAAGCTGGGCAATAAGGCTGTGAATTTCCGACTTTGAGGCTACATCAATACCCCGCGTCGGTTCATCAAGAATGAGGAGTTTGGGAGCCACCGAAAGCCATTTAGCGAGAACCACTTTCTGTTGATTCCCACCACTCAGGCTATACACCCGAGCACGGAGGCTTGGAGTTTTAATGTTGAGCTCCCGGACATACTTCCCTGCAAGCTCCCGCTCTTTCCGAGCATCCACGACGCCAAAACGGCGCACAAGTTCTCGAAGCACGGTTACAGAGATGTTGTACGCTACGCTCTGGATGGGGAAAAGTCCCTGAACTTTCCGGTCCTCAGGGAGATAAGCTATCCCTGCATTCATCGCTTCCTCAGGGGAAGAGAAACGAATCCTGTGCCCGTTAAACAGCACCTCGCCACTTTCGGGAGGAAAAAGACCAAAGATAGCCTGGGCCACGTCGGTCCGTCCCGACCCAACAAGGCCAAAAAACCCCACAATCTCTCCCGGGAAAAGGTCAAAGGAGACGTCAAAAAATCGAGGCCTCTTTGTGAGTCCACGTACCGAAAGGAGCGGTTCTTTGCTTTGGGACCGTTTGCGGGCAATCTCTTCAACAAGGAGCTTTCCAGCCATGAGCTCCACAATTTTCGCCCGATCAACGGCCTCAATAGGAAACTCACCCTTTACCTCCCCATCTCGCATCACCGTCACCCGGTCGGCGATGCGGAAAATCTCTTCAAGGCGATGGGAGATGTAAATAATCCCTACGCCCCTATCCCGAAGCTTATGGATGATGTTAAAAAGCCGCTCCGTTTCGTGCTCAGTAAGAATAGCCGTAGGTTCATCAAAAATAATGACTCTCGCCTCATACACCAAAGCTTTGGCAATAAGGACAAGCTGCTGCAGGCCTACACTCAACTCCCCCATAGGTTCTCGAAGGAAATGGTGGGGAAGGCCCAAGGAGGAAAAGAGCGCTCGCGCCTTCTCTTCTTCCTTTCTCCAGTCGATATTCCCCCAAGGAGTCCGTATTTCCCGCCCCAAAAAGATGTTTTCAAGGACACTGAGCTCCCCATACACCAGGGGCTCCTGGTACACTGTTGAAATTCCAATCTCTTGGGCCTTTCGCGGGGAATCAATCCGCACAGGCTGACCCATGTAGAGGATTTCACCCCGATCAGGGAGAAGGGCGCCAGAGATAATCTTAATCAGGGTCGACTTCCCCGCTCCGTTCTCCCCTACCAAAGCGTGTACTTCTCCAGGACGGAGAGTAAAATGAACCCCTTTGAGAGCCTGCACACCACCAAAGGATTTGGCAACATTGCGACATTCAAGGAGGTATTCCATCGGCATTCGCTCCCAACAAAAAGGGCGCCCTTACCGGGCGCCCCAGGGAATCAGAAGAACATGTACTGGTCAATGTTAGAGGCATCGAAGACCTTTGGAGGCCCGAGAACGAGCATCTTATCCTTGGCGATATACTTCGGTTTGGTCTCAATGCCAGGAATTTCGTACTCCTTCCCGTCTTCAAACTGGTTCCCATCGAGGAGATACTTAGCAGCCCAAACCGTGAGATATCCAAGGTCAATTGGATTCCAGAGAACAAAACTCTTCACCGTACCACTCTTCACATACTTTGCCATCATAGAGGGCACAGAAAGCCCCGTAGCTACAATCTGCCCACTTTTCCCAGCTTGCTCGATAGCTTCCGCAACACCAGGAGCAGAGGTACTGCACTGACCAATGACGCCCTTGAGGTTCGGGAAAGCGTTGATAAGGTCGAGCATGACGTTGATGGCCATCTGAACGTCCTCTTCAGCATACCGGATGGTAACGAGTTTCATTTTTGGATACTGCGCAAGGCGCTCAAGCTCATAAGCAATCCAGATGTTCAGATTCCAGGCAGTAGGACCACAGGAGACAATGGCAAATTCCCCTTCATAATTCATGGCCTTGGCAAGCTCGTCCATAACGGTGTAACCAATTTCGTTCTGAAGCGCTTGGTTGACAAAGAGATCTCGCACATCCTGCGCGCCATCAGTGTCACTGGTGAGAACGAGAATCCCTTTCTCTTTGGCCTTCTTCAAAACAGGGGTTATGGCTGCCGGATCATTAGGCGCCACGGCAATGGCATCGACACCTTGGGTGATAAGGTTATCGATAATCTCAATCTGTTTTGCCACATCAGCTGTTACGGGACCAGTGTAAATGAATTCCACACCAAGGTCTTGTGCAGCCTTTTTCCCACCCTCTTCCATGGCGTTGAAGTATGGGATGCCAATGAGCTTAGGAACAAAGGCGATTTTGTACTTCTTTGCTTCTGCAAAGGCGCTCAAAGCAAAAAGCACAAGGAGAGCCACGACACAAAAGACTAAAAACCGCTTCATGTTCACCTTTTTCCCTCCTCTTCCTTAGAGTTTCTGAACTCATTATGCGCCGGGAGAAGGCTTCTTGCAAGAGGCTATGGGAAGAAAATTCTGTGGACTGCCTTTTTGAAGGATGTAGTGCTTCTTGCAACCTTGGCCTGTTGACTTTCCCCAACCTTTATGGTAATAAACTTACAACGACCAAAGAGGGTCAGGGACAAAGGTGTCCCTTACCAAACAATGACGTTTGGCACCGCGGTGCTAAACGTCATTTTGTTTTATCAGGGGGAAAGCAACCCTCAGGAAAAAACTCCAAAGGCGGAGGTGCATGGCTTGTGTCCTTCTCAAAACCAAACTTTTCTGAAGCCACGAATACCCGACTTCGATTGAAAGATTATTCGCCCTTCAGTGGTATGTGCGTCACCTGCCTTGACGGGTGTCCGGGGTACTGTGAGATTGGAAGGTCCGCAATACGGGGCCGAGAGTACATCTACCCAAAACCATACGGTAAGGTCACTTCTGCCTCGCAAAAGGATTACCCTGTTGACTTCTCCCACTTCAACATTAATGGGACGTGCGTAGGTGCACAGGGTGTTGCTGCTGACCCAGATGTAGCTACCTTCCCAAACGTTAACATTGAAACGAGGCTCGGTGACATCAAGCTCCGCGCTCCCTGGTTTACTACAGGTCTTGGGTCTACCTTCATTGCCCGGGACAATTGGGAAGGCGTGGCGATTGGTTCTGCTCTTTTTGGGACCATGGTTGGAGTGGGAGAGAACGTTTGTGGCGTCGACCCCAATGCAGAGTTCCGGGATGGAAAAGTCGTTCGCTCTCCTGAAATGGAACGACGCATCAAACTCTTCAAAGAGTGGCAGAGAGATGGGTATGGTGGGGTTATCGTTCAAGAGAACGTTGAGGATTCACGATTTGGTTCCCTCGAATACGTCATCGAGCAGCTGGGCATAGAGTTTGTAGAAATCAAGTGGGGTCAGGGCGCAAAGGACATTGGTGGAGAAATTAAGCTCTCGGATATCAAAAGGGCTAAGCAACTGAAAGACCGGGGGTACATTGTTTTCCCAGACCCAGATGACCCCATCGTTCAGGACCTCGCGGAGAAGGGTGGTATTCGAGAGTTCGAACGTCACTCAAGGCTTGGTATGGCCTCCCTGGAAGGTTTCTTGAAACGAGTTGAAGAACTCCGGCGGAGAGGCGCAAAGTACATCTCCCTGAAAACCGGGGCGTACCGGCCGAAAGACCTCGCTCTTGCCCTGAGAGCGGCCTCAGAAGGAAAAATTGACCTCCTCATTGTCGACGGTGCTGGCGGCGGCACCGGAATGAGCCCTTGGAGAATGATGAATGAATGGGGCATTCCCACGGTGTACCTCGAAGCGCTGACGTACAACTATGCAAAGCTCCTTGCGGAAAAGGGTAAACACGTTCCAGCTATAGCTATCGCTGGTGGTTTCACTATGGAAGACCACATCTTCAAAGGGCTTGCTCTTGGTGCTCCGTATGTGAAACTCATAGCCATGGGTCGGTCAACGTTGACCGCCGCCATGGTCGGAAAGACCATTGGCTCGCTCATAGCAAGTGGGAACATCCCCAAGGAGTACGCCGAGTATGGCAATCAGGTGGAGGAAATTTTCACTGCGGTGGCCGAGATCAAGAAAATCCTTGGCAACGACTGGAAAAACGTTCCCCCCTCGGCGCTTGGGGTGTACGGATACTTCGATCGGCTGGCCACTGGCTTGAAGCAGTTCATGGCGGGAGCACGTAAATTCAGTCTTGAGTATATCAGCCGGGATGACATCTTTGCCCTCACCAAGGAAGCTGCTGAGGTCACCGGCATCCCATACGTTATGGACCTCGACCGAGAAGAGAGCATGAATATCCTCCTTGGCTAACCAAAACACCCCTGACACGTATGCATGCGTGTCAGGGGTGTTTTGGTCCTTCACGTTGCTGTCCGCAACAACGGTGCTTCAGAGAAACTCTGGCACGCGAAGGTATTCAAGACACACCCTGGGTCTGGCCCGAGGTAGTCACCAAAATACGCGTACGCCCGCGCTCGGCACCCTCCACACACTGCTCGAAACGCGCACACCCCACAGTGACCACGGTACAGGGAACGATTCCGAAGTTCTCGCAGAACTTTCGAGGTGTCCCATATCTCTTTGAGCGGCTGCTTGGGGATCTGACCAAGGGGGATGGGCATAAAAACGCAAGGAGTAACGGTACCATCAGGTTGCAGCGCACAGTACGCTCTCCCTGCTCCACATCCTCCTACGTACTCTGCACCCACACGAGCGAGCTTTCCTTCTGCAACCGAGTAATGCCCGGTGATAACAATCCCTTCGGGGTTTTTCTCCACGCACTTTCGACCGAATTGGGGACTTGTACTGAAAACCTGAATTTTCCTCTCCATAAGGCAGTTATAGAGCAGCTCAAGCATTTCCTCTCGCTCTTCAGGCGTGAGATCCCTATCAAGGATCTCTCGCCCCCTCCCAGTGGGAATGAAGTTGAAAACGTAAAATCGGTGAGCCCCCAGATTCTGGACAAGACGGTAGAGAGCAGGCAAATCCCGAAGGTTTTCCCGAGTCACCGTGGGAGCGACCCCCACAAGAAGTCCTGCTTTTACAGCGTTTTCAATACCCTGGACTGTTCTCCTCCAGAGACCTGGAATGCCCCGAAAACGATCGTGGTATTCAGGAGTAGAACTCTCAAGGCTCACTTCCACATACTGGATACCACAATCCTTGAGCTTTGCACACATATCCTCGGTAAGGAGGGTACCATTCGTAGCTACGGAGAGGTACATTTCCTTCTCCGCGGCATACTTGGCGACCACAAAGAATTCAGGATCGCAAAGCGGCTCGCCTCCGGAGAAAGCAACAGTAGGCACAAAGTTTTCGTCAAGCTCATCAATAACTCGGAGGCGTTCTTCGAGGGAGAGTTGAGGGGTTTTCTTACCCGCGTTCTGATAACAGTGCCGACATTGGAGATTGCAGAGATTCGTGAAATTCCATACAACAAGAAGGGGGCTGGCGAAGTTCTGGGGACGGGTAGCTCCATACTCGGCAACACTCCGTGCAAGGTTAATAGTCGCCCGCCGAATGTTGCGCGGTCCGAAAACCTCTCGCACCAGATACTCCTTCTTCCAACGAAGGAGCATGCGGAGAATATCAATCGCAAGGTACACCGGCAAAAAACCGATCAACTCTGAAAAAGACAAACCCTTCTTTGGCTTTCCATACGTTACGAGGATTCTCTCAAGGCGCACACTCCCGTTTCGGGTTTTCCGCGTAACCCATCGGAAAAGGGCCCGGACAACCCAAAGGTTAAGGTACCGTCGCACTCTCTCAGGATTCATAAAATGCCGGTCCATTGTCCCACCCCCCTTATTCTAATTGTACCAATGGACACAGGGGGTGAAACAAGGCGCTTCTCAGTACGCGTAAAGTTTCCCGTAAGGCCGAGTTGTCCGAGGGAAAACCTTCACAAATTCTTGCCGATGCAAGGGAGGGAGCTCACAACCAAGGTCACGAGCGAATTCCTCGAGATATCCCAAAACCTTTGCAAACTCCTCTTCCCCAGGAGCATCCATGCCAATCCCAGGACCAACCTGTGCAGGGACGACTCTCCCCCGAACGAAAATCGCTCCTCCATGCATACCTGAAGCAAGGAAATTGCCCACCGGGGATTTCTCCGGAAGAGTTCGAAGACCAAGCACCACTATAAGCCCTCCAGCCATATATTCTCCGAGGAAGTCTCCGCTCTCGCCGCCGATGACGATGACTGGATACTCCTCTTCATACGACTTCATATGAATACCTACTCGGTAGCCGACGTTTCCCTGAACCCAAATCTTCCCACCACGCATGGAAAGACCAAGAATATCCCGTGCATCCCCCCTGATGATAATTTTCCCAGCATTCATCGTATTACCTACTCCATCCTGAGCATTCCCAAAGACCTCAAGCGTTGGCCCATCGAGAAACATTCCCAGATCATCACCAGGAATCCCCCGAATGCCAATATACCCCTCTCCAGAGAGTGCTCGCCCCAAATACCTCTGGCCACAGACACCCTCAAGAAGGATATGCCTGTATCCTGCCTCCCACCACTCCTCAAGACGAGCGTTCACCTCTCGGTAATGCATCCCCTGACAGTGGAGCGTCTTCATACTTCAACACCAGCCTCAAGAATCAAGTGTTTCCGATAGGCAAGAGGGAGAGCAACAAGACCAAAGTTGTCCTCAAGGAGTTTATCACGAAAGGAGGAAACAGGAACCCTTTCTCGAATGAGATGAACGAAAATCCCCACCCGCTCGATATCGCCAAAGAGAATGCATCCCACAAGGTGTTCTCCCAAAAGCACACACTTTCGGTACCATCCTTTCTTCTCCTTTGCCAAGGTTACGTAATCACCTTCCTGGGGGTTGGCAAGACCACAGGAAGCAAGAGTCACATTCCCCACCTCGATAACATTCATAGGAAGGCTTCCAGGGTACACTGCCTGCACGCCGGCCATATTCTTTCCTGCCACCTTCCCCTGACGCACAGCTTCAGGCCATATGGCGACCACAGTACGATCCCCCGTGATGAGGTGCCGGGTCTCCGCCACATCTCCAGCAGCAAAAACCCCCTCACACGAGGTTTCCTGTCGCTCATTGACGATGACCCCACGTCCAAGGAGGATGCCCGAATCACGGAGCCAATCGATACACGGTCGCACACCAACCGCTACAATAACCGCATCAGCATTTACAAAAGTCCCGCTTTTGAGTTCTGCTCCAACCACGCGATTTCCACACCCTACGAAAGTTTGCACTGTATCACCAGTCATCACGCGAACGCCGTGTTCCTCAAGAGCTCTTTCTAGGTACCTTGAACCGAGATCGTCGAGCATGCCCGACAAAAGACGAGGCGCAAGCTCAACAACGGTCACCTCAAGACCAAGGTCAAGCAAAGCCTCACACGCTTTCAGTCCAATGAATCCCCCACCGATAATGAGAACGTTTCTGCCCGCAACCCCCTTAAGGTACGTCTTGAGAGCATCCACATCACTCCGCCGAGTGAGGGTAAAGATGCCCTCAAGTTTTGAACCCCCAATAGGAGGAACTACGGGAACACTTCCCGTGGCGATGAGCGCCTTTTCAAAGACTATCTTTTCCCCAGAAGAGAGAATTGCCGCCTTCGTTCGAGGGTCAAGGTGCACGACCCTTGAGTTCCAAATAACCTCCACATCCTGTGTACGAAGAACCTCACCCCAGTAGGTAGCGTCAGGAACCCGCTCCCCCAGAACATAGGTAATGAGAGGACGGGAATAAGGTCCTTCTTCTTCGCTTACCGCAAGGATTTTTCCCCCTGGGTCATGGAGACGGATACTGCGCGCCGCCCACCAGGCAGCCACCGAAAAACCAACAAGAAGGTATGTCGTATGTTTTACTCCTCTACTCATAGGTAAGCGCCTCATTTGGGCAATTTGCCACACAAACCGGCATGCCCTCCCCGATACAGAGATCGCACTTGCTCACCACTTTCCTTCCCCGCGATTCCCGCCGAATAACCCCAAAAGGGCAACTTAGGATGCACATCGAGCATCCAACGCATCTGCTCTGGTCGCAGAGCACA
This sequence comes from Candidatus Caldatribacterium sp., assembly GCA_025060675.1. Taxonomy (GTDB): domain Bacteria; phylum Atribacterota; class Atribacteria; order Atribacterales; family Caldatribacteriaceae; genus Caldatribacterium. The sequence continues at coordinate 11,075 of JANXBI010000038.1, forward strand.
GCCTGCGTGGCCTCGTCTCTGTACATGGCACCCGTCATGCAGTTCTCAATGCATGCCGCTTCCTCGCAGTGGCGGCATTGCAGGGCAAAAGAAACATAACCCTCTTCCTCAACCCGTACCCGAGGAAGGGGACAGGTATCCCTATCTCGGAAAGTTTTAAGAATCGTATTGCTCTTTGAGTGACAAACGATACACATGATTTCACATAGACGGCATCCAATGCAGAACTCCTCATGAATACGAATCCGTTTCGACACTCCTACCACCCTTCTCCCGCAGGTTTCACCCCAAGGAGTCGCATCTCCTCCGTGGTAAGCCCAATAGCACGGAGGTGCTCTCGATTTCCCCGTAGGCTCTCAATAGCGTTAATACCCATCCCACCGAGCATCTCCTTTATCTCAAGAGCCCATGCCCGAAGGAGATTCAAAAGCCGCCGCTTGCCAACGTTCGGATTCAAACGCTTTGTGAGATACGGGTCCTGCGTGGCAATACCCCAGTTACACTTCCCAGTGTAGCACTTTTGACAGAGATGACACCCCAAAGCCACTAAGGCAGCTGTCCCGATGTAAACCGCATCCGCCCCTAAAGCAATCGCCTTTATGACGTCGGCACTTGAACGGATACCCCCCGCAGCAATAATCGAGGACCTATGGCGAATGCCCTCTTGTCGCAATCGTTCGTCAACCTGAGCAAGGGCAATCTCTATGGGAATACCTACGTTGTCCCGGATCACCTGAGGAGCTGCACCCGTTCCTCCACGGATGCCATCAATCACAACAGCGTCTGCTCCAGCGCGCACGCACCCTGAAGCTATCGCAGCCACGTTGTGCACCGCGGCGATTTTCACAAACACCGGCTTCTTATAACCCGTGGCTTCCTTGAGAGCAAAGACGAGGCGCTGCAAATCCTCAATGGAGTAGATATCATGGTGAGGAGCCGGGGAGATGGCATCGCTCCCAACTGGAATCCGACGAGTTCGAGAAATCTCGGGCGTAACTTTCTCCCCGGGCAAGTGCCCACCAATGCCGGGCTTCGCTCCCTGGCCAATTTTAATTTCAATCGCTGCGCCAACCCTGAGGTACTCTGGGTGCACGCCGAATCGTCCCGAAGCCACCTGGAGAATGATATGCTTCCCCAAGGGGTAGAAGTCTGGATGCAACCCTCCTTCTCCACTGTTACACAATGTCCCCGCTTCATGAGCCGCTTCGGCAAGTGCCCGAAAAGCGTTATAGCTTATAGAACCGTAAGACATGGCCGAGAAGAGCACAGGGACCTGAATCTCAAGTTGCGGGGCAAGAGTTGTCCGAAGCACCGGGAATTCTCCCGTCCAATCGATATCGAGAGAATCCTCTTTTCTCCCAAGAAAGGTCCGCAACTCAATGGGCTCACGGAGAGGGTCTATCGAAGGGTTCGTCACCTGACTTGCATTGAGCACCAAATGGTCCCAATAGATACGGTAGGGGAGATCACATCCCATTCCCGTTAGGATAACGCCACCTGTTTCAGCCTGCTTATAGAGGTTTCGAATATGAGCGATGCTCCAGTTTGAGTTGGCTCGGAAACCAGGTTCGCGACGGATGACTTCAAGCGCCCGAGTTGGACAAAGTGTGACACATCTTTGACAACCTACGCAATTTGTTTCATCACTGAGAATTGTGTTGTCTTCACTGTCAAAAGCATGGACATCATTGGCACACTGGCGCACGCAGACCTGGCAAGAGATGCATCGGTTCTCATCCCGGACGATTTTAAACTCGGGAAATAGCAAGCTCCTGGCCATACGCCACCTTCTCTCCAACTCGACCGACGATAACCTCCCCCGCCCGAAGAGCCACAACTCGATCGAGATTTGGCTCTACTTCCCGAATCGCGGACTCTTCGCTGGAAAGATAGAACGTCTCTTTTCTCCATGCTGCCACCATCGGGCGGAGCTTAATTCTGTCCACCATTCCGAACATACCCCCGGGAAAGCCAACAATGATGCTGAAAGGACCATTGAGGAGCGCCCCACCATACGTTATCCGAAGCGCTCGGAAGAAGGTCCTTTGCGGCTCATGAAGGGCGTCAATGTGTTCCCAAAAGGGAGCAGCAAAAATCGCACCAAGCCACTCAACAGGAATGCGGTGCTTGCGCACAAGGAGATCCACAAGGTACACGATGACCTCGGTGTCCGTCTGGAGCGTGCAACGGTATCCGAAATTCTCAAGGTACCTCCGGTTAATACCGTACGACGAAATCTCCCCATTGTGGACAACCGCAAAAGAGAGGAGACCAAAGGGATGAGCACCACCCCACCATCCTGGAGTGTTCGTGGGAAAGCGCCCATGGGCAATCCAACAGTACCCTTCATACTCTTCAAGACGGAAGAACGTCCCAATGTCCTCTGGATACCCAACTCCTTTGAAAATGCCCATGTTCTTCCCGCTTGAGACGATGTATGCACCAGGAAAATGGGCATTGACATCCATCACAATGCGGACTACTTCGTCTTCTTCGTTTTCCCATGTCCCTCGTGGCCGCAGAAAGTACCGAACAAAGAGAGGATGAGCCGAGATGACTCTGGTTTTCCTTACAGGTAATGGTTCCTTCTTCTCAAGGACAAACCGCTTCTTCAGATACTCTTCAAGTTCAGCAAAGCGGTACGGATCGTCGTAGAGGACGTGGAAAGCATACAATTCTGCGAACTCTGGGTAAATTCCATACCCTGCGAACCCTCCTCCAAGACCATTGGATCGCTCGTGCATGACCGCCATGGCCCGCAGAATCATCTCACCCGAAACACGACGACCGTCTTGGTTGAGGACGCCAAAGACAGCACATCCAGAGGGAATCCGCCCCATCCTCTCCATGAGTTATCCTCCTCAGAGAATTGGCAGATACCGTTCAATCTCGTAGGGATGAACGACTACGCGGTACTCATCCCACTCGGTCATTTTGCTCTCAACAAGGTAAGTAAAGACGTGTTCCCCAAGTGTCTCCCGGAGGAGCTTGCTCTCGAGGGCAAGGTCAATTGCTTCCTTCAAGCTCCCGGGTAATGAGGCAATGCCCAAGGCTTTCCGTTCATCAGGAGTCATGTGGTAAACATCCCGTTCCACCGGTTCGGGGAGTTCGTAGTTTCCCTCGACCCCAGCCATACCTGCAGCGAGCATGACCGAAAAGGCAAGGTATGGGTTACACGCCGGATCAGGGTTGCGAACCTCGATACGGGTTGCCTTCTCTTTCCCTGGTTTGTACATCGGAACCCGAACAAGAGCTGAGCGGTTCCTCCGAGCCCAGCATATGTAGACTGGTGCTTCGTATCCAGGAACAAGTCGTTTGTAGGAATTCACCCACTGGTTCGTAACAAGCGCTATTTCCCTTGCATGACGTAAAATCCCTGCAATGAACTTCTTCGCCACATCAGAGAGGAAATACGGATCGTGGGGGTCGAAAAAGGCATTTGTGTCGCCTCGGAAAAGCGACTGATGCGTATGCATCCCAGAGCCATTGATCCCTGCGATGGGTTTTGGCATGAAGGTTGCATATACTCCGTGCTTTTGAGCGATTTCCTTCACCACAATACGATACGTCATAACGTTATCCGCCATAGTTAAGGCATCAGCATAGCGAAGGTCAATTTCGTGTTGTGAGAAGGCAACTTCGTGGTGACTGTACTCAACCCGTATGCCCATCTCTTCGAGGGTACGGATGGTATCCCGCCTGAGATCCGAGGCTGCATCAAGCGTTGTCAGGTCAAAATACCCTCCTCTGTCAAGGGGGATTGGCTCCTTGTCGCTCTTGAAGTAGAAGAACTCAAGTTCCGGACCCACGTAGTAGATATACCCTTTCTGAGCGAGCTTCTCGAGGTTTTTCTTGAGAACGTACCTTGGATCCCCTTCAAAAGGTGTTCCATCGGGGTTAAGGATATCACAGAACATTCGTCCTACCTTTTCCTCCCCAGACCGCCAAGGGAGGAGCTGAAAGGTTTTCGGGTCCGGAAGAGCCACCATGTCGCTTTCATCGATGCGAGCAAAGCCCTTGATGGATGAGCCGTCAAACCCCATTCCTTCGTAGAGGGCGGTTTCGAGTTCTTCAAAGGGGATGGCAAAACTCTTCAGGCTCCCTAACACATCGGTGAACCACAGACGAATGAATTTGACCCTGTTCTCTTTACAGAACCGCAAAACATCCTCTTGTGTCTGACAAGAACAAGGCATTGACCAAACCTCCCCCAGAAAAAAGTAGGCACTTTGCTCCCTCTTTGGAGCAAAGTGCCTCATCGCAGCGCTCTACGCCCTACCTTGGGTAAAACAAA
>JANXBI010000047.1 GCA_025060675.1 Candidatus Caldatribacterium sp.
AGGTTGGAAAGAAAATCGTTTTTGTGAGGGAACGAAGGAGCACCGACGAGGCCTGGGTAATGATCGAAAGTGGTAAGGGATTTGAGAAGTACCCTTCTCGAGAGGGTTTTGAGAAGAATGTAAATCGGTTTATCCCCAAGGAAATAAGTTCGTTCTTTTTCTTCGATGGCGAATCGCTGAATACCTATTTTCGGAATTTCTCAAAAGTTTTGGGAAAAATCGGTCAGCTTGCCCACATAAATATATTGGATGGAATGAAGAAAAACTTTGAAGAACTCCTCAAAGAGTTTGCAAGAAACACCGACTTAGGAGCGGACCTTCAAAGGATATACGAGCAAATCGAAAAGCTTAGACATCGTGTAAATGAGCACAATAAGTGTATTGAAACACTTCAAACGCAGAAAGAAGAGGTAGAGGAAGAGATTGACAGTCTTTCAGAGGAACTGAGAGGCCAACCTGATGTACGGGAACTCGTTGAAAATCGCAAACGTTTGGAGGAACAAGTGAAAAAAACGGAAAGCAGGGTTAAAGAAAAGCATGAAAAGAGGCAAGAAGTTCTCATTCGACTCGCGAAGATTGCATATTTTGGAAAAGCCTTGCAAAAAGTTCTTCAACTTGTAAAGGAAAAACACCGACAGGGTGAGCTCCCTCCTCCCGTTAGTGACAGCCTCCTGAAGGAGGCCTTGCAACGGGAAAAATGCCCCGTATGCCAACGAGTAATCGACCGTGCCACGCGAATTGCCATCGAAAACATTGTGGAAAGGATAAGGCGTTCATCGCTTCTGACAAGTCGCATGCTTATCCTCGAACAATGTCTCAGTAGTTTAAAGAGAAGCGCTGAAGCTGATATGAAACTCCTTCGGGAACTTAACAGGGATATCGAGGAACTCAATAGGGACTTAAAAAATCTCAAAAATGAAATTGGAGAAATCGAAAACAAACTTTCCCTTTGTGATTCAGAAAACCTAAAGTTCCTTTACAGAAAACTGGAAGAGATGAAAAGGACAAGGGACGATATAATTGAGAAGTTAGCTAAATGTAAGGCTCAAAAGGAGAATGATGAGAAAACGCTCCAAGAGAAAGAGTGGCAATACGATGACCTGCTCAAAAAGCGCGAAAGGTCGGAGCAAAGGCTACTAATGTATAAAGCCTGCAAAAAGGCCAAAGCAGTCCTCGAGCGAGTAGAAAAAAGGGTTCTTGAGGAGATCCGAGAGGAAGTCGAAAGGGCCACCAGAGAAGCGTTTTTCCGGTTACTCTGGAAGAAGGAAAGCTTTAAAGATATTCGCGTGAAACAGGACTACACTGTTGAAATTCTCGATAGAGATGGGAGAAATTGCCTTGGTTCCTTGAGCGCTGCAGAAAGGGAATTGTTCGCCCTTTCGTTTATCCTGGCACTTCACAACCTTTCTGGTTTTCAGGGTCCGTTGGTGATCGATACCCCACTGGCACGGCTGTCGCATGAACACCGAGAAAACTTTGCGAGAGTTCTTCTTGAAATCAGCAAGCACAAGCAAATCATTCTCCTCCTCACGCCTGCGGAATTCTCAGAGGAGGTATCCTGCATCCTTAAACCCTGTGCTGCAACTATTCGGTGGTTACAAATGTCGGATGACGAGTGCAAGGCTTTTTTTGTGAAGGAATCCTAACTGTAGTTAAAGGAGGGCGAACTATGCTTGGGCTGAAAGATGTACCGGTTGTGAACATTGATGAGGAGGACAAAAAAGCTTACAAAGAGTTAGGAGAGAGTGAAGAGATTTTTCGCAATGCTGACGCGAAAGATATATTCATCATAGCCGTGGGCCTTGGGGTCCATAAAGGTTTACGGAAGCCAATCCAGAAAAAACACTCCGGAGGATTCTTCCGAGGCTCCTACTTGAGGGAGGAAGACGAGGCACTTCTTGCTGCAGTTGCAGTCTATGCTACATCGGTTGATGTGCTCTGTAACGAGAGAGAAGTTGTTGAAATTGCCGAGGAGTACGCCCATGGTGGTGTTCAAGAACTCCTCCGGTGGGTACAATCGTCACCATTTGAATGCTTTGAAAAAGACTTTGAAAGAGAAATAGTAGAGCTGATAGAAGAATTCCTCAAGGATGATGCGACCAACACATAGAGTGCTTCTTGTTGAACCGGATTTTCCAGTTCCGCAAAAGAGCAAGAACCATAAGAACTTCCTACCCATAGGTCTTCTTAAGATTGCGTCATACCTGAAGAAAAACGGTGTAGAGGTCAAACTCCAACGAGGAATTCCCCAAGACCTTGAGTCGTGGAAGGAGATACGGTTCCTTAACCCGGACGAAGTTTGGGTAACTTCCCTTTTCACCTATTGGGCAAGCTACGTGCAAAATACGGTGCAGGTGTATAAGAAAGTCTTTCCTCAAGCAAGGATTGTCGTTGGAGGGATTTTTGCCTCACTTTTCCCGAAAGAAGCTGTTCAAGCCTATACAGGATGTGATGAAGTATACCAAGGCGTTATGGAGGAAGCAGAAGAGTGTTTTCCCGACTATGCTCTCGTGAACCGTTTTAATTCTCACCCCATCGACTACCAAATCATCCATACTTCTCGAGGGTGTCCGAGACGTTGTTCTTTTTGTGGCACCTGGGTTATCGAACCAGGATTTAGGGCTAAAAGGAGCATTAAGGACGAGATTCGCTTCCCAAAAATCATCTTTTACGACAACAACTTCCTCATGAATCCCTACGTGGAAAGTATTCTTGAGGAGCTCTGTCGACTCAAGCGGGACAGGAGGATTGCATGGGTAGAGGCCCAGAGTGGTTTCGATGGAAGAGTGCTCCTCAAAAACCCTTACCTTGGGCGTCTCATTAAGCAGGCAGGTTTCCGGTACCCGCGCATTGCCTGGGATGGGAGGTTCGAGGAACACGAGTTTATTCGAGAGCAAGTTGAAATCCTTAAAGAGGCTGGATATCCTTCTAAGGAAATCTTTGTTTTCATGCTGTACAACTGGGATGTCTCCTTTGAAGAAATGGAGTTAAAGCGCATGAAATGCTTTGAGTGGAAAGTGCAGATAGCAGATTGTCGATTCCGACCTCTTACGCAACTCTTTGACAACTACAATCCGAATATTATTGGGCAAACATCCGAAGAATACTACATTCATGAGCAGGCCGGATGGAATGACTACTTGGTAAAGCTTTTCCGAAAAAACGTGAGGAGACAGAATATTTGCGTACGTCACGGATTTTCCTTTTATGCCAAAGAGCTAGAAAACAAGCATGTTTCTAAAGAACTTTTTCACCAGCTTCGACAAAGTAGCGATCCTTATTCCATTCTTCATAGACAGGGGATAACCTTTTGGAAACCTGATAACATGAGGACTTTTTTGTAGTTTTCCCGTGTTCATTTACCCCTGAATCCCTGTAGGCACTGATGCGCCTTTCCAAGCAGTATCGGAGTCCTATGCTATCTCTTGTAAAGTCTTTGACCCATACCTGGGGTTGAGCCTTCCCACCTCTTTCTTTTCGGCTTCAGTCATCTATACATGAATATGTAAGAAGCAACCACCTTTTCGGAATCCAAGCTTCTCCCAAGGTTCTTCGGGCAGGAGTTCCTCGAGGCCCAGGAGGAAGAGGAAGCGGACGCCTTCGCCTTCCTCCTCCTCAGCGAAGGGCTCCGGGAAGACCTCACGACCCTCCCGGACACGGGATGGGCGGAGTAAC
>JANXBI010000046.1 GCA_025060675.1 Candidatus Caldatribacterium sp.
CGTGGAGATGGGAAGGGTGGAAGAGGTCCTGGGGAATCCTAAACACCCGTACACAAGGCTCCTCCTTGCCTCTATCCCTGAGCCAGACCCGGGGAAAAGACACAGAGAGCGGGTCGTGCTCCTTGAAGAACGGGAGGAGTACCTGCGGGTGGGGTGTCGGTTCGCAGGACGGTGCCCTGAGGTGATGGAGATTTGTCGGGAAAAACCTCCAGAAGCCGTGGTGGTTTCGGGGGTTTTGGTACTCTGCCACAGGTGGAGCAGTGTGCAAAACACGAAGGAGGAGGTAACCCATGAGAGACAGCATTCCTCTAGTCCGTGAACTCCTTTCCCGTATGACCCTTGAAGAGAAGGTGGCGCAACTCTGTGCGGTGCACGCGCACCGGCTCCTCGAGGGGAAGAAATTCTCTGAAGAGAAGGCGAAAGCTCTCATCGGGAACGGTATCGGGCAAATTACCCGTCTTTTCGGGAGCCCAGAGCTCGAGCCAGAACAGGCGGTAATTTTAGGTAATGACATCCAACGATTTCTGAAGGAAAAAACGCGTCTTGGCATTCCCGCCATGGTGCATGAGGAGTGTTTGAGTGGCCTTTTGAGCAAGGGGGCTACCGTCTTCCCACAGGCTATTGGTCTTGCGAGTACTTTCAATCCCCAACTTGTCCAGAGAATGACGTCTTTGATTCGAGAAACGATGCGAGCTTTGGGGGTGCACCAAGGCCTTGCTCCCGTTCTTGATATCCCAAGGGATCCCCGTTGGGGAAGAACAGAGGAGACCTTTGGAGAGGACCCATATCTCGTATCCCGGATAGGCTCAGCCTATATTCGGGGACTCCAAGGCGAGGACTTGCGACATGGGATTGTGGCCACAGCTAAGCACTTTACGGCTTACGGGATTTCTGAGGGTGGGCGGAACCTTGCTCCAGCCAAGGTGGGAGAACGGGAACTTCGGGAAGTTTTCCTTTTCCCCTTTGAGGTGGCTGTTCGGGAAGCAGGGGTGCGCTCCATCATGAATGCTTACCACGAAATCGATGGCGTTCCCTGTGCCGCTTCCTCTTTCCTCCTGACCAAAATTCTTCGAGAGGAATGGGGCTTTGGGGGTATTGTTGTGTCTGACTATGAGGCTGTTCGCATGCTTTTCACTTTCCACCGTGTTGCAAAAGATGAGAAGGAAGCGGCAATCCTGGCGCTCAAAGCAGGTATCGATGTGGAGCTTCCCGATGCCGATTGCTTCCCTCACCTTGTGGCGGCGGTACGGGAAGGATATATTAGCGAAGAGCTTCTTGATGCGGCGGTACAGCGGGTACTTACCTTGAAGTATGAGCTTGGCCTTTTCGATAGCCTTCCCCTGGCATCTCCAGAAAGCATCGCCCTTCTTGACGCCCCCAAGAACCGGGAACTTGCTCGAGAAATCGCCCGAGCTTCCTGTGTCCTTCTCAAAAACGATGGTATCTTGCCCCTCCGGAAGGATATCACATCTCTTGCCGTTATAGGTCCCAATGCCCATAACCCTGTGCATCTCCATGGGGACTATAGTTACACCACTCATGTTCCCAGCGTTCTTGCCTGGAAGGGTAAGGAGGCACGGTGGGAACTTGTGGTGCCCACAGTGACCGTCCTTGAAGGGATAAGACTTAAGGTCTCTCCAGAAACACAGGTTTTCTACGCTCAAGGATGTGACCTGACAGCCTCCACAGAGGAAGGGGTGCGTGAGGCTCTCGATGTAGCGAAAAACGCCGAGGTCATCGTTGCCGTCCTGGGAGAACGGAGTGGCCTTTTCCGACAGTCCCTCTCGGGCGAGGGGAGCGACCGGACAGAGCTTGCCCTTCCTGAAGCACAGCGGAATCTCCTCAAGGCGCTCTATGGGCTTGGGAAACCTATCGTTCTTGTTCTTGTGAACGGAAGGCCTCTTGAGCTCTCTTGGGAGCATGAGCATATCCCGGCTATCCTTGAAGCCTGGTATCCTGGGGAAGAGGGAGGAAACGCCATTGCCGATATTCTCTTTGGGGATTACAATCCCTCGGGGAAACTCCCCATTTCTTTCCCAAAAGCGTCGGGACAAGTTCCCGTATACTACAACCGTAAGCCTACGTCCTTCAGCGAGTATCTCTCATGCGATGCAGAGCCTCTCTTCCCCTTTGGCCACGGCTTGAGCTACACCACGTTTGCCTATCGGGACCTTGAAGTACGCCCTGAAAAGGTTCGGGGCCTTGAGGAAGTGACCATACGATGCACAGTGGAGAATGTTGGAGGAAGAGAAGGAGAAGAGGTTGTGCAGCTCTACATCCGGGACCTTGTAGCTTCCTGTGCTCGACCACGACAGGAGCTCAAGGGTTTCGTGAAAGTTCGCCTTGCTCCTGGTGAGAAGAAGACGGTGACCTTTACTCTCTTCCCGGAGCAGCTTGCTTTCTACGATGCCCATATGCGCCTTGTAGTAGAACCAGGGGTTTTTGAAGTGATGATTGGCGCGTCCTCCCGAGATATTCGTCTTTCAGGAGTTTTCGAGGTTCTTGAGGAAAGGGTCATCACAAAATACCGCCACTTTGCAAGCGAAGTGACCGTCGAGTGAAACCATGTTCTGGGTTTTCGTGGTGTGTACCACATGGCGCTTTTGGGATGTGCTGAAGGGTTGCGCTCTTCAGATTCTTCTTGACACCCCGAAGGATTCTCCACCCTTCGGGGTGTTGCCTTTGTTCTAAGGTTCACTCTCTTTTGCCCTTTGTAAAAGCAAGATGCCTTTGCCATTTTCTACGGCCGTGGTTCTTGTCGGTCCTTTGCTGCCTTGTGGAAAGCTTATGGGGTTCCTCTATGGTACAATGGAGAAAAACCCACGGGAGGGATTGCGATGAGGCGGGCTTTGCTTGGGGCAATGGTTTTGCTTTTCGTGGTGTCTTCCCTTGCTTTTGCAGCGCCAAAGAAGATTGGGGTTATTCTTGCTACCGGAGGTCTTGGGGACAAGTCTTTCAACGACATCTCTTATGCAGGAGCCCTTCGGGCAAAGGAGGAGCTTGGGGTGGAACTCGACTACGTGGAACCCAAGGCCATTGCGGAGTACGAAGGGTACCAACGGGATTTTGCTTCCTCAGGAGAGTATGAGATTATCGTCTGTGTTGGCTTTGACCAGGCGGATGCCTTGAACAAAATCGCTCAGGAATTTCCCGAACAGAAATTTGCTATTGTGGACATGGTGGTGAATCAACCCAACGTGGCTTCGCTCCTTTTTAAGGCCAACGAAGGTGGGTTTCTTCTTGGCATTGCGGCAGCACATATGACAAAGACTGGGAAAATTGGCATTGTGGGTGGCATGGACATTCCACTCATTAGGGATTTCTTCTTGGGATTTGAAGAAGGGGTGAAGTGGGCGAACACGGGAGCGGTTGTACTCCCCGTGGTGTACGTTGGCGGCTGGGCAGACCCAACAAAAGGGAAGGAATTGGCACTTTCCCTCATTGACCAAGGATGTGACGTGATTTGGGCAGCAGCGGGGAAAAGTGGTCTTGGAGCCTTAGAAGCGGCAAAGGAACGGGGAGTGTACGCCATGGGTGTTGATGCCTGCCAGTGCTACCTTGGCAACCATATTTTTGCGAGCTTGACAAAGCGCGTTGATGTCGCTGTCTACGAAACGATTAAGGCTGCTTTTGCGGGCACTTTCCAAGGAGGGGTATATGAGAAGGGTGTTGCCGAGGGCTGGATTGGCAACTGCCGTTTCCCTGAGGAGGAGCCATTCTGGGAGGGACGTTTTGGGTTCAAGCATGCGGTAGAACTTCCCAAAGAGGTTCTTGAGAAGATGCTTGAAGCCCGAGAGAAGATAACCAAAGGGGAAATTCGTGTTCCTCGGCCACCAGAGTTTGGCGGATAAGACATGGTCGTCCTCTCAGTACGCGGCCTTACGAAGCGCTTTGGGGAAGTTGTCGCCAATGACCATATCGATCTTGACATCGTGGAGGGAGAAATCCACGGACTCTTAGGTGAGAACGGGGCGGGAAAGTCTGTCCTGTCAAGCTGTATCTATGGGCTGTACCGCCCCGATGAAGGGAGAATTTTCCTCCGGGGACAAGAGGTCCACATTGCGAGTCCTTTTGATGCCATCCGTCTTGGCATTGGCATGGTCCACCAGCACCTGACCCTTGTGCCACGCCTTTCAGTGTGGGAGAACATTGTTCTTGGACGGGAACCTCGCCGGGGAATACGAGTGGATCGGGCAAAGGCGCTTGCGGCGATTGAGCGGCTCCTTGAAGAAACCGGTTTCCAGCTTAACCTCGGGGAAAGGGTGGAAGCGCTTCCTGTGGGGGTGCGGCAAAGGGTCGAGATTCTCAAGGTCCTCTTTCGGGGGGCAGATATCCTCGTTCTTGACGAACCTACGGCTGTTTTGACGCCTCAGGAGGTGGACCAGCTCATTGCCACGCTCCGTCGTCTGAAAAGCCAGGGGAAAACCATCATTTTCATCTCCCATAAACTCCGGGAGATTTTCGCCCTCTGTGACCGGGTCACGGTGCTCCGGAAGGGAAAAAAGGTTGGTACCCTTCCCCTTCGGGAAGCGACTCCAGAGATTTTGGCTGAGATGATGGTGGGGCGGCGGGTTTTTCTTGAACTCACGAAGGAGACCGTGGAACAAAAAGAAACGCTCCTTGTCCTTCGGGGAGTATCTACCGATGCTCCTGGCGTTCCTCTTTCGAATGTTTCCTTTGCGGTTCGTTCTGGAGAAATCCTTGGCATCGCTGGAGTGGAGGGCAATGGACAGTCGGAGCTTGCCGAGGTGCTTGTGGGACTTCGAAAGCCAAAGCACGGTACTATCACCTTCCGTGGGAAGGACATTACTTTGGCTTCGCCAAAAGAACGCATTCGCCTTGGCATAGCCCACATTCCCGAAGATCGTCATCGTCTTGGAGTGATTCTCGATTTCTCGGTGTGGGAGAATCTCCTCCTTGGATTTGAAACCGAGTCTCCTTTCCGTCGGGGATGGATGACGCTCAATCTTTCGGCTGCCCGGCAATTTGCCCGCCAGAGAATCCAGGAATTTGAGATTGCTGTGCCCCATGAGGGCGTGCCTCTACGAACGTTAAGCGGAGGCAATCAGCAAAAGGTCGTGGTAGCAAGAGAACTTGCCTTTGAACCTGCCCTTCTTGTGGCCTGCCAGCCTACCCGTGGGCTTGATGTGGCAGCGACGGAGTACTTGCGACGTGTTCTCCTTGCGGCTCGACGCAAAGGGAAAGCGGTTCTGCTCATCTCTGCAGATCTTGATGAGATTCGGGCTCTGAGCGATCGAGTTCTTGTGATGTACGAGGGGAGAATTGTTGGAGAACTTGCTCCGGAAAGTGACGAGTACCAGTTTGGGCTTCTCATGGGAGGGAAGGGTTTCGGTGCGATGGAAGTTCCGCCTTCCTTCTGAGGTTTTCGCCGTTGGTCTTGCCTTTCTCTTTGGCATGGTTGTGTTGCTTCTTACTGGTTATCCGCCGGTGAAAGCCCTTTTGGCTCTCTTTCGTGGAGCCTTTGGTTCGCGGAACGCTGTAGGACAGACCCTCACTCAGGCGACGCCCATTCTTTTCACTTCTTTGGCGTTCCTTTTGGCTTTCCGCTCTGGTGTTTTCAACATTGGGGTGGAGGGGCAATTCCTCATGGGTGCCTTTGTGACCGCACTTTCTGGGATAGGTCTTCGAGGGCTCCCCTTTCCAATTCATGCCCTCTTGGCGCTGTTTTTGGGAGGACTTGGTGGAGCAGTGTACGCCCTATTCCCGGCACTTTTGAAAGTGTACCTGGGAGCACACGAGGTCATCACTACTATGATGCTGAGCTATGTTGCTTTGTACCTTACCAGCTATTTTGTGAACTACCCTCTCAAGGCACCAGGCTGGGTAGCCCAAACTGACCTTGTCCCACCATCAGCAAGGCTTCCCCGAATCCTTCCTCCGACGCAGCTTTCTTTTGCTTTTCCCATAGCTCTTGGTTTTGCCCTTTTCGTTTTCTGGTTCCTTGAGCGAACGGTACCTGGCTTCTCCATTCGGGCGGTAGGATTGAATCCGAAGGCTTCAGAAAACCGAGGCATCCCGGTGCGGAAGTACCAACTTTTCGCCTTTGTCCTCAGCGGATTCATCGCTGGAGTTGGTGGCGGGGGAGAAATTCTTGGGGTTCATGGACGGTTCGTGGATGGCTTTTCCCCAGGGTACGGTTGGGATGGCATTGCGGTAAGCCTTGTGGGGAGATTGCACCCCCTTGGATGCATTTTTGCTTCAGTGCTCTTTGGAATGCTTCGGGCAGGAGGAATGACCATGACCCGGATGACGAAGGTACCCCTTGACCTTTCTCTCATCATCCAGGCTCTCGTCATTCTCCTTGTGGCAGCACCATTTTGTATCCAGTACCTGAGGAATCTCTTCAGGAAGGGTCGTCCGTCATGAGCTTGAGCCTCTTCCAGGCCATGATTCGTATGGCAACGCCAATTCTCTTTGCCGCTTTAGGAGGATGTCTCTGTGAACGGGCGGGGGTTATCAATATCGGCCTTGAAGGGATTATGCTCACCGCCGCGTTTTTTGGTGTCTTCGTAACCTATATCACCGGAATGCCTTTCCTTGGGTTCCTTGGAGGGCTTGTCTCAGGCATTGCCTGGGGATTCCTTATTGCCCTTTTAACGGTCCGTTTTTACGGGAATCAGATTGTGGTGGGAACGGGGGTCAACGTCTTTGGTCTTGGACTCAGTGCCTTCCTTTCCCAGAAAGTCTGGGGATCTCGGGGAGCATCGGAAGCAGTTGCTGGTTTTCGGAGTATCGCCTTACCCTGTCTTGGGGAGCAGACGTTTTTCGTATACCTTGGCTTGGTTCTCGTTTTCATTCTCCATTTTTTCCTCTTTGCTACTCCTTGGGGGTTACGTCTCCGAGCAGTGGGTGAAAACCCCCAGGCTGCGGATACTGCAGGAATTCACGTTCTCCGTTACAGAACTTTTGGGGTTGTAGCTGGATCAGCGATGGCAAGTCTTGGAGGTGTATTCCTCTCCCTGGGGCATTTGCGGTTCTTTGCCTGGGGCATGACGAGTGGTCGGGGATTCATCGGTCTTGCTGCCATGATTCTTGGGAGGTGGACTCCAGTAGGGTGTCTTCTCGCAAGCCTCCTTTTTGGTTTTGCTGATGCCCTACAGATGCGCCTTCAAGCTCTGGGGATACTCCCATCGCAAATCATCCTCCTTATTCCTTACCTTGCTACTATCCTTGTTCTTTCAGGTTTTGTGGGGAAGGCCGTGCCTCCTTCCCGGTACGAGCCGTACCGGAAGGAGTGAATGAAAAGCCGTGAAGGGTATGGTATGGATTTATGGGTTGCAAAACGCTATGGAGAGAGTGGTGCTTGGGGGCAACGCTTCTTTTGCCATGTCGGGGTGCTTGCACTCTGGAGGCTCCATACAGGCGACAATCTCCCCTTTTGGGAGGAATGCCGTCTTGTTGAGCAGCACTTTCGGAGCAGGATATCCGCGTCCGTGAAGAAGCTGTGTTCTGTGGCCTTGCTCGCTTGGTGATTGAAGCAACTGGGTTTTCTGTTCCGGGATTCCCTGGATGCTTCTTCCGGGTACTGTGTCGGTGAGCTACTCTGGTCTCTTTTTCCTGGCCAGGAATGCTTGGTATTCCTTGAAAAGCGGGTGTTCTCTGTGGATAGGTTCCTTGAAGAGCTCATAGCTTTTCCCTTGGGGTTTCTTGAGATTGTATGCTCCACCGGCAGGGCTTTTGCGCGGGACGTTTGGACGTTCCTTGCTTGATTCATCGCCGATGTGGGGAGAGGGGTGCCAGTTCTTTGGAGAGAGGAAGCCAAGTATCTCTGCGTGTTTCTCAAAGTTCCTTGGACGAGACGCATACTTTGACCCTTCGTTCTGCGCTCCGCAAGGAGAGAGAAGCGGCCGTTCTTGCCATGCGAAGGGAAATTGCTCTGCTCTCCCCAGAAGAACGAGAGAAGCGAGGTCGAGCCTTGCTTGGCCTTTCGGGAAAGTACGTGGGCAGAGAGGTTGGTGGCCTGCACCTTGTGCGGTTTGGGAGAGAAAGGGCCTTTGGAGAAACGGAGATTCGAGTTGGGGATGTGGTTCTTGTTAGTTCTGGTCGGAACCCTTTGCGTACGGGGATTGAAGGGACGGTTACAGAAATCACCTCTCGTTCGCTTGTTGTGGCTTTCTCTGAGGCTCCTCCCCTTTGGATGTACAAGGAGAACATTCGAGTTGATCTCTATGTGAATGATGTGGCTTTTCGGCGCATGGAGGAAGCACTGTCCATCGTGGAGGGTTGGGAGAGGACCCATCCCCTCAAGAGCGTGCTCCTTGGGTTGGGGGATGTTCCAAAAGTTCGCCCGTGTGCGGTCACTTTTGTGGATGAGGGGCTCAACCCTTCGCAGCAAGAAGCGGTACAAGAAGCCCTTGCAGCACCAGTCCTCTTTCTCGTTCACGGTCCTCCAGGAACTGGGAAAACACGTACCATTGTGGAGTACATCGTTCAAGAGGTACGAAGGGGCCATCGTGTCCTTGCCACCGCCGATTCTAACACCGCCTGTGACAACATCCTCCTTGGAGTCGCGCGGAAAAATCTCAAGGTGGTGCGGGTTGGACATCCTGCAAGGGTTGAGAAGGAACTTTTGGCTCACGCTTTGTTTGTCCTTGCCGCAGAGAAGCCTCCGTACCAGGAAGCGATGCGGCTTTGGGAAGAGATTGCAGTGCTCAAGCGGGAACAGAGTCGATATCTTCGACCTTCACCTTGCTGGAGAAGAGGCTTGAGCGATGCAGAAATCCGAGTCGCGGCTTTGGAGGGAAAGTCGCTTCGCGGCATACCCCTTGACAAGATACGTTCTATGGGACAGTATCTGCTTTTCAGCGAGCGCATTGAGGAGCTTGCGGAAAGGGCTCGTACTCTTGAAAGTGCAGCTATTTCCCAAGTCCTGGAAGAGGCAGAGGTTGTGGTAACCACCAACATTGGTGCAGGGAGTGATTTCCTGCAAGGGCGAGTCTTTGATGTTGTGGTGATTGACGAGGGTTCTCAGGCGACAGAACCTTCTGCTCTTGTTGCTCTGGTGAGAGGGAAAAAGCTCGTTATGAGTGGGGACCACCAGCAATTACCCCCAACAGTCTTGAGCCTTGAGGCGCAACCGATTCTCTCGCAGACACTTTTTGAGCGACTTATTCGCACGTATCCTCAGAGTGTAGCCTTTCTCAATATCCAGTACCGGATGCATGAGGACATCATGGCTTTTCCAAACGAAGCTTTCTACGAAGGGCGGCTTGTTGCTGCACCGGAAGTAGCACGGCGTACCCTGAGAACGCTGGGTATTCTTCCTCAAGAGACAGTTCGCCACTTTCTGGTTGTGGATCCGGAAAAACCTCTCGTTTTCCTGGACACCGCTTTATGCCCCGACCGTCTTGAACGTCGCCATCCTGGCTCGACATCTCTCTGGAATCCGCTTGAGGTTGAGCTTGTTACGGAGATAGTGGGAGATTTCCTCGCTCTTCAGGTTCCCCCTGAGTGGATTGGTATTATTACCCCGTACGATGACCAAGTGGCAGAAATTGCAAAGAGGCTACCAGGTATTCGGGTGAGTACGGTTGATGGTTTCCAGGGACAGGAAAGGGAAATCATCGTTCTCTCTTTGGTACGGAGTAATCTCTCCGGAGAGGTAGGGTTTCTCTCCGATGCTCGCCGCCTTAACGTGGCCATCACCCGAGCGCGGGCAAAACTTGTTGTTATAGGAGATAGTACAACGCTCTCTCGAGATGACCTTTGGAAGACATTTCTCGACTTTGTCCGTAAACGGGGAAGGTATCTTACCCTTTCACCGCGCCAGCAGTAAGCCCCTCAACGATTCGCCGCTGGAAGAGAACGACAAATACTACAAGGGGAAGGGTGGTCAGAACCGTTGCCGCAGATATCTGGTCCCAGGGGATTTCGTACTGTGAGGCTCCCGAAAGCATGGCGATCCCCACCGGAACCGTTCGGGAGGTTGCTCGGGTCATAAAAGTCAGGGCAAAAAGGAACTCGTTCCAACAGAAGATGAAGACAAGAATTGCGGTTGTTGCCAGAGCAGGAGCGGAAAGGGGGAGGATGATGCGCACAAGGATTCCCAAACGGCTTAAACCGTCAACTCTTGCGGCGTCTTCAAGGGCTTCTGGGATTTGCCGGAAAAAGCTTGTGAGGACCCATGTGGCAAACGGAACGTTCAAGGCAGCGTATGGAACGATGAGGGCAAGCCAGTTATTCATAAGCTTGAGGGCACTCACCATTTCATAAAGCGGGACGATAAGGACGACCGGTGGGAAGAGGGAGAGGAAAAGGAGAAAGAGGAGGAAGCTCTGTCCTCCCCGCAGGTGAAGCCGCGCCAAGGCATATGAGGCAAGAGAAGAGGCGCCAAGGCAGAGGAACGTCCCAGCACAGGCAATAACGATACTGTTGACGATTTGGCGGGCGAAGGGATGACGGGAGAAGATTTTCCCATATGCGCTGAGGTCAATGTGGCTTGGAATGTATCGAACGGGACGGGAGAAGATTTCATTGGCTGGCTTTATGGAGGTGATTACTTGCCAAAGGAAAGGAGCAAGGCTGAAAAAGACCACCATTCCCACACCAATGAATATGAGGATGGAACGTCCTCCTTTTCGCCTCATCCGAGTTCCACCTCCTCTTTTCGGAAGAGGAGAATAACGAAGATGATACCGAGAGTCAGCCCAAAGATGACCATAGAGAGGGCTGAACCATAGCCCAGGTTGAGGTAACGGAAGGTGTAGCTGTACAGGTACACTGAAAGCGTCTCCGTTGTTCCTCCTGGCCCACCTTGGGTGAGCACCCAGATAAGGTCAAAGACTGCAAAAGCCTGGAGGCTTCGAAAAAGGAGAGCAAGAACTATAACTGGTCGAAGCAGCGGCAGCGTAATGTACCGAAATTTCCCCCACGCACCGGCCCCGTCGATACTTGCCGCGGCATAGAGGTCTTGGGGAATAGATTGCAGACCAGCAAGGAGCATTAAAGCCATAAAAGAAGTCGTCTTCCAAGCATCGGAGAAAATTGCCGCGTGCATTGCCAGTGGATGTTGCCCAAGCCAGGCAACCGCTTCTTTCAGAAGACCAAGACGAAGAAGTAAGTCATTCGCCACACCGTAGACATCGTGGTAGATCCATCGCCAAGCCATAGCCATGACCGCAGTGGGCAAAGCCCAGGGCAGGATGACACTTGCCCGGGCAAAGCTTCTCCCCCGGAAGGAGAGGTTCAAAAGAAGGGCAAAGGAGAGGCCGAGGACGAATTCGATGGCAACCGAAACGATGGTGAAGTATACCGTGTTTCCCAGCGCTTGGCGGAAACGAAGATCGGTGGTGAGGATTTTCAGGTAGTGTTTGAGCCCAACGAAGTGCTCCGCCATCCCGGTAGTAATGCTTTTCTCGTGGAACGAAAGGTACACGTTACGGGCAACTGGGTAGAGGATGACAAGGCTGAAGAGGAAAACTGCCGGGAGGAGGAGCAAGTAAGCGAATTGGGTTTCCGTCAATCCCTTTTTCTTCATGCCCTTTTCCCCTTCCGTGGGGCGGGGAAGCCCCCGCCCCTTCGTACTCTCACTGTCCGAGGAGCTCTCGTATCTCTGCTGCAGCTCTCTTTATGGCTTCTTCAGGCGTTATGGTTCCAGTGATTGCAGCGTGGATATTCCGTTGGAGGATGTCAGAGATCTGTGCGTACTGAGGGTGTTGTGGTCTAGTTCGGGCATTAATCTGAACTCTCCAAAGGTCTGGATAATGGGGGCTCTCTTTAAGGATATCAGGATCGGCAAAGAGCGCATGTCTTGTGGGAATGTAACCGTTGTGGAAGTGAAGTGTCTTCTGAGACTCGTAGCTTGTGGCAAACTTTATCCATTCCCAGGCAGCCTCCGGGTTCTTACTGAATTTCGAGATGGTCCAACCCCAACCACCCTGGGTTGCTGCACTCTGGAACCCTTTCTTGTGGACCATAGGAGTGATGCCTACCTTACCTCGGATTGGTGAATCCTCCTTTTGGGCAAGCGTCCATACGTATGGCCAGTTCCGGTGGAATACCGCTTGACCGTTGTGGAAAACGTGGCGGGATTCTTCTTCCTGGTAAGTGGTCACTCCCGGAGGAGAAATTTTGTACGTATGGATAACGTCGTACATGAATTGGAGAGCTTCTACCGCGGCTGTTCCCTTATCCAAGACGACCTTCCCTTCGGCATCAAGGAGCTCTCCACCAGCACCCCAGAGGAGCTCAAGGTAGTCACAGATGAGCCCTTCGTATTGGTTCCCCTGCCAGACAAACCCCCAAAGTTCTGGGGGGTTCTGGAGCTTTTGAGCTTGCTCTACAAGGTCGTCCCAGGTCCTTGGGGGCTCAAAACCTGCTTGTTCCAGCAAATCTTTCCGATAGTACAGCATACCTGCATCAGATTGGCTTGGAATGCGGTATAGCTTCCCCTGGTACATACCTCCGGCAATGTCTCCTGGAAGGAACTGGGCAATTTCGTAAGGAGAGAGCCTATCGCCAAGAGGAATAATCCAGCCGGCAGCGGCGAATTTCGGAATCCAAATGAGGTCGGCATAGGCCATGTCGTATGTTGACTCCCCAGCCATGAACGACGTAGCGTACATGTCTTCTCGGACGTTGGTTGCTGCAGGTCCCTCCTGCATTTCGACGTCGATATTTGGGTACATCGCTTCAAAGCGTTCCATAAGGACTTTCCATCCACCACCAAAGTCTGTCTCAAAGAGCCATCGGATAGTTACCTTTTCTTGAGCAAAAACCGGTATCCCAAAGAGCACCACTACACAGAAGACTACACCCCACAACCGAAGGTTTCTCACTCGTCTTCCCTCCCTTTCTGGTGTGAGTTGTTCCCCGCAGATATTGAACTCCGGCACAAAACAAGGCGCCTACGGCACCACCTCCTCACCGGAGTTTATAGCTCAGGTACGGGTCAAAAACCGCGAGGTACTCATCAAGGAGCTTTCGTGCCACGTCAAGGTCATCGATCATGGGGTCCAAAGCAAGGGCTTCGATGGCAAGCTTTTTGTCTTCTTCGATGATGGCCCGTACCATGAGTTCAGTAATGAGTACCTGCCGCCGGCAGAGTTCAGCGATAGGCTCGGGGAGTTTGCCACAACTTAGGCCTATGGCACCGTCACCTCCCAGAAGTGCTGGTACTTCCACAATGGCACCCTCAGGGAGGTTCATGATGTACCCGGTATTTGGAATGTTCACCGCTTCTTCGTAAGTATTTCGGTTCCTCAGGATGCTGGCGATGATGAACTCCCCTCGTTCGGTTTCAGTTTCCTCAAGGCGTGAGATGGGGATATCCCCAGCAAGCATTCGGTTGATGTCTTCCCACATTCTCATTCGTCCCTTCTCCGCCCACACGAAGTCATACATCTGGATATCGTACCGTTCCCAGGTTTTCCGGTGGACGTTATGGGTATAGGGAAGGTACTCGCAAAGGTGGCAGTCTCCAGGCACGGGAAGGAGACCAAAAACTTCGAAGAACTCCAGGGTCAAAGGCTCAAAGGAGGGGAGGTTTGCTCGGACGTGGGGGATCCGCTCTCGGATTTCAGGGTACATGTCTTTTCCCGTCTCCCTATCAGTGACCGAGAGCATAAAGGTGAAGTGATTCAGCCCAAAAGCTCGAATGAGGAAACGCTCTCTTGCCCTTTTACTCATAAGACGGAAAAGGGCAATGGACTGGTCATTCCAGCGGAAGTTGTAGTCCTTTGGTATCTTCAAGCCGAGTTCTTCGGCAAAGAATCCTGCAAGGATGAAATACCCAAATTGAATCTGGTGGCAGATACCAATGGTTCGAATGTTCGTGTACCGGGAAGCGGCGGTACAGATTTTCGGTACCGGATTCGTAAAGTTCAAAAGCCAGGCATGGGGGCAGACCTCCTCCATGTCTTTGAGGATGGGCATGATGATTGAGAGATTGCGGGCGGTATGAGCAAAAGATCCAGGACCTCCATTCTCCGCATAATGGTTAATGCCATACTTAAGTGCGATTTCTCGGTCAAGTTTCCAGCACTTTTCTCGGTCAACAGCTACAGAGAGAACAACAAAGTCGGCACCTTCTAAGGCCTTCTTGCGGTTTGTGGAACTTTGTATCTCTATGTCTTTCTTCAGAGCTGCTTTGAGCTTTATCGCCAGATGGTGGATTTTCTCAAGACCTTCAGAGTTGACGTCGTGGAGGAAAAGCTCAATCCCCTCTAAGTCTTTGTGTTTCAGAATCCCCACAAGCGTTGAGAGCCCAAAGACCGCGCTCCCGGCGCCAACAACAGTCACCTTTGGTCGTTTGGTCACGGGTTTTCCTCCTTTCTCTTTGGGGCGGTAGAACCTTTAAGCGATAAGGATACCTCTTCGATGACACAAGGTTCCACGCGGTTCCCACGGATGAGACGAATGAGAAGTTCCACAAGCCTTTTGCCGATGATTTTCTTAGGGATGTCCACAGAGGTCAGCGGGGGATTCGTGTACTCGGTAAGGTAGGTGTTGTCAAATCCCACGATAGAGAGGTCTTCGGGCACCCGGATACCCAGGTGTTGTGCCGCTTTGAGTATGCCAAAAGCAGTCGGGTCATTATGGGTCAGGACTGCTGTGACCTGTTGGGGTTTCTTTGCAAAGAACGAGAGGCCAAACGCATAGGCCTCTTGGAAAGTCAAGTTGAGTTCAACGGTCAGATGTAGGGTTTCTGGAATCCCTGCTTCTCTGAGAGCTCTGATGTACCCTTGGAACCGATCCCGGAAGAGAGAGAATTTCGCTGGACCCCCAACGCAGAGGATAGACGTGTGTCCTAAGGCGAGGAGGTGTTTCGTGGCGAGGTACGTTCCCGCTTCATCAGGAAGAAAAACGCTCGTGGAAAAGGGAACCTCAAGACTTCCACCTAAAAACACCATGGGAAGTTGAGTGGAAAAGGCTTTCTTGAGGTAAGGGATCCCAAGACGCGTAGCCACAATGATACCATCAACCGATTTCTCCTCCAAATCCCGGAGGTAGAGGATATCGGAGCCTCTTTCGATGGAGGGAAGGAGGAGGAGATGGTATCCCATGCTCCGAGCAGTAGCTTCGGCGACGGCAAAAACCTCGATGAAGAAAGGATTGAAGATGTCGTCAACGAGCATGGCAATGAGCTGCGAGGACTTCTTCCGGGGCAAGGTGCGGGGTTCCACCCCCAAGGCCTCCATAGCCTCAAGGACCCGCTTTTTCAGGGATTCGCTCACTGGGCGTGTACCGTTGAGAACGTGAGAGACAGTGGTGATGGAAACTCCTGCTTTTTCGGCGATCTCTTTTAAGGTAGCCATTACAGTCCCTTCTTTGGCAAATTTACAATTTTGCGCAAATTTTACAAAATTTGGAAAAAGATGTCAAGAGGATTTTTCAGTGGCTGAGAAGGTCAGGCGCTGCTACAGTCTGAGGGCCACAAGGGAGCAAAAGACTCAAGCTTCGCGAAAGGCAGAGATACTCGGAGGAAGCCGCCAGCAACCAGTAACGATTCTTCCGGATTGCTCGTTATCGTTCAGTGCTCCAGGGGGAAGAGTGCGAAAACGTCAAACGCGCAAGATATGTTTTGGTGAAATCATAGACCCCACATACCAGGAGAGACCCCAAAAAGGACGCGAAAAAAGAGCGGTAGGTGTATCTACCGCTCTTTAGATTTTCATTCTTTCTCAAACTGGTCTTTGCTTGCTCCGCATATCGGACACACCCAATCCGGAGGCAGTGCCTCGAAAGGTGTCCCTGGCTCGATGCCAGAGTCAGGATCCCCTTTTGCTGGGTCGTACACATACCCGCAAATGCGACAAATGTACCGATCCATGTTTATCCCTCCTCAGAGAAGTTTTTCTCCCTTCAACCAAAAAGCACGGGGAAAATTCCTCAGCCAAAGAGGGTGTCAAGGCCCATCATGATGGCAAAGCCGACCATAAGGGCGTAGGTGGAGTACCGAGCTGAAGGTCCGTGGTGGGTTTCAGGGATGATTTCATCGCCGATGACAAAAAGCATCGCTCCTCCAGCAAGCGCAAGACCAAAGGGGAGAAACGCCTGCATAAAGGACACAAGACCTATGCCAAGGACACCACCCAGAGGCTCCACAAGGCCGGTGAGCAAGGCATAGAGAAAGGCTTGCTTTCGACTGTACCCAGCTCCAAGGAGAGAGACAGCAACCGCAAGACCTTCGGGGACATTCTGGAGTCCTATGGCTAAAGCAACGGTAATGCCGTCGGCGATTCTCTGGCTCCCAAAACTTACCCCTACGGCCAGTCCTTCGGGAAAGTTGTGAAGGGTAATGGCCAAGACAAAGAGCCAAATTTTCCGAAGGGTTGATGCCGGACCCTCTTTCCCCTTTTCGAAATGCTCGTGGGGAATCATTCGATCAAGGAGGTCTAAGAGGAGAGCACCAGCAAGAATCCCTCCAATGGCCAATCCCGGTCCACCGCTTTCGATGGCAGGAACAAGAAGACTAAAAGCCGTAGCGGCAAGCATAACACCTGCCGCAAAACCTAAAAGCTCATCCCTCATGCGGTGGGAGAGGTCATGGAGTGAAGGGAAAAGCACCGGTATTGCTCCAACACCCGTTGCAAGACCAGCTGCCGTGCTTCCAACAATACCCCAAATGACGTGGTTCATGGGAGTATTGTAAAAGAACTAAGGTTAGCGGGCAAGAGCCCTAAAAAGCGCTATGCCTCCTGCGCCTAAGGCTCCGTAGTACGTGTACAAGCGCCAGAAGAAGACGAGCAGGCTCATTCTTCCTCCTCCGAGGAAAGAACCAAAAAGCGACGTGAAGGAGAGTTCTGCTAGTCCACTTGCTCCAGGGACAGGAGTGAAACGGAGGGCGAAAAAGAGGGGTAATTGGAGTCGGATGACCGAGGACCAGGGGAGATTTGCAAGAGCAAGTGCCCGGAGGACAAAATACGTTGTGCCGAGGAGGCAGAGGAAGTGGAAGCAGTACATCATAACGTTCCAGCCGAGGTAGTGGGGGTTGTGGAGAAAGAGGAGGAACTTTTCCCGAAGCTCTCTGAGGAAGTTGCTTACGAACTCAGGAGCAACATGGACGAGGGAGGCCAGGCGCGGAATCCGGGTACCAAGGAGTGTGATGACCCGCTCAGTGATTGCCACAAGGGGTCTCGGGAAACAGAGGAAGAAGGCTAGTGCGCCGACAAGGGCCGAGTACACCATGACAAAGCGCGATGCAAGCTGGAAAATACGCGATGGCACCTCCTCAGGGGAAAGGAAAGAGAAGAGGGAGAACAGGAAAAGGAGGCTTAAGGAGTACAGTACCCCTCCCATGAGAGTGAGGCTTGTGGCTTCTCCAAGGGAGAGTCCAGATTTCACAAGGACATAGATTTCTGCGACGTTCCCTCCCGTGTTGGCAGGGGTGATGCCGCTTAAGAAGTATCCGGAGAGGACTACAGTGAGGCTATCTCGAAAACGGATGGGTTTTTTCCAGAGGCGAGCGGTTATCGCAACTCGTAGAGCATCGCAGGACCAGGCCAGGGCAAGGAGCAGGACCCCCACGAAGAGGTAGCTGGGCGCAGGAATGGCAAGGGACATCCCCTTTTCCCGACGGAAGAGGGAAAGGACGATGAAGATGAGGGTTCCAGTGCTGCCGCCCACACCAAGGACAAACTGCTTGAGAATTCTCCGGGGGTTCAAAGCATCCTCAATCCGGTCCATGCCTCAATTATCCCAAGGTTCTTCTGCAGGGGCAAGAGCTGGTGAGGAAAGCTCCAGGGATTTTCGTCGCTGCAGAGGGTGTGGCTATCGAAAGGTAGGGAGGATTGACACCCCAGAGAAAGTGCGGTACTAATAGGGCAAAAGTGGAAGCCGGGGGAAAGAAGCGATGCGAGCGTTCTATATCACAACACCTATATATTACGTGAACGATGTTCCCCACATTGGGCACGCGTACACAACCTGCGCGGCGGACGTCTTGGCACGTTTCCACCGGATGATGGGGGAAGCGGTCCTTTTCTCCACTGGAACGGATGAACATGGACAGAAGATTGCCAAAGCTGCTCAAGAAATGGGTTTAGCGCCTCAGGAGCTTGTCGACAGGGTTGTGGTCCGCTTCAAGGATCTCTGGGAGAAGATGCACATTTCGTACGATGTTTTTATTCGTACGACTGACAGAGAGCATGAAGAAACCGTTCAAGAATTCTTCATGCTCCTCCAAAAGAAGGGGTACATCTACAAAGGAGAATATGAAGGATGGTACTGCGTTCCCTGTGAAACGTTCTGGCCAGAGTCACAGCTTGAAGGACGCCTGGTTTGTCCGGATTGTGGGAGACCTCTTGAGCGTCTCAAAGAAGAGAGCTACTTTTTTGCCTTGTCGAGGTTCAGTGAATCCCTCCTTGCGCACCTTGAGAAACACCCCGATTTCATCATGCCTGAGAGTCGCTTCAACGAGATTTACAGTTTCGTCAAAAGCGGTCTTAAGGATCAGAGCATTTCTCGGCTTGGAGTTCGCTGGGGTATTCCCGTTCCCGGGGACCCTCATCACACTATCTACGTGTGGTTCGATGCCTTGGTCAATTACCTTACGGTAGCGGGATTCGGGAGGGATCAAGAACGCTTCGAGCTCTTCTGGTCTGAGGCACACCATCTTGTGGGGAAGGATATCCTCCGGTTCCATGCGGTTCTTTGGCCGAGTATGCTTCTTGCAGCAGGATTACCCCTTCCACGGCGCGTCTTTGCCCATGGCTGGTGGACAGTGAACGGTGAAAAAATGTCAAAATCCAAGGGGAATGTGGTGGATCCCCTTGAAGTGATTAGGAAATTTGGCGTGGATCGTTTCCGGTATTTCCTCTTGCGGGAAGTGAGTTTTGGTCTTGACGGAGACTTTTCTGAGAAAGCATTCATTGAGCGGAGTAATGCGGATCTTTCAGATAACTTCGGTAACCTCATACATCGAACGTTGAGCATGGTGTGGCGGTACCGGAATGGCAGGGTTTCTCGTCCTTCAGGATACGAGGATCGGGAATGGGAAGAGCTTCTCGCCGAGGTTCGGGAACGCTTCGTCAGTTCTATGGAACGTTTTGCTTTCTCCCAGGCGCTTAGCGAGGTCTGGCGTCTGGTGCACTTTGGCAATCGATACCTCGACCAGAAAGCGCCTTGGCGCATGGCCAAGGACTCGAATCTCCGGGAGGAACTCGATAGAGTGCTTTACAGACTCTTAGATTGTGGGAGGATTCTTGCGGTGTTCATCCTCCCCTTTATGCCAGAGACGGCCCAAAGGCTCCTCCAATTCCTGGGGATGGAGAACACATCGGGTAAGTGCACTCTTATTCCTCTGCTTGATTGGGGGAAGGGCCCAGAGGTTTTCTCAATACGGCAACCTGAGCCACTTTTCCCCCGCCTTGAGGGATAAGGAGGTGGAGCTCATGGCGCTTCAGGAAATTCACCTTGAGGACTTCCAGCGGATTGACCTTCGCGTTGGAGAGGTGGTGAGTGCTGAGCGGGTTGAAGGGACTCGAGCCCTTATGGTTCTTCGGGTGAACCTTGGGGAAGAGGAGCGGACGCTTGTCGCGGGTCTTGCTCCGTACTACACTCCGGAGGAAATCGTAGGAAAGCGCGTCATCGTGGTGGCAAACCTTGAGCCCGCGGTGATTCGGGGAGTAAAATCCCAGGGAATGCTCCTTGCTGCCGATGATGGCCAAGGTCATGTGAGTCTTGTAACTGTCGACCGGGACATTGCCCCAGGAAGTCGGGTGCGATGACTTTCTGGGTCGATGTGCATGCCCATCTTGATGATGAAGCTTTTGCCTTGGACCTCCCTGAAGTTCTTTCCCGCGCCCAGAAGGCAGGGGTTTGTGCTATCATTACCGCAGCAACCTCTCTGACGTCTTCTCTGAAGGTTTTGGAGCTTGTTCGTCGTTACCCAGAGGTTTACGGATGTGTCGGAGTGCACCCTCAGGAGGTCCGGGGGGAAGAGGTTGATCTCTCCTTTCTCAGCGACTGTCGCAGTGAGGCGAAAATCCTCGCCCTTGGAGAGATTGGCCTTGATTACTTCTGGGATACGACGTACGTTAGGCAACAGAAAGAGGTCTTCGTTGCCCAGGTGGAGTTCGCGGAGCGGTATAACTTGCCGGTGGTTGTGCACTCCCGGAAGGCGGAACACGATGTTTTCACCGTCCTTGTCGAAAAAGCAAGGAACATACCTGTTGTTTGGCACTGTTTTTCTGGCGACTTCACTCTTCTCCACAGCATCCTCTCCCGGGGATGGTATATCTCCTTAGGCGGTGTGCTGACATACCCAAAGGCGGTCAAGATTCGGGAGATAGCCCAAGCAGTTCCTTTAGAACGCCTCTTTTTGGAGACCGATGCACCGTATCTTGCGCCGCAGACAAGGCGTGGAAAAAGGAATGAACCAGCATTCCTCGTAGAAACGGTGACCTTCCTTGCTCACCTTCGGGGAGAGAGCATTGCCACAATTTGCGAGAGGCTCTTTGAGAACTTCCGTAAGGTCTTCCTCAAAGCATAGCTTTAGCCCCCCTTTGGCAAGCATATTTATCCTCGTTCTTTGGGAGGTGAAACGGTGATTCGAGGAATCTACACCGCTTTGTCAGGATTGAATCTCCACGAACTGAAGCAGAGCATCCTTGCCAACAATATCGCGAATATTGACACTCCTGGGTTCAAAAAGGATATTTTTGCGATAGAGGGACAGGATGGAGCAGCGCTTTTCCGTTTTGTTTCTGGTCGAGCTCCGTTCTTTGTTGGCGAGCTTCCCCTTTCTGTGCAACCCCAGGTGAGCTTCACCACAGATTTCTCTCAAGGAAGACTCGAGGCTACCGGGAATCCTTTTGACCTGGCCATCAGTGGCGAGGGGTTTTTCGTTGTGGAAACCCCGAATGGCCCAGCGTACACAAGAGCAGGGAATTGTACTCGAAGTGTCGATGGGAGGCTGGTGACCCTTGATGGGTATCCCCTTCAGGGAGAGGCAGGAGATATTGTGCTCCCTGAAGAGGGGGAATTGGTGGTCGATGAGGAGGGAAACGTGAGGGTGGGAGGCGAACTGGTCGGAAAGCTCCGTGTCGTACGCTTCGCTAACCCTCAGCTTCTCGAAAAGGTTGGAGGGAATCTTTTCCGGGCACCTGAGAACGTAATCCCTGAAGAGGCCACCGGTTACACCATCCATCAAGGATTTCTTGAAAAGGCGAATATGGACATTGTGGAAGCGATGGTACGGATGATTGAAGCCCTCCGGGAGTACGAGCTCGCCCAGCGGGCAGTAGTGGCACAAGATGAGACTCTTGGTAAAGCGGTGAACGAGATTCCACGTCTTGCGTGAAGGGAGGAAAGGAATGTGATTCGGGCGCTATGGACGGCGGCAACCGGCATGCAGGCCAAGCAACTTGACCTTGATGTTATCGCCAATAACCTCGCCAATGTGAACACTACTGGTTTCAAGAAGAGCCGTGTCGATTTCCAGGACCTTATGTACCAGGTCATTCGCTTTAAGGGGACGCCTACATCCCCTGAGACCCAGGTTCCTTCTGGTATCGAGGTTGGTCTTGGTGTTCGTCCAGCGGCAATCCAAAAAATCTTTGCCCAAGGGGATATTTATGAAACCGGCAATCCCTTGGACCTTGTCATCGAGGGGGATGGGTTTTTCCAGATTCTCCTTCCCGATGGAACTGTCGCCTACACCCGGGATGGTTCGTTTAAGCTCGACGCCCAGGGGAGGATGGTGACAAGCGATGGATTCCCCCTTGAACCACCCATCACCATCCCTCAAGGTGCTGAGTCTATCACCATTGCTCAAGATGGAACGGTTACCGTGAAAATGCCTGGTGAGACTGAACCGCAGGAGGTTGGCGTTATAGAACTTGCCCGTTTCATCAATCCTGCAGGTCTTCTGAGCATCGGTCGAAATCTCTACGTGGCTACAGCAGCTTCGGGAGAGCCTCAGGTGGGCACTCCAGGGCTTGAAGGTTTTGGGACGCTGGCTCAGGGGTTCCTTGAGACCTCCAACGTGCAGATTGTCGAAGAGATGGTCCGAATGATTTCGGCGCAGCGAGCTTACGAGATTAACGCCAAGGCCATCACCACAGCGGATGAGATGATGAGCATTACCAACAACATGAAGAGGTGAAGGTAGTGTACCGCTGGTTTTGGGTTTCCACCGTTTTGGTATTGCTCCTTGCTGAGGGTACTGCCTTTGCCCTAACTCTTGAGGTTCGCCTCAAAGAGACAGTTACCGTTTTTGGAGAGGTGCTCACCCTTGGGGATGTGGCAGAGGTTTCCTACCCTAATCCCCAATGGGAGAGTGCTTTGCGAAAGCTTGACCTTGGTCTCCTTCCCCCACCCGGAGGCGAACGGACCATAACGCCTCAGGAAATCTATGCCCGAATCGTGGAGCGACGGATCCCTGGTCTTGACTACATCTACTTTTCCGGGGCCCCCTTGGTCCGGGTGCGAGTCGAGGGAACATTCCTTCCCAAGGAAGTCATAGAAGAGAATATTCGCTTTGCCCTGCAGGAGCGTTTCCCCTATGCGGAGCGTATCGATGTGGCGCTCTCTGGAGAGGAACGCATTTCCTTTCCCACGTCAACTTTTGTGGTAGTGCTCCCTAAAACCGTGAAACCCTGGGGAACTCAACGGGCAACTCTCGTTGACCCCAGCGGGACGTACAGGAAGGAAGTGCGTTTTACCGTTTCTGTGTATCGGCCTGTGGTTCGGGCGTTGCGAGATCTCCCTGTGGGGGAAACACTCCAAGCAGGGGATGTCACCGTTCAGATTGAGCCGCTGTCTCAGGAAAACGAAAAAGCTTTAGGAGATCTTGATACGGTCATCGGAAAGTCTCTTCGTCGGGCGGTTCGTGGAGGAGAGGTTATTGCTGCCTCTAATCTTGCTAAAGATGTGCTCATCAAGCGGGGAGATCTTGTGACGCTTGTTGCCGAGTACAAGGGCATTGTGGTCACAACAACTGGGAAAGCTCGGGGAGAAGGGACGTTGGGAGACCGGATTGTGGTTGAGAACCTCTCCTCTCGAAAGCGTATGGAGGGAATTATCGTTGACGAACGGACGGTGCGGGTGGTGGTCCAGTGAAGTGGATGATGGTCCTGTTCGCTGCAGCTCTCCTGGTTTTGGGGGGCACTGCCTTTGGAACGTCGCTTTGGAAGGACGATGGATGGTTTGCTGAGCCGTACGTAGCTCGAAAAGCTTGTGGTGTTGGTGATATGGTGATTGTCATTCTTGAGGAGAGTGCTCAGGGGGCCGCCCAGGCCTCGTCTCAGGGAAGCAACACGACCGAGGTCAACCTTAAGGCGGGGCAAGGGATTTTTGATTTTATCCCGCCTGCAGGACTCAGTCATGGAAGCTCCCAAAGCGGCCAGAGGTCATACAGTCGAGGTGTGGATTTGAGTGGAACTATCGCTTGCGAGGTAACCGAGGTTCTGGAGAACGGGTATCTGAAAATCGCTGGGAAGAAGGAGATTTTCCTCAACAAGGAACGAGAGACGATGAGCATTGAGGGCATCATCGATCCTCGCTTTCTCTCTCCAGAGAACACCATTTCTTCGACCAGGGTGATGAATGCGGTGATTCGCTTTGAGGGCACCTTAAAGCCTAAAAGACAGAGTGGACTCTTGGGGGTGCTCCAGGGGTTTTTTGGTTCGATTCTTGATGTCCTTTTCTGAGAGGGGAAGGATTATGCGGTGGGTGTGGCTCGGGTTCTGTTGCGGCGTATTCCTTCTCCTTTTCTCTTTTCCCATTTCCGCAGAGGTCACTCGCATTAAGGACATTACAGAGCTTGAAGGTGTTCGGGGGAATCAGCTTGTAGGGTATGGGCTTGTGGTTGGACTTTCAGGAACCGGAGACAGCCGGAACAGTCTTTTCACCAACCAAGCCTTGGGCAATGTTCTTGAGAAATTTGGTATTCCAGTGGATTCTGAACTCATTCGTTCCCGGAACGTGGCCTCAGTCCTTGTTACTGCGGAACTCCCACCTTTTGTTCGGAATGGGGAACGCATTGACTGTATCGTCTCTTCCCTGGGGGATGCCAAAAGTCTCCAGGGTGGGGTGTTGCTTCTGACGCCTCTCAAGGGCGTTGATGGGAAAGTGTATGCCGTGGCTCAAGGTCCGGTATCCATTGGGGGTTTTACGGCTGGAGCAGGTGGGGGGAACCAGGTCCAACGGAACCATCCTACTGTTGGTCGCATCCCTAATGGAGCTATTGTGGAGCGGACGGTAGAGACGAACTTTTTTGACGCTACCCGAGGAACATTCACCCTTCTTCTCAAGAATCCTGATTTTGTCACCGCTTCCCGGATTGCCCAAGCCATCAACACCGAGTTTGGTGGAGATACGGCACGAGTTCTTGATGCCAATCGGGTGGAGGTTCGTATACCCGAACCGTATAAAGACCAGGTGTCCCAGCTTGTTGCCCTTGTGGGTGAGATTCCTGTAGAACCGGACATGCCGGCAAGAGTTGTGGTGAACGAGCGTACAGGTACCGTTGTTATCGGAGGCAATGTCCGAATTCTCCCTGTGGCTTTAGCCCATGGGAACCTCACGGTCACCATTAGGACGCAGTACGAAGTTTCGCAACCGCCGCCTTTCTCCCCAGGGGAGACGGTGGTGGTGCCTCAGGAAGAAGTTCAGGTGCAAGAACAAGAGGCTCGTCTTTTCCGGGTAGAATCAGGGAACACCATCGACGATTTGGTACGAGTCCTCAACGCCTTAGGTGTGAGTCCGAGGGATCTCGTTGCCATTCTTCAGGCGCTCAAGGAAGCTGGAGCGCTGCAGGGGGAGCTCGTGATTCAGTGATGCGTGTCGAAGGGAAACATGTTCCGCATTTGACAGAACAAGAGAAATCGAGGAAAATGCTTCAAAAGGCATGTGGAGATTTCGAGGCTTTTTTCTTGAGCTTTGTCTTTAAAAGGGCTTTGGCGCCGCTTTTGAGTTCTTCGGTGAGTCGGGAGGAAGTGTGGTTTCGGGAGCTCTGGATTGAGGAGGTAGCAAAGAAGGTGAGCACCCAGGGAGGAGTTGGTCTTGGGCGGTTGCTCTTTGAGCATCTCATAAAGGAGGAAAAACTCCGTGGTTCTGGCACGATGTAAACGGTGTGGAGCCATTTTCCAGAAGGTCATCGACCGTGACCTCTGCCCTCTTTGTCTTGAGAAGGAGGAAGAGGAGTTCCGGAAGGTTAAGGAGTTTTTCCGCCAGCATCCTAAGGCTCGCCTTGAGGAGGTCAGTGAAGCAACTGGGGTAGACAAAAAGGTCATTCTTGAGTTCCTCAAGGAGGGTCGTCTCCAGATTGCTGAAGGTATTGGACCCGTTGTGGAGCTTTTCTGTGAGCGGTGTGGGAAACCTATCGTTTCGGGTAGGCTCTGTGATGAGTGTCGGAGGAAGGTTGCTCAGCTCATCCAAAATACGGGGGAGAAGAAATCTCGAGGGCCCGACTTCTATTTTAAAGATGTTTTGTGGAAAAAAGGAGAGAAGGACTAAAGAAGTGGATGGGGTTGCCGATATAAGAGGGCAGAGAGGGAAGAAAGAAGGGATGAAGCGTGAAGATCTCGGGGAATCAGGTTGAGAGCCTCTTGCGGGTATACCTTGAGCGAACCCAGGGGGAACGAAAGAAGGTGACCTCTTCGCCGTCTTCGCAAGTTGATTCCCTTACTCTTTCCCCAGAGGCTCAGGAAACGGCAGTGCTACAGGACCGGCTTCGGGAGATCCCTCCATCCCGTCAGGAGCTCGTTGCTGCGCTTCGGGAGCGCATTGCTGCAGGTCAGTACCATCCAAGTGGCATCGAAGTGGCTCGAAAAATGCTCTATCGCGAAGCGGTCGATTTCATCGTGAGCGAGGGAGAGCGTGTTGACCACTCCGCGTGAGTACTTTGCATACCTCCTTGAAGGATTGAAGCGGGAATTAGAGTTGCAACAGGAACTCCTTGACATTGCCCGAAAAAAGCAGGGTCTTCTTGTGACGAATAACATCGAGGCTCTTGTACCGCTTCTTGAGCGGGAAGAAGACCTTGTGTTTCAGACCTGCAGTATGGAGAAGCGGCTGAAGAATATCTGGAAGGAGCTCACGGAGCGGTTCTTTCCTAATGCTGGAGAGATGCATCTTTCGAAAATTATTGAGCTTGCCGATATGGACATGCGGGAGGAGTTTCGTAGGCTCCAGGAGTCGCTTACTGCCGTTGTGGAGGAACTCCGGGAGCTCAATCGCCGGAACGCCATCCTCATCGAGGACATCCTCAACTACATTAGTGTAGTCTTTTCCTTACTCCTTCGGGAGGCAGAGCGTCAAGAGAGTCCTTATGGTGTTTTCCGAAAAGGTTTGCCCGAGGGGAGCATTCGTGGTGTGCTCATCGATGGAGTGGTATAGGGGGGAAGGGCATGCGTACCATTTTTCTTGGGCTTGAAATTGCTCGAAAAGCTCTCCAGACGCACCAGGCGGCAATGAATGTCACTGCCCACAATATTGCCAATGCGAATACGGTTGGGTACACTCGTCAGGTGCCCCATCTTACCCAAGAAACCGTTCCGCTGAGTGGTCTTTTTGTGCCCCCGCACCTCAAAAACATTGGTCTTGGGGTAGATGTGGATGCCATCCGGAGGATGCGGGATAGGTTCATCGATTTGCAGATTCGCCAGGAGTCTCGCACCGGAGCGTACTGGAACACCATTGACCAGGGTCTTGAGCAAATCGAGGTGATTTTTGGGGAGCCTCACGAAGAGAGCGGTCTTTCGCAGATTTTTGACCGCTTCTGGAACACCTGGCAGGAGCTTGCCAAATCCCCTGAGTCTCAAGCCTCCCGGGTACTTGTTGCAGAAACTGGAAGCCTTCTTGCCCAGGCGATGAACCACACGTACCGTCAACTTGAGATGCAACGACAGGAACTCAACGAGAAGGTAGCAATTAAGGTTCAGGAGGTCAACAGCTACATCCAGCAGATTTACGACCTCAACCAGCAGATTGTCCGTGTGGCCCCAGCAGGAGGCAATATCAACGACTACAAGGACCAACTTGACGTTCTTGTGGACAATCTCTCGAAGATTCTCCAGGTGCAGGTCAGGGAAAACGATAATGGCACGTACACGATTGTGCTTCAAGGGAGGATTCTTGCCCATGACCGGGAGCGGAGTTTCCTCAGCCTTGAAGTCGATGCGTCTGGGATGAACCGCGTGACCTTAGAGAATGGCGAAGCTGTTGACTTTACCTACCAAAATGGTGAGCTCAAGGCTGTTTTTGACCTCCGAGATGTTCTTGTCCCGAAGTATCAGGAAGCCTTGAACGTTCTTGCTCAGGGCCTTCGAGATGCGGTCAACGCGGTACACCGGAGGGGTTTCACCCTTGAGGTACCTCCAAGGGGTGGAGGGGATTTCTTTGTGGGGAGTAGAGCAGAGGACCTTGCGGTGCACCCTGATATCCTTGGGAATCCCATGAAGATTGCCGCATCGTTGAGTGGCGCTCCTGGTGATGGGGAAAATGCCTTGGCCATCGCACAGCTTCGTGGAAAGCCGGTTATAAGTGGTTCAAGTCCTGATGACTATTACCGGGGCATTATCTCCCGTTTGGGAGTCGAGCGGGAGGAAGCGCAACGGATTGCCAAGAATCAGGATGTTCTTGTGCAGCAGCTTGAGAATCGAAGGGAGTCAGTTTCTGGGGTTTCTCTCGATGAAGAGATGACAAACCTCATCAGGTATCAGTATGCTTACCAAGCCGCTTCTATCCTGGTGCGCACCATTGACGAGATGCTTGATACTGTAGTGCATCGGATTAAGTAGGTGAGAGTATGCGTGTGACCCATCGCATGATTACGACCCAGGTCATGACAAACCTTAACAGCATCACTGGGCGGCTTCTCCGAGTTCAAGATATGCTCTCTTCAGGGAAGGTCTTGCGCCGCCCCTCTGATGATCCGGTGAAACTCAACCACGTTCTCCTTTTACGTACCTCAATCCGCAAGCTTGAGCAGTACACGCAGAATGCGGAAGATGGGGTGAGTTGGCTTAACCTCACCGATACAAGCCTCAATCAGGCGACGGTGCTTTTGCAGAAAATCCGTACCTTGGCCATTCAGGGAGCAAGTGGCACATTGACTCCCGAGGATCGCAGGATGATTGCCACCGAGGTTCAAAAATACCTTGAGGAGCTTATTGGCATCGGAAACACAACCTACGCCGGGAAGTACATTTTCTCTGGAACGGAGACGCTTACCGTGCCCTTTGCGTTCCAAGGAGGACGTGTTGTGTACCAGGGTAATGGGGATGCTATTCGCCGTGAGATTGAGGAAGGTGTGGTCGTCCAGTTGAGTGTTCCAGGAGATGACGTC
Organism: Candidatus Caldatribacterium sp.; assembly: GCA_025060675.1. Taxonomy (GTDB): domain Bacteria; phylum Atribacterota; class Atribacteria; order Atribacterales; family Caldatribacteriaceae; genus Caldatribacterium. The sequence goes on from JANXBI010000046.1 coordinate 28,253, forward strand.
TTTTTCCGGGGGTTTGAGGCCTGGAGTAACGAAGACATTGATGTAGCAGTGTACCAGGGACAGCGCTTCCGAGTCAACGGTGTAGAGGTGGTCGTCGATGACCACAACGGTGATGGTTCGGTGACCTTTGAGGATCTCGTTTATACTGTGAACACCAATCCTGACCTCAAGAGTTCGGTGTACGCCTTTACCGATGGGAAGCGCCTTTTCCTGCGCTCGCGAACTGAAGACGCCTTTGTCCTTGAAGAGGTTTCGGGGGCCTTGCTCCAAGAGTGGGGTTTTCTTGATGGTTTCGGGAACATCTCTACGACGAACTCACGGGAGGCTTCTGGTATCCTTAAGGCTGTCCAGGACCTTGTGGCACACCTTGAGAGGAATGAGGTTGCCCGTATCTCGGGAGAGGATTTGGCAAAGCTTGACGAAGCTCTTGACCTGCTCCTTAAGGTTCGTGCGGAAGTTGGAGCCCGAACCCTCCGCATGGAGAATGCGGTGAACCGTTTTATGGATTTCGCGTTGAGCTTCAAAAAGCTCCTTTCCCTTGATGAGGATATCGATGTGGCGGAGGTTGTGGTGCAACTCCAGGAGCACCAAAACGTTTACCAAATGGCCCTTGCTGCAGCGGCACGGCTTTTACAGCCCACCCTTTTGGATTTCCTCCGATGAGGGTTGCAACGCGTTACTTCGGCGAGATTGAGGTTGAGGAGCGTAAAATCCTTCTCTTCCCTTGGGGGATTCCGGGTTTTGAGCATCTCCGCCGTTTCCTCCTTTTGGAAGACCGGGGGTTTTTCTGGCTCCAAAGTGTGGACGATAGAGACGTAGTCTTTGCAGTCTGCGATCCTTTCGTGTGTTTTCCAGGTTATGAAGTTGAAATCCCTACTGCGGAGTGTGAAGCTCTCGGGATTACAAAAAGTGATGAAGTCATCGTCCTTGCCATTATGAATGTCCGTTCTCCTCAGGACATAGGGGTTAACCTCCTTGCCCCTCTTGTGATAAACTGTACCTTGAGGATGGGTAAGCAAATCATCCTTGAGGATGAACGGTACACACTCTATCATCCCCTCGTCCTCAAGGGACAGGGAGATACGGTAGATGCTCGTCATAACAAGGAGGATTAACGAAAGCATTCGTATTGGGGACAGTATCGAGGTTAAGGTTGTGGCCATTGAGCGGGGAAAGGTCCGCCTTGGCGTCCTTGCGCCGCCCGATGTTCCCATTTACCGGGAAGAGCTCTACCGCTCCCTTGTGGAGAAAAATAAAGAAGCTCGCTTTGCCTCCGAAGAAATGGTCCACGTCCTCAAGGACATTTTCCAGGATACTCCCAAGGAATGAGGGGTTACTATGGGGATTTGGCGTGTTGCCGTCATCTTGGGAACTTGCCTTGCCTTGAGTTTGGTTGGTTTTTGCGCTGCTGCACAGGATGCACCCCCTTTTCGCCTTCCCAGTCTCGATGGGAGAGAGTACGCCCTTTCTGATTTTCGGGGACAACCGGTGATTCTCTCTTTCTTCACCACCTGGTGCCCGTACTGTGCAGAGGAACTTCCCCTCCTCGAGAAACTCTACAAGGAGTACCGGGAAAAAGCCTCTCTCGTCGTTTTGGGGATTAACCTTCAGGAACCGGAGAACCTGGTGCGGAAGTTTACCGAACGGATTGGAATCTCGTTTCCTGTGCTCCTCGATGCCAAAGGGGAGACAGCCTCCCTGTATCGTATCCTTGGACTTCCTACCCTTTTTTTCATTGACCCTCAGGGGAAGATAACGGATTTCGTTTTGGGGGGAGGCGATGAGACAACGCTTCGTCGGAAACTTGACCGCATCTTGTGGTTTCGTGGGCTCTTGCTCCCTGAGGTGCGGAATCTCCTTGCTGTTCTTCGGGATGTGACCCTCTTAGATTTCCGGGAAAACGCGACGAACCCCTTTCCAGAGATATCCGGATTACGGTACAAGGTGCTCTCTCTGAGTGATGACCTTTCTTCCCTTGATCCTCAGGGAACCTATGTGATCCTTGCTCCTACAAATGCTCTTGGGAAAAGTCTTGCCCTTTCGTTAACTCAGAAAGGTTTTCGGCGCGTATACTACCTCATGGTCGATGGTCATACGGAGTAGTGGCGTCTTTGCTCTCTCCCTCGTTTTCTTGGTGCTCCTTGTGTGGTACTTTTTTGTCCTTCCTCGCCCTGGGCCGCTTGAGGTGATCCCTGAGGAAGTGGTTCAACAAGCGAGCATTCTCCTTGAGGGAGCCGAAGTAGCGAAAATCACCGAATCTGGCAAAGAGTGGACGCTTCAAGCTCCTCGTATCGAAAGGTACGACGGTACAGTGGTCCTCTCTTCCGTTTCGGGGACATTCCTGCGTAAAGGTGTTCCTTTGTACGAGGTGCAAGCTCGTATCGGCAAAGTGTTCCTTGAAACGAGCACCGTTATCCTTGAAGGTGTGGAACTTCGCCGTCTGGGGACGGGAGAGTATCTCGCTGGGGAGCGGTTGACCTGGCAAGGCAAAGCGCAGGAATTCCTTTTGGAAGAAGTAGTGCTTTTTGGGCAGGAGTTCGCCGCACGGTGCCGTGCGCTGGTTTATAATGTAGCGGAAGGGAAGGCGTACTTGCGAGGGGATGTGGTTGTGGAATGGGGAATGCGAAAGCGGTGAAGTGGTGGATACTTGTGGTGTGTGCGTTTTTTGCTCTTGTTCCCGAACGGGTCTTTTTGGGTGAGGAAGAGGCTATCGTGGTGCGGACTCAGGAGGCAGAGTACGATGAGCAGAGTGGGAAGATAGTCGCTCGTGACGCCACCTTGACGTGGAAAGGTCTCACTGTTCTTTGTCCATCTCTTGAAGTGGATACAAAGACTCAGGAAATCCGGACCCAAGGGGAAATCCAAGTGACTTTTGGGGGTCTTGAGGCCCGTATAGAGCGTCTCCTGTACACTCGTGCTACGAATACCCTTCGTGTTTTCTCCTTCTCTGGAAGAGCTCAAAACCTTGCCTTTTCGGCGCAAGAAGGGGTTTTTGACTTGACAAAGGGTGTGGTCACTTTCTCGGGGAATCCGGTCCTTTCAGTTCGGGGTTTTACGCTTTCTTTTGAGGAAGCGCATTACGTTTTTGCGACGAAAACTTGGCAGGGCCGCAATGTTTCGGTGTCTCGAGAAGGATGGAGTGGCAGGGCAAAGAGAGCACTGTATACTGAGGGAACAAGCCTCCTTATTCTTGAGGAAGAAGCAACGATATCAAAAGGGGGGAGCTCTCTTCGGGGGGAACGAATTGTAGTAAACCTCGATACTTCTCAGGTGAAGGTTGAGGGGAACGTGGAAATCTTCCTTGTCCCCCTTGAGGAGAAACGGTAATGGATCGGCATTGGCGCGCGCTCCTGGGGGAACGACTCACCAAGGAGTATAACAAAAAGCGAGTCGTTGATGAAGTGAACATTGTTGTTCGTCGAGGGGAGATTGTGGGGCTCCTTGGTCCCAACGGAGCGGGGAAGACCACGACGTTTTACATGCTCGTTGGCCTTGTTCGTCCGACGAAAGGGCGAGTTTTCCTCGACGATTGCGAACTCAACCACCTCCCAATGTACGTTCGAGCCCGTATGGGCATCGGGTATCTCCCCCAGGAACCCTCAGTTTTCCGTCGGCTTACCGTCCGAGAGAATCTCGACCTTGTCCTTGAGATGCAGGGGCTTCCCAGGAGAGAGATCGTGCGTCGGCGAGATGAGCTTCTTGAAGAGTTTGGTATTGCCCATCTTGCCTCGTCCTTGGCCTATCTCCTCTCTGGTGGGGAGCGAAGGCGTCTTGAAATTGCCAGAGCCTTGGCAACTTCTCCATCGTTTATTCTCCTTGATGAGCCCTTCACGGGTATTGACCCCATCGCTGTTGAGGGCATTCAAAACATCGTGAAACATCTTGCCCGGAAAGGGATTGGAGTCTTGATTACGGACCATGCCGTTCGGGAAACACTGGCCATAACCGATCGGGCATACATCATCTTTGAGGGGAAGATTCTGGTCTCTGGCACGCCGCAGGAGATTATCGAGTCGGAGTTGAGTCGAAAGTACTATCTGGGGGAGCGTTTCAATCTCTGAATGCGGGTTCTTGACCGGTACATCGTGCAACAGGTCAGTGGTGCGTTTCTCTTTGGCGTTTCCCTTTTTGTGGCCATTCTCAGCGCTGGGGATCTCCTTTTCCGGTTGGCTCGGATGTGGCTTCGAGAGGGGCTCTCAGGGGAGAAGGTTGTTATGGTATTCTTTCTGAGCTTGCCACAACTTCTTGTGTACGTTCTCCCTATGGCACTCCTCCTTGGAGTACTTCTTGTTGTGGGACGTATGGCGGGGGATAGTGAAATCATTGCTCTCCGTTCTTCAGGAGTAAGCCTTTTTCGTTTCGTTCTTCCCTTCTTCCTCTTTTCCATTTGGGTCTGTGCGGGAACGATCCTTGTCCAAGAAATCGCCCTGCCCCTTTCCGCACTGAAGCTTAAGGAGATTTGGGAGGGAGAGGCAGTTGTTTCTCTTCCTGTGGCGGAGCGGACATTCTTTCGGGATACCACTGAAGAGGGTATAGAACGTTTGTTTTACGTTCGAGGGATCGACACAAGAAATGCTGTCCTTGAGGGCGTTGTGGTGCAGGAGTATAGGGGGGAGAAGCTTTACCGTATCATTAACGCTGAACGTGCGAAAGTGGCTCGCGGTCACTGGATTTTTGAGAATGGGGTGTACTACGAGGTTAACGACCGGGGAGAGGTTGAGCGAGTGGTGCGTTTTGTTCGGGAAGAGGCGAAGACCCAAGAAACCATGGAAGGGATCCTCAAGATGCGGAAACGACCCCAAGAGATGAATTTTGGAGAGCTTCGAGCGTACATAGAGAGGGAGCGGGCACGCGGTCAAGATACTCGGCGTCTTGAGGTTCTTCTCTGGCACAAAACGGCTATTCCTTTTGCCGCCTGTGTCTTTGCTTTGGTTGGTGTGGCTTTGGGTATCACCTCACCCCGTTCTGGGAAGGCTCTGGGCATTGGTCTCAGCATCCTCGTCGTTTTTGGGTACTACGTCCTCTTTTCCATTACGAGTACTCTTGCCGAAGGGGGGGTACTCTCGCCATTCCTTGGTACTTGGGTGACGAATATCTTCGGAACGCTTGGAGGAGGGATTCTCCTCTGGAAACGGAACAGGACGTAATGGGGTGAAAGTATGGGTACGAGCAGTTTCCTTCTCATCCTTGTGCTCATTCTCCTGAGTGGAGTCATTGCTTATGTAGGGGATTTCCTTGGTCGGCGTGTCGGGAAACGGAAACTCTCCGTTCTCGCCCTTCGTCCTCGCCATACTGCAATCCTTGTGAGTATCATCACAGGAATTCTCATCTCGGCTGTTACCTTAGCTATTTTGAGCGTGGCCTCACAGGATGTTCGCACCGCGCTCTTTGGTATGGAGGAGCTCAAGGCAAAGCTCGCCTCTTTGAATGAAGAGGTGCTCGCAAGGAATGCGGAGATTGAACGCATGAAGGAAATGGTGCGAATGTATGAGGAGCAAGTTGCTTTGCTTTCGCAGAAGGAGAAGGAACTCTCCCTCTCCAGAGCAAGTCTTGAGGAACAGGTACGCTCCCTTCAGGGGAGTATTAGTGAGCTTGAGAAACAACGCAAAGCCCTCCAGGATGAGATTCAATCGCTGCAGATGGAGCTCACTCGCTTGCGGGCGAACCTCCTTGCGGTACGTCAGGGGGAAATTGTCTTTCGAGATGAAGAGGAAATACTCCGGACCGTGGTTCAAGGAGGGATTTCCCAGGATGAGGCTGAACGTTTCCTTCTCTCCCTTATTCGGCGAGCCACGATTATCGCTCAGGCTCGGGGGGCAGGGCAGGATCGGGAAGGACGGGGTGTTGTGTTCGTCCAGGAGGGGAATTTCAAGGAGACGGTAGCGGAACTTTCTTCGGGGAAGGGAGAGTACGTGGTTCGTCTTGTCGCAGCGCTCAACACCGTGCGGGGTGAGCCAGTCATCGCCCGTTTTGTTCTTGGGGAGAACAAGAAGATTTTTTCCCAGGGGGAAGTGATCCTCCGGAGGGCGCTAACCCTAAAGAAGGGCGAGACGAACTCGGACCTCGTCCTTGCTGAGGTGCTCCGGGATCTCAACGTCCTCGGGGTCGAGAAGGGTGTTCTCCCTCAGGATGGGAAAGTTGGGGTCATTTCGGCACTGAACCTCAGTGAAGTCACTCAGGAACTCGAAAAACGCGAGGGGGAAGTATTTCTTGAGGCGGTAGCTGAAAGCGATGTTTATACTGCTGGACCGATGCGGGTTCTTCTACGAGTGCAGGATAAGGCTCCAGAGGGGTAGGGTAGCAAGGGAAAAAAGGGTTGTGGCACAGATGATGCTTGATGAGAGTTCGGTATCAAGCTCATACACGGAGGCGAAAACGTAGGAACTCACTAGAGTCGGTGTTGCGGCCTGGAGCACCAAGACCTTCGCAAAGAGTGAGGGGAGGGGGAACCACCGGAGGAGGAAGAGGCTCACGAGGGGAAGGAAGAACAACTTGAGGAAAGCGGCAACCCCAAGGAGTCTCGCTTCTTTGAAGAGGTTGGCAGGGGAGAGGGAAAGCCCGACGGCCACCATGGTGATGGGAACGGTCGCCTCAGCCAGGCGGTTGATAGCCCCAGCGAGGGGCTGAGGAATGGCAAGACGGTTCAGGGCAAGGGCAAGGAGAAAAGCGAGAAAAGGGGGGAGCTTCAAGAATTCAAGAGCGTTTCGAAGGGAGAACTTGCCGGTTTTCCCAAAGACGCAGAAAGGCACTCCCACCGTGTAGACTGAAAGGAAGTTGCCAAGCTGATCATAGAAGATCGCTGGTGGGAGTCCTCTTTCACCAAGTAGGGCGAGGATAAAGGAGTACCCAAGGAATGCGGTGTTTCCAAAAGCTGAGCCCATCGCAAAGCTTACCACCCTTTTGGGAGAGAGATGGAAAAGGGAAATTCCTAAGAGGAAAGCGGCGAAAAATACCAAGCTTATGCTTGCGTAAGCTAAAGGAGGAATGCCCCACAACCTCCGATCGAGTTCTGCTCCCTGAAGCGATCGGAAAACAAGGCAAGGAAAGGTCACGTAAAGCACAAAGCGGTTGAGGAGTGGTGCGGTTTCCTTTGGGAACACTCGGAGGACCCGCAGAAGGAACCCAAGTCCAATGAGAATGAACATCACTCCAAGAACTTGGCTCATGTTTTCCTTGGGGCTACAGGATTCTCAAGGATACCGATGCCTTCCACTTCAACAACCACAATATCTCCTGGGGAGAGAGGCCCAACTCCCTGTGGAGTTCCAGTCGCGATGACATCCCCAGGAAGGAGGGTCATGACCGATGAGATGAAAGCTACAAGCTCGTCCACCGGGAAAAGGAGCATCTTCGTGTTCCCTTCTTGTTTCAGGATTCCATTAACAAAGCACCGCACCACAGCGTTCCCTGGGTCGATGTCGTCTACGATCCAGGGACCGAGGGGGGCGAAAGTGTCGAAGGATTTTGCCCGGGTCCACTGCACATCCTTCGTTTGGATGTCCCGTGCGGTGACATCGTTGAAGCAGGTGTACCCAAGGATGTACTCGTGAACGCTCTTTTTCGGAACCTGAAAGGCTTTCTTGCGAATGACCACCGCAAGTTCCGCTTCGTAATCGACTCGCTGGGATTGGGGTGGCAGAAGAATTGGTTCTCCAGGTCCTATGACTGAGGTCGATGGCTTGAGGAAAAGAATCGGATGTTCCGGGACGTTTTGTCCAAGCTCAAGGATGTGGTCTTTGTAGTTGAGGCCAACAGCAACGATTTTACTTGGGCGAACGGGGGGAAGGAGACGGAGGTTCCCAAGGAAGAACCTTTTCCCTGTTTTGCTCATCTTGCCAAAGGGGGAGGTAACTTCTGCCACAATATCCCCTTCCTCAAGGATGCCCCATGTGGGAATATTTCGGTCAGGACAGAGAAAACGAAGGATTTTCACGGCCCATTCGCTCCTTCAAATACAGGTACTCTTTCATACGGGAAAGGAAAGGGATTTTCACCATGCACAGCTTTTTGGCAAACTGTACAAGCTGCGGGAGGGCATGTAGACCTCGATAGGCCTCAAGGTACGCCCGAAAGAGTAGCCGACGGAGTTCACGGGGTTTGAGGGCATCAAGTTGTACGACTGGGTGTGCCCCATCAAAGAGCGACCAGGAGAAGTGGAGGATACGGTGCTCTCTTTTGAGTTCATCAAAGAGGGCTGTTCCTGGGAAAGGCGTAAGGAGCGAGAACTGTACGATATCTGGGCGGATTTTCCGAGCAAAGTCGATGGTTTTTTGTACCGTCGCTTTCGTCTCTCGAAGTCCTCCAAGGATGAAGGACCCCCAGCTTTTGACCCCGTATCTGCGGAGGATATCGATTGCCTTTTTGGCCACTTCGGTGGTGAGTTGCTTCCCGTAGTCTTCAAGAATAGCCTTTTCAGCGCTTTCGAGTCCAAGGTACACCATGCGGAGTCCTGCTTTGGCCATTTTTTTGACTAGTGATTCGTGCCGGACGATGGTATCTGCTCGAGAGAAGCACCACCACTTGAATTTCAGGCGCTTTCGTTCGATTTCCTCGCAGAGGCGTTCTACACGTTCAGGATGGAGGGTGAAGTTGTCGTCAACGAAGGCAACTGCCCGGAACCCATAGTCAAAGTAGAGTATTTCAAGCTCTCGAAGGATGTTCTCAGGAGAGCGGGCTCGCCATTTTCGTCCTGAGAAGGACGATGAAGCACAGAACGTGCAGGCAAAAGGGCATCCGCGGCTTGTGATGACGCTCACAAGAGGTTCCCCTTCAAGCTGTGTCATCCAGTACTTTGAGAGTTTCAAGAGATCTCGAGCAGGGAAAGGCAAGGCGTCAAGGTCCTGAGGGGGCAGAGGGGAAGGAGTCCGCATGAGTATTCCTTCTCTCAGGAAGGAAATCCCTGGAATACGTTCTAGGGGCGTCCCATTCTCTAAGGCCTCAAGGAGAAGGGCAAAAATTTCCTCTCCTTCCCCTCGGACGACGTAGTCGACAAACCCACTGCGTAGGGCTTCTTCGTCTTGGAAGGTAACATGGTATCCCCCCATGACAACAATGCGTCCTGCTCTCTTTGCTTCCTGAGCGATATTGAGGGCTTCGGGGAAGGTACTCGTTGTGGCGGTAATACCCACAAGATCACACCTTGCGAGCTCCTCCTGGAAGCGTTTTTTCTCTTCCACCTGGAGATCCACGATGGTCACCGTGTGGTTTCTGCGACACATCGCTGCAAGGTAGGCAAGGCCAAGGGGTGGGAGCTTCAGGCCAATAAAGTCGTAAATTCCTGGAGAGGGTGGCTGCACAAGGAGCACCCTCATCCTCGTTTCAGCTCCTCAATTTTCTCAATAATGGCTTCACCGACTTCAAAGGTTTTTGCTGCCGTCGGGTCATTGGGGTCCTGTTTCAAATCGTAGGTCACCCTTTTCCCCTCTTTGATCACCATGGCCACCGCTTTTTCAAGAAGGTCCGCTTTCTCCTTCTCGCCAAGGTAACGGAGCATCATGACTCCAGAGAGAATGGTGGCGATAGGATTGACCTTGTGGAGACCTTTGTACTTTGGAGCACTCCCATGGGTGGGCTCAAAAACCGCGTAGTGGTCGCCAATATTCCCCCCTGGAGCGACTCCAAGTCCCCCCACAAGTCCTGCGGCAAGGTCTGAAATGATGTCTCCATAGAGGTTTGGGAGGACAAGGACGTCATAGAGTTCGGGTTTTTGCACAAGCTGCATACACATGTTGTCGACAATGCGGTCCTCAAACTCAATGTCTGGATAGTCTTGAGCTACCTCCCTTGCCACTTCAAGGAAAAGCCCATCGGAGTATTTCATGATATTTGCCTTGTGGACTGCAGTGACTTTGCGGCGACCGTTTTTTCGAGCGTACTCAAAGGCAAAGCGAACAATCCGTTCAGTACCAAAAACTGATATGGGTTTCACGCTTATTCCCGAATCAAGGCGAATCTTCCCTTTACCCAGACGCTCCACGGTGGCGATGAACTCTAGGGTTTCCGGCTGACCCCTTTCAAACTCAATCCCAGCGTAAAGGTCCTCGGTATTTTCCCGAATGATAACCAAGTCGACATTTTCATACCTTGAACGGACTCCTGGGTACGTTTTGCAAGGTCGCACGCAGGCGTAGAGGTCAAGTTCTTTGCGAAGGGCAACGTTGACGCTTCGAAATCCTGTGCCAACTGGGGTCGTTATGGGACCCTTGAGGGCCACCCCGTTCCGTTTGATGGATTCAAGCACTTGTGGTGGAAGAGGGGTGCCGTACTTCTCGATAACTTCAGCACCAGCCTCCTGAATATCCCACTCAATGGAAACCCCCGTTGCTTCGATGACCTTTTTCGCTACGTCAACGATTTCTGGTCCTGTTCCATCGCCCGGTATGAGCGTCACCCGGTACATGGTGCAACCTCCTTCTTCTCCTTTGTAAGGGAATAGTAGCGGAAGAGGTTGTTCTTTGCAAGATTTTCTGGCTATAATAGCCCAAGAAGGAGGGATGAAGTTGCTCTCCCGTATCCCAAGTGGTGTTCCGGGATTTGACGAGGTGCTCCACGGGGGATTAATTCCAGGGCGGCTGTACCTTTTGAGCGGAGGCCCAGGGGTGGGGAAAACAACTTTAGGCCTGTGCTTCCTTAGAGAGGGCGTTCGTCAGGGGGAGCGGGCTCTCTGCATTTCCCTCAGCGAACCGGTAGCCAATCTCGTTGAGAATGCCACATCTTTGGGTATCGATGTTGCTGGTATTGATTTCCTTGATCTTGCCCCTACGCGGGATTTCTTCGTCCAGGTCGAAACATATGACCTTTTTTCGCCTGCGGATGTGGAACGGGTTCCCACAACACGGAGAATCGTCGAAAGTGTTACTCGTGTACGGCCAAAGAGGGTTTTCGTTGACTCCTTGAGTCAGTTCCGATATCTTGCTCCAAACCCCTTTGAGTATCGCAAACAGGTGCTCTCATTTGTCCGTTTCCTTACCGAGTGTGGGGCAACTGTGCTTGCAACCTCAGAGGGAAGCTCTGAAGCCCCGGATGCGGATTTGCAATTCCTTGCCGATGGGGTGTTTTTCCTCTTCCGGACTCGTTATGGTCGTGGTATTGAAGTGAAAAAATTCCGCGGCTCCTCCTTTGAGCCGGGGGTACATGCTCTTGAACTCGGTGCTGGAGGGGTGCGCGTTTTCCCCTACGTTGTTCCTCTCAAAGAGCGTGTGGAATCTTCCTTTGAACGCCTGTCTTCGGGAATTCCGGAGCTTGATGCCCTCTGTGGGGGCGGAATCGAGGAAGGAACGACGACCATAATCACTGGACCGACTGGTGTGGGGAAAACCACCCTCGCGTTTCAGTTTGCCTGGGGTGCAGCTCAGAGGGGAAGGCGTATTGCGGTGTATTCCTTTGAAGAAGACGTGGAGACCATTCTCTTCCGTTGCGAGCAGGTAGGGATTCCTGCAGAGCGGATGGTACGCAATGGGTTTCTTGTGGTGCAGAAAATCGTTCCGTTTCAGTACTCTTTTCAGAGCTTTGGGAGGAAGGTCATTGGAGAGGTTTTCGAGAGAGAGGTTTTGCTTGTGATTATTGACTCTATTGCTGGCTATAAACTCTCTATTCTGGGACAGCATCTTGAGGAAGAGCTCTACTCCCTGGTCAAATACCTCAACGCCTTTGGAAGAACAGTGTTCCTTATCAATGAGCTTGAGCGAGTCACGGGTGATTTCGAAATCACCGGGCGGGGTTTGAGTTACCTTGCCGACAACATCATCTTTCTCCGATACCTGGAGATACGTGGAGAGTTGCGGAAGGCTATTGGGATTTTGAAGAAAAGGCTTGGGGATTTTGAGAAGAGACTTCGGGAATTTTCCATCACCGAGAAAGGCATCGTTATAGGACCTCCTTTAGGCAACCTGCGAGGGATTCTCTTGGGGGTTCCCGAATGGGTGGAAGAGTAGTGGAACCTATACTCCTTGCGCTCCACCAGAGGGCGAACGAGAAGCTCCTTGAAGCGTTTGTGGGGCATCGTTATCCCCTCCTTATCCCCGATGGTGGTTCGCCAATTGAAGAAATTTTCCTCAGGGAACGTTTTTCTCTCGGCATCGTTGATGGACCAGTGCTACAGACGTGGCGATCGGCAATTGAGAAGCGACGAGAAAGGGAGCGCCCCCTTTTCCTTCCTTTCATGCTTGTGACATCCCGGCAGGATCTTGGTCTTGCAAAACATTTTCTCTGGACGGTGGTGGATGAGGTCATTACGACACCTATAGAGCAGGTGGAGCTCCAAGCGAGAATTGAGAGCCTTTTGACCATTCGACGCCTCTCCCTTGAGCTCTACGCTCAGTACCAGCGTCTTTTTGACAACGCCCCCATTGGCCTTTACCGGACATCTCCTGAGGGGACTATTCTCGATGTCAATCCAGCCTTGGCAAAGACGCTGGGGTTTACTGACCCAGGGGATGTCATCGGGAGGAGTGTTTTTGAGTTCTACGTGTGTCCTGAGGATCGGAGTGTTTGGCAACGTATCATGGAGAGGGAAGGGAAAGTCGCCCATTTTCGGTGTCGTTTACGACGGTGGGATGGAGAAGTTTTCTGGGCTTCCTTGAGCATTCAGCAGGTCCTTGGCAAGGAGGGGAATGGCTTGTACTATGAAGGGAGCATCGAGGACATTACCGAGCAGGTCTTCTCGGAAGAGCGTCTTAAGGAGGCTCTGGCAAGACTTGAACGGAGTTTTGAAGATCTTGTCTTTATTCTCTCAAAGTTTGTTGAGGTCAAAGACCCGTACACTGCGGGACACCAAAGGCGTGTTGCTCAACTTGCTCGAGCTCTTGCCCTGGCTATGGGGCTTGGAGAAAGGGAAGCCCGCGATGTGTACGTTGCGGGCCTTCTCCACGATATTGGGAAAATCGCTGTTCCCGGAGAAATCCTGAATAAACCTGCCACGCTCACTCCTCTGGAGCGAGCCATTGTTGAAGAGCACCCACAAAAAGGGTATGAAGTCATGATCTCTGTTGACCTCCTCCGTCCCCTTGCAGAAATCGTCCTTGAGCACCACGAACGCTTGGATGGTTCAGGGTATCCGAAGGGACTCCAAGGCGAGGCAATCCACCCCCTTGCCAGGATTCTTGCGGTGGCCGACGTGGTGGAGGCGATGGTGCACCACCGTCCGTACCGTCCGCCCTTGAGTCTTGAAGAAGCACTATGCGAAGTGACAATGGGACGTGGCATTCTCTATGACGAGGCTGTGGTTGAGGCGTGTACTGTGCTCTTTCAGAAGAAAGGTTTTACTTGGGAGGATTGAAGCATTTCCCGGAATGCTTCAAGGCGTGTGCGAAGCTGCGCTTCTCCTCCCTGGCGATTGTCTAGGTGGTCACCGTCGAGGAAAAGGAGAGGGTAGCCTTTGGCAAGGAGAGCTTTTCGGAGCATAGTATTCATGCCTTGGCTTTGGCGACATCCCCACTGGGTGAATTGAATCACTCCTTGGGCATCGTACGCCTCAAGGGCCTGGAGGATACGGGATATTCGTCCTTTGGCGTTGGCTAACGTTTCATCTGCCCAGAGGATTTTTTCAGCAAGGGAGAGGAAAGGAGAAGAAGGCGAAAGCTCTCCTGGAAAGACCTCAGTGAACTCCTCGAAGACAACACCAAGCCCAAGTTCTTCAAGCGTTTTCGCAAGAGTCCCTGTGGAGAAAGGCTTGAGGTGGAGCCAGACAAGGCGGTAAGGCAAGGTTTGGGAAGAGTGGGCAAGGTGTGCCTTGAGTTGCTCGGCGAAGGTCAGGGCGACAGGGCTCCCCAGGAACTCATAGTAGTATGGGAGGTAGTCGAGGCTCTTCGTGGGTGGGAGGAGCATCCGGTCTTTCCGCTGGCGAAGACGTGCGATTTCGTTGAGGACTGCTCGTGTTTGGTTAGAGAGCACAAAGGGCTCATCCCAAGAGAAACGTATTCCCCACTCTCTTTGGAGTGTACGGGCGATTTGGGTAAGCTGTGCTGCAACGTACGCCTTGGCTTGAGGTGTACGCTCCTTTGGAACATCTACAAGGAAAAGAGGGGCTTTCCAGATTTCCTGAAGTGCTTCAAAGCATCCCACCGTTCCCTGGCAAATGGTGGAGGTGGCAAAGAGGAAATCAGGTTTCGGGAAAAACTCAAGGAGGCTCATGCCCAGGCTTCCCCGATGGTAGCTGCAAAGGTCCTGCGAGAACCACAACCGTTCGGCCTCCTCAAGGGGGAGGTGGATAAACCCCAAAGCTCCCACAAGTCCTGTGGCGATTTCCGGGTAAAAGGGGATAAAGGATGCGGCGTAGAGGAACTCTGATGGGAAGAAGAGGCTTGCCCAGGCGACTTTCTTCTTTCGTCCGTACAGCATGCGAATGGTGTGGATGGTTGTTTGGAGGGAGAAGTGGGCAAGGTCTGGTTTGGGATACCGGTGGCGTAGCCACCACTCGTACGCTTCGAGGGCTTGGAAAAGCACCGGTTGTTTCACGAGAAAGCGAATAATCCGGAGGAGGAATGGCGGAGGTTTACGCATGGCGAATCATCTCGAGGAAAGCTTCCAAGCGGTTTTCCCACTGGGCAAAGGATGCGGTGAGGTCATGTTCAAGAAGGAGTACAGGAACGGTCAATTCGTTCCGCAAGAGCCCAATTTCGTAAAGCTGTGGGTCGCAGAACTTTGAGAAGAAGATAATGACTCCCCGCACGGCGAGGTCTCTGCAGAGCTTGGTGAGGAACCGTTTCCTTTCCTTCCCTGGGAAGCGGGGACAAGGGAGGCGCTCAAGGAGCATGCGTTTTGCCAGGCTCTCCAGGGGAGAGGAAGGGGGAAGCGACTGCAAAAGGATATGGGGGCGCTTCTCAGGAAGGTCAGCAAAGACAGTGAATCCTCGCGCTTCAAGAAAGGAGAGAAGTGTTGAGGCGAAGTGGGACCCAATGAGAAGGAGGGAAGGACGGTTCTCCTTAGGCACATCCCTTAGATGGGCATTCCTCCTCAAGAGGGTTTGCAGGTGGTTTTCAAAAGTCAAAAGGGACACACCGCTTATGCGCAGGAGCTTGTGGCTCAGGGATTTGAGGTTTTCGGCAAAGCGCTGTATGGCTTCGGGGGACGTTGAGGCTGGAACATCAAGAGGGAAAACAGGAAGCGAGAGGGTTTCTAAGGTCTCATACGTTCTCCGTGAGGCATCGCAGGCGAGGGGAACAATGTATCCTTTAAGGTCTTTTTGGCGCAAAGCCCATTGGGTAAAAGATTTGCACAAGGCGCAGAAAGGTACAGGGAAAGGAGAGGAAATAGAAGAAAAATCAGGCACAAAGCGAACAGCCGAGAAGCCACATGCTGTCACGAGTTCCTCTGGAACGTAGCTACAGAAATAGCCTAAGGCTCGCATTGTTCAAAGGAATACCCAAAGCAGCGTCCAAGTGAGGAGTCCAAAAAGGGCAACTGGGAGAGCAAAAAGGAGTGCCCATCCAAGGACGAAGACACCCAAGGTGAAGAGGCAGAGGAAAACAAGACTCCCAAGGAGAAAGGGGAAAAAGAAAGGAAAGGCAGAGAAGAAAAGCATCAGAAGACCTATAACTATAAGGAGAACACCAAGGGCTAGAACACAATATGCCACTTTTGGCCACCTCCCTGGACGAGGGTCACAAGGAACCACCAAGAAGTTACTTCACACCTCATACTCCTTCCCTGAGGGGTTCTGGGGTAGGAGGTATTTCATAACCTTTCCAGTTACCGTCTGGGGAAGGTCAGGAACAATCTCCACAAGGCGTGGCACCTTGTATGGTGGGAGTCGCCTCTTGCAGAAATGCACAATTTCCCGTGGATCCAAGGTATATCCCTCTTGAGGAACAATGTACGCTTTCACGATTTCCCCTCGAAGCTCTCGTTTGACCCCTACAACTGCGGCTCGTGCCACACCCGGGAAATCAAGGAGAACTTCCTCAACCTCTTGAGGGTACACGTTGAACCCCGAAACGATAATGAGCTCCTTTTTTCTCCCCTCAATGTAGAGGACACCTCGCTCATCCATACGTCCGAGATCTCCGGTGAAGAAAAAGCCATCCCGGAATGACCGGCGGTTTTCTTCGGGGTTTGCCAAGTACCCCGGAGAGATGGGATCGCCAGAGAGGGCAATTTCCCCAACCTCCCCCTGAGGGACGTCGTTCCCCTTTTCGTCGACGATGCGGAGACGTATAGCCTTGATGACCCATCCCGCTGATCCAGGAACGCGGACCTCGGGTGAGGGGTTAACCGAGACCACTGGCGAGGCCTCAGTGATGCCATAACCCTCGATGATGGGAAGCCCAAAGGCACTTTCGAAGGCTTCTCGAATTCGCGCTGGCAGCGCATCGCCACCGCAGATAAGGAGTCGCAGTGGATGGAGGTCAAAGGAGACTCTCTTTCTTGCCCCAGCGAGGATGGAAAAGACCGCTGGAACACCAAGAAAGACGGTTGATTGGTCCTTTTTGAGGGCAGCAACAAATTCCTCTAAGGGATGAAGCGAGGGGACGATAGTGAGCGTCATCCCCTTCATGAGGGGGAGAAGGTACGCAATGGAGAATCCAAAGACGTGGAACATAGGGAGGATACCAAGCATCCGGTCTTCTGGGGAGATATCTACAAGGTCGAAGCAGCTGTCGATATCTGAGAGGAGATTCCAGTGGGTGAGCATGACGAGTTTGGGTGTCCCCGTTGTCCCCGAAGTGGGGAAGATGGCTGCAAGTGGGCTTGCCAGTTCTGGAGTTGGAAAAGAAGGAGGAGAAAACCTCGAAGGATATACAATGCTGCCATCTTTGGCCATGAGGGCGGTAGGAATTCTTGAGTCCTTAGGTTCGCTCTCGGTCAAGAGGAACTGAGCCGAAGATGCGTGCAGGATGCTTACCTGCAGGTCCTGGGGGGTACGAGGCGAAAGGGGAATGGGGATGACCCCCAAAAAGAGGCAGGCAAGGTAGAAACGCAAAGCAGGCCAACTGTTCCCAAGAGCGGTTACAACTCTCATCCCAGGCTGTACGCCTGCGTTCTGCATAGTTTGAACCTCCCGCTCGATGACACCAAGGAGCTCTCGGTAGCGAATCGACACACCTTGGGCAGAGATAGCAACTTTGTCCGCATACTCTTGGGTAATGCTCCTGAGCCGTTCAGGAAGAGTTTCAGGCATACGAACCATCCCTTTCTCATTGTAGCACAGGGGAAGGTCCGTTGTGGTATACTATGGAAAACTGTCTTGAACGATTCGTATGGGTAGGCGAAAAGTGCTTTCCTCGCAACATTTCGGGGAAGGAGTCTGTCTTGGAGTTCCTCTCCTTGATTTTGTCCTGTGCCTTGCAGAAGTGACGGATTTTGTGAGTCCTTCGCTTCTTGAGCACCATTTGAAGGTGGGGTATCTCGCCTTTCGCCTTGGAGAAGCCCTGGGGCTTTCTGAAGAATCCTGTAAGACTCTCCTCCTTGGAGGGTTGCTTCATGACATTGGAGCGTTTTCTCTGCAAGAACGTTTGCACGCATTGCGCTTTGAGTTCAATAATCCCGACTACCATGCTTTCGTAGCTTATGTGCTTTTGAAAGACTTCCCTCCCTTCAGCACCCTGGCGGAGGTTGTTCGCTTCCACCATGTCCCCTGGGAGGAAGGGAAGGGGAGAGAACGCCGAGGTGTCCCTGTCCCCTTGGAGAGCCATATCCTCCATTTTGCCGATCGGGTGAGTATTGTTTGTGCTTTCAACGAAGATCCGGTTGGTGTGGTGCAGGAGAAAGTGGGATTTTTTGAGAACTTCGTTCCCCGTCTTTTCCATCCTGAGGTTTTCAGGGCGTTCCAGAGTCTCCTCCATAAAGAGTACATTTGGCTTGACCTTGCTTCATCGCACCTTCGTCGCCTTGTCGGTCAATTGATTCCTCCTGAGGAGCTCTGCCTTGGTGTAGAGGATTTCCTCGCCTTTGCGGAACTTGTCTCGCACCTCATCGATTTTCGTAGCCCTTTCACCGCTACGCACTCTGCCGGCGTTGCCCACGTGGCGTATTGTCTTGGAGATTTGACCGGTCTCCCCAAAAGCCGGGAGCATCTCCTCTTTACGGCTGGTTTCCTCCACGACCTTGGGAAAATGGCTGTTCCCTTGGAGATCCTTGAAAAACCTGGTCCTCTCACGGAGAGGGAGATGCGCATCATGAAATCTCATGCCTACTACACCTTTACGGCCCTCTCCTGGGCTCAGCACATGAAGGATGTGGCTTTGTGGGCGGCCGAGCATCATGAGCGTTGCAATGGCAAGGGGTACCCCTTTGGGAGGACCGAGGATGAGCTCCTTTTTGAATCGAGGGTTATGGCAGTAGCGGATGTCTTCACCGCTTTGGCTGAGGATCGACCGTATCGCAAGGCTCTTTCTCCATCGCGTATTCGGGAAGTTCTGGGAGATATGGCATCTTCGCGGGGTCTTGATAAAGGCATTGTGGAGGTTCTCTTTGACCATTTTGCTGAGGTGTATGAGTTCTGTAAAGACGCTCAGAGTAAGGCTGCTTCAGCCTACGCGAATTTCCGCCGCGATCTCTCACATTTTGCTTGAAAGGGGTGGTTTTTGTGGCGATGGTGTGGTCGAGTAACTTCGCAACGGGTATTGATGTGATTGATGAGCAGCACAAAGAGCTCTTTGCTCGAACGAACCGTTTGCTTGAAGCCTGTCAGGAAGGGAGAGGGCGAGAGGCGGTTGGAGAGACCCTGAAGTTCCTTGAGGACTACGTGAAGACCCATTTTGCCACCGAAGAGGGACTTATGGAGAAGTACGGGTATCCCGAATTCCTCGACCACAAGAAACTCCACGAGAGTTTTACGAAGGCTTTCATGGAGCTCAAGGAGAAGGCCAAGGAGGGCACTGGCCTTGCGCTTGTGACTCAGGTGAACAAGACCGTTGTGGACTGGTGGGTCAACCATATCCTGAAAGTGGATAAGAAGCTCGGCGCATTCCTCGGGGAGAAGATGACTCGCGGGTGAAGGTTTTCCCCCGAGTTCGTCTGAAGAAAGGGAGAGAAAGGCGGGTTCTTTCAGGTCATCCCTGGGTGTACTGTGCGGACATCGAGGTTGTCCGAGGTCCTGCTGCTCCTGGGGATGCGGTCCTTTTGGAGGATCATCGCGGTAGACCCCTTGGTGTTGGGTATTATAACCCCGTTTCCTTCATCGCGGTACGACTGCTTACTTTTGACCCAGAAGAAGAGATTGACACAACCCTTTTTGTCCGAAGAATCCAGAAGGCGTTAGAGCTTCGTTTTCGTCTCTTCAAGGAAGGGGACACGGATGCTTTTCGGGTGGTTTTTGCCGAAGCCGACCTTCTCCCTGGACTCATTGTGGATAAATTCGGTGCGGTGCTCGTGGTGCAGTTCCTCACCTTGGGTATGGAGAAGAGGCGCGATGAGATTATCGAAGCTCTTCAAGAGGTGCTCCATCCTGAAGGAATTTACGAGCGAAGTGATGTTGAGGTTCGGAAAAAAGAAGGTCTTGAAGAGCGGACCGGATGGCTTTACGGTGGGGGGGAAACGAGGATTCTCATTCGTGAGAATGGTTTCCCTTTCTTTGTGGATGTGGCTTGCGGACAGAAAACTGGCCACTTTCTCGATCAGCGGGAGAATCGCAGGGCACTCTTTCGGTATGCCCAGGGGGCAAGGGTTCTTGACTGTTTCACGTATACTGGGGGATTTGGAATACACGCGGCGATCTTCGGAGCTCGGGAAGTGGTGGGGATTGACATTTCAGAGTGGGCTATCGCTTCTGCCTGGGAGAATGCCCGCCTCAACGGGGTGGAAGGGAAGGTGCATTTTTTTGTTGCCGACGTTTTCGATGCTCTCCGGGAGTTCTACAAAAGCAAGGAACGTTTTGACCTTGTCATTCTTGATCCTCCAGCTTTCGTGAAGGGAAAAGAGGCTCTTGAAGGAGCACTTCGGGGGTACAAGGACATTAACCTCTTTGCTTTAAGGCTTTTGTCACCTGGTGGGATTCTCGTGACCGCGTCATGCTCCCACCACATGAGTGAGGACCTCTTCCTTAAGGTTCTTGAGGAAGCGGCGCAAGACGCTAGGCGCCGTTTCCAAATTCTCGAACGGCGAGGACAAGCACAAGACCATCCCGTTCTTTTAGGGTATCCCGAGTCTTTCTACCTCAAGTGTTTCGTCCTGCGAGTCCTGTGATATAATTCTATTAAGTATTTGCGTGCCTAAAAGAGGGGAATAAATGTCATCCTTTTTCCGGTTCAGCGAGGCGGTATCCCTTGCTCTCCACAGCATGGTCCTTCTTGCCGGGAGTTCGTCACCCTTGACGGTGCGGGAAATGGCAGAACGAACCCAAGCTTCTTTCCATCATCTGGCCAAGGTTTTCCAATACCTGCGTAAGGCTCGTCTTGTTGTCTCCACCCGTGGGCCGAAAGGGGGATTTGTCCTTGCTCGTCCTCCTGAGCAGATTACGCTCCTTGAAGTGTACGAGGCTATCGAGGGGCCAGTGCCCAAACACATCTGCTTTTTGAGGGAGAAGTCCTGTCCCTTTGAAAGGTGCATTTTCGGAGGGCTTTTGGGGGAATTTGCCCTCCGATTTCGGGAGTATCTTGCTTCTCGTACGCTTGCCGATGTCTGCCGAGGGGAAATCAGAAGGAGCATGCTCTTCACTTGAGGGTGTTCGAGCCTATATTTTCTGTGGCGAAGCGTTCCTTTTGGGAATAAAAAGGGAACCAAATGTTTTTGGAGGAGAAAACCATAGTGTGGAGGAGGTGTCGCGGTGCCAGAGTTTGTGAATCCTTTCAGCGGGATGATTCCTGGTCGGAAAATGACCAAGGAAGAACTCATTCGGGCTATCCGTCTTAACGTAGCAGCTGAGGAAGAAGCGGTGCACCTCTACATGGCCCATGCGGAGGCTACGGACCATCCTCTGGCCAAGAAGGTGCTCATTGACATCGCGAACGAGGAGCGGGTGCACATCGGGGAGTTCTTGCGGCTCCTTGAAATCCTCACGGGGGATGAGGCGGAATTCATGCGGGAAGGGGCTAAAGAAGTCGATGATATGGCTCGTTCTGTGGGACAGGACAATCCCACTCTTGGGTCTCTCAGGGAGGAGGAAGGTTGATGAGCGCACCATACCTTGGCCGGGAAGACGCGCCTTTTGGGAAAGAGTTTTGGGGGACCCTTGATAGCGTCGCAGTGAGCATCGCGAAAGGGGAGCTTGCTGGGCGGAAAATCCTCCCCCTCGAGGGTCCTTTTGGCCTTGGTTTTGCCTTCGTTCCAAAGGGAACGAAATCGCTTGGTGCTGGTGTTGTTGCCTTTGAAGGACAGCCGCTTGTAGCTTTCGAGCGGACGTTCCACCTCAAAAAGGTTGACATTGCCCAGTTTGAACGGAATGGCATTGCCTTTGATGTGGCTCCCCTTGTTCAGGCTGTTCGGGAAGTGGCTCGCCTTGAGGACCAGCTCATCTTTGAGGGTCTTGGCGGCATGGTGGGTCTTTGCACTGCTCAGGAAGCTGGACGGTGTACCCTTTCCCCCTGGGATGAACCAGGGAAAGCAGCCGCCGATATTATTCAGGCAGTATCGCTGCTTGATGCCCGGGGTTTTCATGGTCCTTTTGCATTAGCCCTTGCCCCGAAACGCTACAATCTCCTTCTCCGCCAATACCCTGGAACTGCCCAGACGGAGCTTGAGCACATCCGGCACGTCGTAGGAGACCGGGTGGTGAAAGCGCCGTACCTTGAAGAGGGTGGTGTGCTCCTTGCCGTGAACCCCCTCTATGCCAAGATTATTCTTGGTCAAGATCTCAGTGTGGGGTTCATTGGACCTGAGGGCGATGGATACCTCTTCTCTGTTTCTGAGAGTCTTGCGTTGCTCCTTCTTGAACCCCGTGCGGTGTGCGTTTTGAGCTAATTTCTGGGAGGCTCTCCTGAGAGAGGGTGCAAGGGGGGGAAAGAGGTGTTCTTGTTTGTTCCGCGTGGACTGAGGATGTTCTTCTCTTCTTCCAAGCTCTTTACCCTCTGGGAATCTCTTTCGCCTCTTGAGAGCCTCGCAAGCGGTCCGTGCCTTTTGGGCTCCCACAGGCAATCCTCTGCGGGATGGAGCCTCCCGGCCTTCGTGGAAGGGTGTTCACTTGGAAGGGAACCCTTTCGGCGGCTTCTAGACCGTGTTCTCAACCCTCAATGTCTAGCCCTGCCAGACATTCCCATTGAGGGGCTGCAGAAGGGGGACTAACCAAAACCCAGTGTAACCTTTCTCTTGGGGAGCGAAGGCCTGGGAAAGGTGTTAGTGGTTTCCTTCGAAACTTGACATGGGTCGATTGTCGACACGAACGCTGCATTTGATGTCCGTAGACCGTTCCTTGACCATCGTCTGGGCTGGGGAGTGCCCATGAACGTGCCTTCTGTGGAGAAGGCTTTGCCTTGGAACCTCTCTCATCGTAGTCTAGTATTTTTCTGTGTTATAATGGTACTTGCTTTCATGTAACTTTAGGAGGAAGGGTATGTTTGCCCTCTTGAAAGAAGCGTGGGCGCGGAAGGTTCAGGAACGCATCATCCGGGAGCTCCAAAGAAAGTACGTTGAACCTATCAATGCCTTAGAAGAACGTATGCGTTCCCTCTCTGATCGGGAACTCTCTCAGAAAACGGAGGAGTTTCGAGAACGGTTGGCACGGGGCGCAACGCTTGACGACTTGCTCCATGAGGCCTTTGCCACTGTCCGAGAGGTTGCTCGGCGAGTTTTGGGGATGCGTCCTTTCGATGTGCAAATTATGGGAGCGGTGGTGCTCCATCAGGGGAAAATTGCCGAGATGCAGACAGGCGAAGGCAAAACTCTTGTCGCCACGATGCCTGCCTATCTCAACGCCCTCACAGGGAAAGGTGTCCATATCGTTACGGTCAATGATTACCTTGCCAAGCGTGACCGCTACTGGATGGGGCCAATCTTTGAGTTTCTCGGGCTTTCAGTTGGACTTATTCAGCACGAGTCAACTCTTGAGGAACGCAAAAGGGCTTACCGATGCGATATTACTTATGGGACGAATGTGGAGTTTGGTTTTGACTACCTTCGGGATAACATGGCCCTGCGTAAGGAAGACGTGGTTCAGCGGGGACTCCACTATGCCATTATTGACGAGGTGGACTCTATCCTTATCGATGAGGCACGAACACCTCTTATCATTTCAGGACCAGCGGAGGAGAATACGGAAATCTACTACAAAATCGATCGGGTGGTTCGGAAGCTCCTCCCAAAAGAGGATTTCGATTTTGAGGAGAAAACCCGTTCAGTCTGGCTCACTGAGAAAGGTATTGCTAAGGTTGAGAAACTCTTGCACGTTGAGAATCTCTATGAAGAGACAGGAAAGGGGACTCTGGAGCATCTTGTCCGGCAGGCGCTTCGCGCACACTACCTTTACAGAAGAGACGTAGATTACGTCGTCAAAGATGGTCAGGTTATTATCGTGGACGAGTTTACTGGCCGTCTCATGTACGGCCGGCGATACAGCGATGGTCTTCATCAAGCCATTGAAGCAAAAGAAGGTCTCCAAGTAGCTAGCGAGAATCAGACCCTTGCCTCAATCACCTACCAAAACTACTTCCGAATGTACGAGAAAATCTGTGGCATGACAGGTACGGCGAAAACTGAAGAAGAAGAGTTCATCTACACCTATGGGATGCCGGTTGTAGTCATTCCTACGAACAAACCCCTCCGTCGTACGACCCTTCCTGATGTCATCTATCGTACGGAGAGGGAGAAGTTCGAGGCTGTGGTGCGGGAAATTGAGAAACTCCATGCGTTAGGGCGTCCAGTCCTTGTGGGAACGACCTCTATTGAAAAATCGGAGCGTCTGAGCGAAATGCTCAAAAAGCGAGGCATTCCGCATCAGGTACTCAATGCCAAACACCATGAAAGGGAGGCAGAAATCATCGCCCAGGCGGGACGCAAAGGATCGGTAACTATCTCGACGAACATGGCTGGCCGCGGAACAGATATCCTCCTTGGAGGGAATCCCGACTTCCTTGCGAAGCGGAGCATGCGTGAGATGGGTTTTCCGGAACACGTCATTGTCCGCTTAAGCCTTGGGATTCCTACCGATGACCCTGAGGTTCAGAGAGCTCGTGAAGTGTATCGAGAGCTCTACGCGCGCTTTAAGGAAGAAACTGACCGTGAAGCCGAAGAGGTTAAGGCCCTTGGTGGTCTCCACGTCATTGGTACAGAGCGTCACGAGAGTCGCCGCATCGACAATCAGCTTCGGGGTCGAGCGGGGCGCCAAGGAGACCCAGGATCATCACAATTTTTCCTCTCTCTTGAAGATGATCTCTTACGTCTTTTTGTGCCGGAGCGTCTTGCAGCTATCATGGCTCGTTTTGGCATGGAAGAGGGAGTCCCCATCGAACATCCCCTGGTGACTCGTCTTGTGGAAGCAGCCCAGAAGCGGGTTGAGGGGTATCACTTCAGCATCCGGAAGACCCTCCTCCAGTACGATGATGTTATGAACAAGCAACGTGAAGTTATCTATGCCCAGCGCCGCCGGGTTCTCTTTGAAGAGGATCTCCGCCCTTTCGTGTACGATATGCTCGACAAAGTCCTTGAGGACCTTACCGCAGCATATGCCAGTGAGCATCTGTACCCGGAAGAGTGGGACTTTGAAGGGTTGAAAGGACGCCTTCGCTTCCTCTTCGGGATAGAGTTCGACGTCCCCGAAGAAGAACGCTTAACGCTTACTCCGAAAACGCTTCGGGAGAAGCTTTTTGAGGCTCTAAAGGTTACGTATGAGCGTCGGGTGCGGGAAATTGGTGAAGAGGTTTTCCGAGACATCGAGCGGTACGTACTCCTTCGGGTTGTGGATTACCATTGGAAGGACCACCTCCACAACATGGATCACCTCAGGGAGGGTATTGGTCTTCGAGCAGTGGGGCAAAAGGACCCCTTTGTGGAGTACCAGCTCGAAGCTTTTGAAATGTTCCAGAATATGGTGGCAGCCATTCGCGAGGATACGTTGCGGTACCTTTTCCATGTTCGCGTGGTACCGCAAGGAAAAAAAGAAGAGCCTCGGAAAGCTCCGGTGGCAAAGGTTCCAGAACGGTCTCAGAAACGAGTGGGCCGGAACGATCCATGTCCATGTGGGAGTGGCTTGAAGTACAAGTACTGTTGCGGGAAAAGGTGAAAGGAGGAACATCGTATGCAGCTTGACCTTTCTGAGGGTCTTTCGCTCATCCGGAGAAAACTCGAAGAGATTGGAGGGTATCTTTGAGAAGGAAAAGGTTCCCGAGAAGATAAAGTCTATCGAGCTTGAGATGTCCCGGGGGGACTTCTGGGAGAAGGAGGAAAAGCAAGCCACCCTCCTGGCAGAGTACCGGAAGTACCGGCAGGTGTTTGATGCGTACATGGACCTCAGAAAACGCCTTGAAGATGCGGAAGAGCTCGTCCATCTTGTGGCTCCTGAGGACAGTGAGTACCGAGAACTCGTTGAAGAGGTGAAGAAGCTCTCCGAGGCGGTCGAAGACCTCGATATTCGCCTCCTCTTTCGTAGAGAAGAGGATCGGAACAACGCTATCGTAACCATCCATTCTGGTGCAGGAGGAACAGAATCCCAGGACTGGGTGGAAATGCTCTTTCGGATGTACTTGCGTTTTTGTGAGCGGAAGGGTTTTGAGGTTCGGGTTACCGATGTCCTTGAGGGAGAAGAGGCAGGATTGAAACACGTCACCTTTCTCGTTCAAGGAGAGTACGCCTATGGATATCTCCGTTCAGAACACGGGGTCCATCGCCTTATCCGAATTTCCCCCTTTGACGCTAACAAGCGTCGCCACACGACCTTTGCCCTTGTGGACGTCATCCCTGAAATCGGTGAAGACGTGAAAATTGAGATTAACCCACAAGACCTCAGAATCGAGACTTTCCGTGCCAGTGGCCACGGAGGACAACATGTCAACGTTACGGACTCTGCTGTCCGAATAACCCACATTCCAACTGGTATCGTCGTGCAGTGCCAGAACGAGCGTTCCCAACACCAGAACAAGGCCGTGGCCATGCGGATTCTGCGGGCACGCCTTTATGAGTACTACCGAGAAGAACAGCTGAAAAAAATTCAGGAGCTCAAGGGAGAACGAAAGGATATTGCTTGGGGAAACCAAATTCGAACGTATGTGTTCCACCCGTATACCTTGGTCAAAGACCATCGTACCGGACACGAGACCGGAAACATTGAGCGGGTTATGGATGGAGAAATTGACGATTTCATAGAGGCATTTCTGAAGAAAGAGCGGAGCTTATGAAGGTTTACGCTCTTGTTGGTCCTACAGGAACAGGGAAAAGCTATCGAGCTCCCCACCTTGCGGCAGAACACGGTATCGATTGCATCATTGACGATGGTCTTCTCATTGCTTCGGGGAAAATCCTTGCGGGGAGGTCTGCGAAGGTCGAGCTCAGCAAAATCCGCGCTGCGAAGGTCGCCGTATTTTACTTTCCAGACCATCGAGATGAGGTGAAAAGGGCGCTTCGAGAACTTGCCCCTCAAAAAGTCTTAATCCTTGGTATTTCCCTTCCTATGGTGGAGAAAATCTGTGAACGGTTGGAGCTCCCTTTTCCCGAGGTCGTGTGGGATATTTTCGACCTTGCCCCTTTAGACGAGATTCAGCTTGCCCTTATTGCCCGGGAATCGGAGGGGAAGCATACTATCCCTGTGCCTCTTGTGGAAGTTAAGCGGAACCTCTGGGGAGCGATTACCGATGCGCTTCCGGTAGGTGTGTGGCGATGGTTCTATGCCTCGAGGGAGAAAACGGTTGTCCGTCCGCCTTTCAGCTACCTGGGGAAACTTGTGGTGAGCGAGAACGCTTTGCGGACCCTTGTGTTTCTTTGCCTTGCGCATACCCCTTGGGTCAGGAAAATTACCGACATCACTCTCCATCGCACAGAGAGAGGACTTGAGGTGGAGCTCGTTTGCGTGCTTCAGGACGGCTTCCCAGTCTCCCGAGTGTGCCGTTTCCTCCAGAGGTACCTCAAAGAGCGCGTAGAGTACCTCACCGGCGTAGAACTCCAGGCAGTGCATCTTGATGTGGAGGAGATTGTCTTTCTCTCTTGACATTCCCTAAGGTATCTGGTAGGAAATACCAAAACTCGTGAGGCGAAGTTCTATGTCCCGCAAGACGATGGAGGAACTCCTTGCGGAGCTCAAGGAAAAGGAAGGTGCGCTCCTTAAGGGTGGTGGGGATAAGGCTATTGAGAAGCAACGCCAAAGTGGGAAGCTCACCGCCCGAGAACGCATCGCCCTCCTCCTTGATGAGGGGAGTTTTGAAGAGGTTGACCTTTTCGTTGAGCACCGGGCGGAGAAATTCGGCATGCCTGAGAAGAAGCTTCCGGCTGATGGTGTGGTCACGGGATTTGGGACCATCGACGGCCGGGTTGTCTTCGTGTACTCTCAGGATTTCACCGTTATGGGTGGGTCCTTAGGGGAAATGCAGGCGAAGAAAATCTGTAAAATCATGGACATGGCGCTGAAGGTGGGTGCTCCTCTTGTGGGCATCAACGATTCGGGAGGGGCACGGATTCAAGAAGGCATCGATTCCCTTTCAGGGTATGGGCAAATCTTTTTCCGGAATACTCAGGCTTCTGGGGTCATTCCCCAGATTGCTGTTATCGCTGGTCCTTGTGCTGGAGGAGCAGTATACTCCCCGGCGCTTATGGACTTCATCTTCATGATTGAGGGAACAAGCCGGATGTTCGTCACTGGTCCTCAGGTTGTCAAGGCGGCAACGGGCGAGGAAGTTTCTGCGGAGGAACTCGGAGGAGCAATGACCCATGCAACAAGAAGCGGTGTTGCTCACTTCATAGCTCGGACGGAGGAAGAGTGTTTCCAAGATGTTCGGAGGTTACTCTCGTTCCTTCCAGCGAATAACGCCGAGGACCCTCCTTACGTAGAAACGGGAGATCCACTGGAGCGTCAGGAAGAACGCTTGCTCCATATCGTTCCCACCAATCCCAACAAACCGTACGATGTGAAGGAAGTCATCCGGGCTATCGTGGATCACGGGGAGTTTTTCGAGGTCCATAAGAATTTTGCGAAGAACATCGTTGTCGGATTTGCCAGGATTGGTGGTTATGTTGTGGGTATCGTGGCGAATCAGCCGTATCACCTTGCAGGGTGCTTGGATATCGATTCTGCTGACAAGGCCTCTCGTTTTATCCGGTTCTGCGATTGCTTCAATATCCCTCTCGTGACTCTTGTGGATGTGCCTGGGTTTTTACCGGGAACGAATCAGGAGTTTGGAGGCATTATTCGCCATGGAGCGAAGATGCTTTATGCGTACTCTGAGGCCACGGTCCCAAAAATTACGGTCATCCTTCGTAAGGCCTATGGCGGTGCGTACCTGGCCATGTGTAGTCGGGATCTTGGGGCAGATATGGTCTTTGCGTGGCCGACTGCAGAAATCGCCGTCATGGGTGCAGAAGGAGCGGTGGAGATTATCTTCCGCCGGGAAATCGAGAGTGCTCTCGACCCTGAGAGAGAGCGGGAACGGCTCCTTGAGGCTTATCGTCAGGAATTCTATAACCCCTACCAAGCGGCTCGACGAGGGTATGTGGACCAGGTCATCGACCCGCGTCATACCCGTCTGAAAATCGGACGAGCCCTTGAGGTCTTCTGGTCGAAGCGGGAGGAGCGAAGGGGGAGAAAGCATGGGAATTTCCCCGTGTGACGCAAGTGTGGGAGTCAAACCGGAAGTTGTTGCCGCTATCGTTGCAGCGCTCATGGAGTTCTTCGAGGCTGAGAAAGGCCCACGGTATCGGCCGTACGTTCCGCGAAAAAGTTGCGCTTGGAAAGCTCTTGCGCTTCGGGAGGGGGCATTGCGGATTCGTCTGGGGAGGTAAAAAGGATGCGGAGGTTTCTCGTTCGAGTCAATGGTGAAACGTACGAAGTGGAAGTCATGGAGATTACGGCAGATGGGAAAAAGGAATTTGCCGTAAGCGGTGTGCAGAGGCTTGGGGCGACGAGATCTTCGGAGGGTCTCCTTCGGGTGACCACGACTGTCCGGGCTCCCATGCCGGGGCGTATCGTGGCGGTCAATGTGAAAAAAGGAGATGAGGTGCAAGCTGGGCAGGTAGCGATCATCCTTGAGGCCATGAAAATGGAGAACGAGATTCCCATAGAGCATAGTGGTATCGTTACCCAAGTGTACGTGGAAGAGAACGACACGGTGGATGTGGGGGATCCTCTCTTTGAAATTGAGGAGGTTCGTTCGTAGTGTCTCGCATCGTCCTCGGAGTTGTCAGCGCTCTCCTTCTTGTGGTCAGTCTTCCCTTCGCCCTGGAGAGGGTGGCAAGAGAAGATGCCAACCGGACGGTTCTTCTTGTGGTTGACTGGGATGATGTGGAGTGGTTTGCCCGCACAAAGGGCGTAGATCCTCTGAGTCTTGCCGAAGACCTTAAAAAGGCTGGCTTTACGGTTTTTGGGGTGAGTGAGTGGTCGTTGAAGGCCTTGCGGAATCGGGGTATCCTTGTGCCTGTCCCTCCTCCAAGTGGTGCTCCGCAGTACCTCCAGTATTTCTCCGTTGCCTCAGAAACAGTGCGGAAAGCTTTGGTGGAGCGTCTTCGGCTCCTTGGGAAGAGGGCTGAGATTTTCGGGGATGTGCTTGGGGTGAGCCTCCTTCCTGAAGAGGAGGAGAAAGTTGGTCTTGGATGGAACAGAGGTGTCATACAGGATCTTAAAGAACGTGGGTTTTCTGTTATCCTTCGACCATACAATTACCTTGATGTCCCTCCTCAGGTGTTGACGCCGCTCCTTGCGGAGGATGTTTGGGAAAAAGCGCAAGGCTTCATCGCTGCAGGCGACAGTGTTTTGGGATATGGGAACCCCGAATCTCTTAAGGTTTTGGCTTCTTTCTTGCGGGAGAAACAGAAGTTTTTTGGATATGTGGAATTCGTCGGGCAGAGGGGGGAGGATACCTTAGCACGGCTTGCTCCAGAGTGGACGCTCCGGGTGCATAGCATTCCCCCGGATGAGCTCAAGAACTTCACTCCTTCCTCGGCTCGAGATCGTTTCCTGCGGGCGTTGAGAGAACGCTCCGTCCGGGTGTTGTACATTCGCCTTTTCACCGAGCCTTCTTTTATGGGTTGGGAGAGGAACTTGTCGTACCTTGAGGCTCTCCGGAAGGATATCGAAGCGCAAGGTTTTACGTTAGGCCTTCCAACCCTTCCCCATGCACCTTTTGCTCCACCTCGATGGCTCGTTACGCTTTATGCTGCTTTTTCGGGAATGTTTTTTGCATTGGTTATAGGTGCCCTTTTCCCTCGTACGTCTTTCTGGCTTTGGTTCAGTGTGGGGCTTGTTGGAGGGGCGCTTATCTCTTTCCAGTCTCTCTGGGGCATGAAAATCGCTGGACTTCTTGCTGGGATAGCGGTCCCGACGCTTGCGGTGTTTGTGCTCATCGAGAGTTTTGAGGTGGGGAAGGTTCTCTCTGGTGTCGGGCTCGCTTTCCTTGTTTCCTTTGCCGGAGCATGCATTATCGCGCAGGGAATGTACCACTGGCTCTTTGTCTTGCGTGTTGAGCAGTATTTTGGGGTGAAAGTCGCTCTAACCCTTCCACTCCTTTTCGTTCTCCTCTACCTTTTCCGTCGCCGTCTTCTTGGGGGAAGTATCCAGGATGTTCTCCTTGGAGGGCTGCGACGTTTTGAGGTGCTCATTCTCGCCTTTCTCAGTGTTGCCTTTGCGCTTTACCTCATGCGTTCTGGGAATTTTCCCCTCCTTGGTGCAGGAGAGCTGGAGAATCGGATGCGGGTTTTTCTGGAACGAGTACTTCTGGCTCGTCCCCGTACCAAGGAATTCCTCATTGGATATCCAGCGCTTTGGCTCCTGGCAAGCTTCAGGAAAAGGGAACTTCGCCCTGTGTATCGACTGATTCTCTGGCTTGGAGTTACGGTGGGCTTTGTTACCTTTTTGAACTCCTTCTGTCACCTCCATACGCCGCTTCTTTTCATTCTCCTTCGTTTTGCTAACGCTTTTCTCTTGAGTTTCCCAGTTTTCCTGGTGTACTCTCTGGGCATTACCCTGGGGCTTTTACTTTGGAGAAGTATTGGTCGATGGGGAGCGTAGTACCCCTCTTTCTCCTTGGATACTACGGTTTTGGGAACTGGGGAGATGAGCTTAGTCTCCTTGCGACGCTTTGCGCTCTTGAGGATGTGGCAGGAGAACTTGGATGCTCCTTTACGTACCATGTGCTTTCCGGGAAAAGAGGAATGCCTTTTCCCCTTCCTCCGCGATGTCACCTTGTTCCAAGGTACGCGGAGGGGAAGATTCTGAGAGCACTTTGGGAGAGCACCTTCCTCGTCGTAGGTGGAGGGAGCCTCCTCCAGGATGTGACGAGTTTTCGTTCCCTTGTGTACTATGCTGCCTTCCTTGCGGTTGCGAAGGGCATGAGAAAGAAACGGATTTTTTTCGGCTGTGGGCTTGGTCCTTTTCGGAGGGCAGTCAGCGAGAGGATTGTCCGTTACCTCCTTCGGGGTTCGGAAATTTTCCTTGCCCGGGATGAGGAAACCTTGCGCTTCCTTAAACACCATGGTCTCTGTCCGGTTTCCCTCGTGGCAGACCCTGTTTTCCTCCTTTGGAGAGGAGAAGAAGCATCGCCTACGTCACGGTTTGCCATTTTCCTCCGGAAGCAGGCACTTGCGCACAAGGGGACTCTCCTTGTGGCACTCCGCGAACTCCAACGGAGGGGTGTGGACTTAGAGTGTGTTGCTTTCCATCGGGACGAAGATTGGGAAGTGGCGTTGCTTTTTGGGGAAGAACTCGGTGTTCCGGCACGGTACTTTCAAAGCTTTGAAGAGGTATGGACGTATTTTCAGACTCTTGGAGGCGTGCTGAGCATGCGTTTCCACCCCCTTGTCCTGGCTACGTGTTTTGGTATTCCGTGGTGTGCTCTCCATCTTGATCCGAAAATTTCCTCTTTCAGTGCCCACTGGAGGGGGAGAAATCTCTTTGCTCCCTCTGAGATCACGCCGGATGTGGTGTCTTCCTTTCTTGAGCAGTCCAGCGCCCTTCGGGAGGAAACGCTTCGTCTTCGAGGACTTTTCGTGGGGCGAGCGAGGAGTGGGAGGGAGGAGCTTGCCAGGGCTTTCCGCCGTGTCCTTGGATGAGATGCGGACCGTTCGTTTTCTCGGATACCCGTTTTTTGCTGGAACTCTTGAGGAGCTTCGGGCAATCGTTGAAGAAGCGGTACGAGAAGGGAGAAAACTCCATATTATGACTGTCAATCCTGAGATGCTCGCTGTGCGTGACCGGGGTTTTCACACTATCCTAGAGCGCGCCGAAATTCGCCTTCCCGATGGCATTGGAGTGGTGTGGGGGGCGAGATTGCTCCGATGTGGGCGCCTTTTGAGGCGTCCTGGAATTGAGGTTGCTGAGGCGCTTATGGAATGGGGTCAAGAAAGGGGATGGCGATTCTACTTTCTCGGAGCCCGGGAGTCTGTCGTCGCTCAGGCGGTGGAGAAAGTATTACGTCGGTACCCAGGTCTGTGTGTTTGTGGGTTCCACCATGGATACTTCGAGGACGACGCTGAAGTTCTTGCTGATGTCGTTTCTGCTGCCCCGAATGTGCTCTTTGTGGGGATGGGTATTCCTCGCCAAGAAGTATGGATTGCCCGTTACCGCGATGTTCTTCCTGCTCAGGTCTTCATGGGTGTTGGAGGGAGCTTTGATGTCTGGGCGGGGAGGTTACGACGGGCACCGTTACCTTTCCGTTTCCTTGGACTTGAATGGCTGTGGCGAGTACTGCGTGAGCCACGTAGGGTACGACGTGTCGTGCCTGCTTTTGCACGCTTTGGCATGCTCCTCATGAGGGAGTGGTGGCGGAAGGGGTGGTATAATACCTCTCGGGTGCAGGGAAACAATGGCATTTCTTGAGTTCCGTGGGGTTTCTAAGATATATCCCCCGAATGTCAAAGCTTTAGAGGACGTGACTCTCTCCATTGGGAGAGGAGAGTTCGTTTTCGTCCAAGGAGCCACAGGGGCAGGGAAGACGACGCTGCTTCGGCTCATTACCCGGGAGGAGCGACCAACGAAAGGCGAGGTTTGGTTCTCTGGACGGCGCATTGACACACTGGATGCTCGTTTTGTACCCTTTCTCCGGCAGCATCTTGGAGTAGTTTTTCAGGATCTTGAGCTCGTTCCTGAGTGGACAGTGTATGAGCACCTCATGACGCCTCTCCTTGTCCTCGGGATGAATGGGAAAGAAGCGGTGCAGGCAACAAAAGAAATGCTGTTGATGCTTGGACTTGAGAAGAAAGGTTTCTTCCAAGTTCGCTGCCTCTCGGGGGGCGAGAAACAAAAACTCTGTGTGGGGCGGGCTCTGATTCACCGACCAAGACTTGTCCTTGCCGATGAGCCTACAGGGAATCTCGACGATGTTTCAGCAAAGAAAGTACTGGAGTTGCTTTTTGAATTCTCTCAACGTGAAAAGGCAACGGTTATTGTAGCGACGCATAACAAAATGCTTACTGAGCACTTCCCGGCTCGGGTCATTTTCTTAGAGAGAGGACGGGTTCGGGAAGGAGAGGTGTAGGTGGGGCGTATCTCCCGTTACGTTCTCCGAAGACCTGGATTGTTCCTTATCGGGTTTTCGAGCGTTCTTCTCGTGTTCTTCCTTGTGAATGCCGTGTCTTTGGGGTACCTTGAGGTGGTACGGCTTCGAGAGCACTGGAGAGAACGTTTCGCGATTCGGGTCTTTTTCCGGGAGGGGATAGAGGGAGAAGCAATGCGAGCAGCCGAGCAAAGGGTTGCCGCGCTGCCTCACGTTGCCCGAGTGACGTTCGTTTCCCCTGAGGAAGCCAAGAAGCGATTCCTTGAACGTACTGGGCTTACGCAGGAGGCAATTGGAGACGTATCCTTCCCCGCTTCCCTTGAGGTTGTCCCAAAGCGCATTGAAGAGCTTTTGGACATCGTTCGGGAACTCAAAGGTGATCCCTCCTTTGGAGAGATTCTCTACGGTGGGCAGGAGGTAGAGGGTTTCCTGCGTTTCTTTCGGCTTGTTCTCCGTGCGGGTGGAGGGTTTCTCTTAGGGATTGTAGGCTTTGGTGTGTTCGTCATAGTCGTTGTGACAGCCTTCTCGGTGCAACTGAAGAGGAAAGAAATCGAGGTCTTTTCCCTTGTGGGGGCAACAAGGGGCTTTGCCCTTTCCCCTTTGCTCCTTGAAGGATTTCTCTTCAGCCTTTGTGGTGGTGTGGGAGCGTACCTCTGCACAGTATTCTTTGTGATGCCTCTTGTTCGCCTTATGGGAGAAGTTTTCCCTGGTTTTCTTTGGGTTCAGGTTGAGGAGTTGCTCCTTCCTTTCCTTGTTCTGGACCTCCTTGGGGGGTGCGGGATGGGGATGCTTGGAACCTCTCTCGGGTACTGGGGGGTGCGACGACGCATACGATGAAGTTTGCCTTATGGGTACTGTGGTTGGTTTCTGCCCTTCTTTCCCTTTCACCTCTTTGGGCGCAAAACTCCCTCGAAGAGGAAATCGCTTTGCAGACCAAGAAGCTTGAAGAGCTCAAACGGGAAGGAACCCGTCTTGAGAGCGAACTCAAGAAAATCCTCTCCAGTACTAAGGACCTCTCGGGGGAACTTGCCAGAATCGAGAGGCAGATCATGGGTACTGAGAGAGACATCGCTCAGTCTCGAGAGCGGATTCTCGCTCTTGAAAAGCAGCGGAAAGCCCTTGAGAACGAAATCGGCAAACTCTCCCAAGGTATTCTCAAGGAGAAGAGCAACCAAGAGGCTATCGCTTGGGTGGTTCAGAGGGAAAGTACGACGTTCCTCGGTGATCTTTTGGCGGGGATTCCCCCAAGTGAGCGGGAGAGTGTCGTGTCCCTGGCGGTTCGGTGTCTTGGCGAGAAGCATCAACGGATTGAGGAAGCCTTGGTTCGTCAGGGGGATTTGGCGCGGAAACTCGAGGAGCTTAAGCAACGCATCCGTCTTGAAGTGGTGCTCAAGGAGAAGCTGGTTCTTGAGAACAAGCGTCTTGCTGAACTCAAAAAGGCCCGGGGGGAAATCCTCCGTCGACTCGAGGGTGAAAAGGCTCGCCTTGAGAGGAATCGCCAAGAACTCTTGCAAGCCCAGAGGAATCTTGAGGGGACCATTGCGAAGCTCCGGGAGGAGCTCGCCAAAAGACGTGCTCTTGTTCGTCCTCCACAAGTTCCGGTTAAACGGGGAAAGCTTTTCTGGCCCGTGCAGGGTGGAACCATTTTCCGTCCTTTTGGAGAACGGAAGGATGCTCGCTATGGGATCACGTTCTACAATCCTGGCATTGACATCGCCTGTCCCAGGGGGACACCGGTGTACGCTGCAGCTGATGGGGTAGTGATTCTGGCAAGCACCATCCGGGGATATGGGAAGACGATCGTCATCGACCATGGGAATGACCTTGTGACCGTGTACGCCCATCTTGGAGAAATTCGCGTGCGGGCAGGTGACGAGGTCCAAGGTGGACAAGTCATTGCCCTCAGCGGAGACTCTGGTCTTGTGGAACGGCCAGTGGTACACTTTGAGGTGCGAGTGGGAACAAGTGCCCGTGAGGAGGATCCTCTCCTCTGGCTTCAGTAGAACGAGGTGAACACGGTGGATACGAAAAAGGTTATGGTACGGGTGCTTTTTGGGGTTCTTCTTGTTGTCTGTGTGGCCTTTCTCCTTGTGACGGAGCGGTCGTTCCGGGCTTTCGGATTAGGGAAAGAAAGAGATTTCGAGAACTGGGAACCCCTCTTTGAGACTATTTCCCTCATTCGAGAGAAGTTCTACTCTGAGACGCCTCTTGATGAAGAGAAACTCCTTGAAGAAGCCATTCGGGGGGTTCTTCGGGCACTTCCTGATCCTTATGCCCGATACCTGAACCCTGAGGACTATAGGATTGAGACGAGTGATACCTTGGAAGGAGAGTTCTCCGGGGTTGGAATCGTTATTGCCATACGCGATGAGAAGCTCACAGTCATATCTCCTATTGAAGGGTCTCCGGCGGATAAGGCAGGGGTCAAAGCAGGTGATATTATCCTTGCTATCGATGGTGAATCAACGCAAGGAATGTCCCTTGATGAAGCGGTACGCAAGATGCGTGGTGAACGAGGAACAAAGGTGGTTCTTACCCTGAGGCGAGAGGGTGTTCCAGAGGATATCACCGTAGAGATTATCCGAGATATCATCAAAATCCAGAGCGTTGACTACAAACTCTTCCCAGGTGGAGTGGGATTGGTGCGCATTTCAGAGTTCCACGGACGAACTGCCGATGAGGTCCAAAAGGCCATTTCCGATCTCCTTGCGCAAGGTGCCTTGGGTTTTGTCATCGACCTGCGGAATAACCCGGGAGGGTTGCTCTCCTCAGCTCTAGTCACCTCAGGTCTTTTTGTTCCCTACGGAGAAAAACTCCTTTTTGTAGAGGACCGGAGCGGGAAAAGGGAAACAATTACAAACTTCGTGCATCCTCTCGTTGTCTCTCCGATTGTGGTATTGGTCAACCAGGGGACGGCAAGTGGTGCCGAAATCTTAGCAGGGATACTTCGAATCAGTGCTCATGCGCTCCTTATAGGCGAGAAGACCTTCGGGAAAGGCGTTATTCAGGAAATCTCGCCCCTTTCCCATGGAGGGGGGGTTATTTTCACCGTTTCCAAATACTATCTTCCCGACGGGACGGATATCAACGGTCGAGGTCTTTTGCCTGACATTTTGGTGAGTGGTGAAGAAGAGCAGCTCAAACGGGGCATCGAGGAACTCAAGAAACGCATCAAGGAATATGCACTGGCCTCATAGGCTTGTCGTTTTCTTCCTCCTTGGCCTTGTAGGGTGGGGAGTGGCGCTCTTTGCCCTTGGAGTGGAGGAGTATTTGGCCTACGATGGGCAGAGTGCCCTTTCCCGATTGACCTCCCTCTTTAGCCCTGGGGATTGGCTTGCCCTTCTTGTGTTCCACGAGTTACGACAGAAAAAGGCGGCATTCTCGGTACGCCACGTTCCATCTCCCCAAGAGCCATACTGGGATGTTGAGGTTGTGGTGAAAAGTGGCGGAGAACGAGATGCTTTTCTTGGTCGTCTTGAAGTCCTCTTTGCACCTCTTCGCCCCTTTGGGCTTTCTGAGAAAAGGAAAGGGGATGAAGTGTACGAACTTTGTTGGGGGGATGCAGTATGGTTTCGTTTCCGTTTTTCTTTCCCCAAGATGTTTAAGGTTGCAATTGTTATCGATGACTTTGGATATAACCCAGAGGTTGCGGCAAAATTCTTCTCTCTACCAGTGAAACTCAACGTGGCAGTCCTCCCTTATGCTCCTTATGGTCCTTTCCTGGCACGGCAAGCGGCACAAAGGGGGAAAGAAGTCCTCATCCATTTGCCTATGGAGGCTCTGTCTCAAGAGGAGAACGTGGGGGAACGGATGTTGCTTCGAGTGGGAATGTCGAAAGAAGAAGTGGCTCGTATCATGGAGAACGCCTTTGAGCGTATCCCTGAAGCACGGGGGCTCAACAACCACAAAGGTTCTAAAGCGACTCAAGATCGACGTCTCATGGAATCCTGTGCCATGTATCTTCGGGAAAAGGGAGTGTATTTCCTTGACAGTCTAACAACGCCCCGTTCTCTTGCTTTTCGAGTTATGAAGGAGATGGGGGTTCCAGCGCTCTGCCGGGATGTTTTCCTCGATGGGGAAGGGGATGTTGCCTATGTGCTTGGGAGGCTTCAGGAAACGCTTGCCATAGCGCGAAGACAGGGATTTGCCATAGCCATTGGGCATTCTAAGGAAGTTACCTACGAGGCTCTCCGGAGGTTTCTCTCAGAGTCTCATCCAGAGTACGAGTTCGTCTTCCTTTCGGAAATCCTCAGCGAAAGGGGTCGAGAGTAATGGCCTTTGTGGATGATAAGCGATGCTTTTTCTGTGGAGAGTGCAATCCCCATGGTTTTGCGCTTCGTTTCCAGAGGAATGGAGAGTGGACTGAGACCAAAGTGGTTATTCCCTGGTACCTCCAGGGTTTTGCGGGGGTTGTTCATGGGGGCATTGTGGCTGCCCTTCTTGATGAGGTGATGTCCCACAGCGTGAAGCACGCTGGGGTTTTTGCGGTTACTGGGACGCTCCAGGTCAAGTTTCTCAAACCTTGTCCTACGGAACAGATCCTCCTTCTTCGGGGTCGGGTGGAGAAGAACGAAGGGAGAGTTGTTGCAGCTTTTGGAGAAATCCTCTATGATGGGGAAAGAGTTGCAGAAGGGCAAGGAATTTTCGTGGTACCAAAATCGAGGAGTGACGTCTAATGAGTGGAACTGTTCGGGTCCGTTTTGCTCCAAGCCCAACGGGATTTTTGCACCTTGGTGGGGCAAGAACTGCCCTTTTCAACTGGGCTTTTGCTCGTAAGCACCACGGGGTTTTCGTTCTTCGAATCGAAGATACGGACGTCGCACGTTCAACGGAAGAATCCGTAGGGGTTATTCTGGAGAGCCTGAAGTGGCTTGGTCTTTTCTGGGACGAGGGACCAGAAGTCGGTGGTCCTTACGGTCCGTATTTCCAGAGTCAGCGTTTGCCTCTTTACCGAGAGTACGCAGAAAAGCTCCGTCGTGCGGGATTCGCTTACGAGTGTTTCTGCACCCCAGAAGAGCTCAAAGCTCGTAAAGAACTGGTCATTGCCCAGGGGAGAAGCTGGAGGTATGACCGGAAGTGTCTCCATTTGAGTGAGAGAGAGCGCCAGGCTTTTCTCGAAGAGGGACGGAAACCAGTGCTTCGCTTCCGGATTCCCGAGGGTACCACAACGTTCATCGATATGCTTCGAGGAGAGGTCACCTTTGATAACGATGAACTTGACGACTTTGTCATTTTGAAATCGGATGGCATGCCTACCTACAATTTCGCGTGTGTTGTTGACGATGCCCTCATGCGTATCACCCATGTCATCCGGGGAGATGACCATATCTCCAACACCCCGCGCCAGGTGCTGCTCTACAAGGCTTTGGGATTCCCCTGTCCTGAATTTGCCCATGTCCCGATGATTTTGGGAAAGGATAGGACTCGTCTGAGCAAGCGTCATGGGTCTCCTTCGGTCACGTACTACCGGGACATGGGGTATCTCCCAGAAGCTATGGTGAATTACCTTGCTCGCCTGAGCTGGGCAACAGGGGAGGAAGAGAAGGAAATTTTTACCCGGGAGGAGATTATTGAGCGCTTCTCTCTTGAGCAGGTCACCAAACACGCAGCCGTCTTTGACTTAGATAAGCTCAACTGGATGAACAGCGTGTATTTGCGAGAAGCGCATCCTGAAAGACTCCGGGACATTCTTCTTGATATCCTCAAGCGCCACAACGTAGTCCGAGACGAAGACTGTACCCCAGAGTTCCTTGAGTACTGCAAAAAGGTTGTGCTCCTTATGCGAGAGCGCGTCCGGTACGTGGCACAGATTCTTGAGGACGCAGCCTATTTCTTCAAGGAAGCGTACGAGTACGACCCCCAGGCGGTTGAGGCGGTTCTCCGTGACAGTGGGGTGCCAGAGATTCTCCGGGTGTCTTTTGAGCTTTTGCGAGACCTTACGCCCTTTGATGCTCCTACCATCGAAGCGGCTATTCGCAAGGAGGCAGAACAAAGAGGTGTGAAAGCGGCACAGTTCATCCATCCCCTCCGCGTGGCGGTGTCGGGGAAAAAGGTTGGTCCTGGGCTTTTCGAACTCCTTGAGGTTTTAGGGAGGGAACGGGTCCTTGCCCGGATTGCAAGGACCCTCAGATTCTTGGGGAAAGAATAGTCATTTCTTCCTTTCGAGGCGCTGATAAGCGATTCGCACCCTTGCTTCGGCTTCAGAATCTCCAAGGAGGATGCCTAGGCGTTCACATCCTTCTTTCAGGTACTGGATGGCTTCTTTGAGTTTCTCAACACCCTTTTTCTCTGGAAAGGCATCCTCTACAAAGAGCACGGCTTCCTCAGCAAGGGTAAGAATCTTCCGGTACCGTTCAAGAGTCAGGCGATTGAAGTGCCATCGTGAGAAGAGGTAGCTTCCCACTCCGAGGAAGAAGAGAGAAGCCACGAAAGAGAAGAATTCCTGAACGTTCATTCCGCATCCCCCTTTTGGAAGAGTGTATAGAAGTACCGGACGTTGTCCACCCAGAAGCGGTTGAGTCCCTTTGGGTCGTTCGCCGCTCCCACTGGGGCCCAGCGCCGGCCCAGAAAGGCGATGAAGTCCTTCTCTTTGCTCTCCTTGAAGCGCTCGAAGTTCTTGAGAATCGTTGCGCAGGCCCACTCGCACTGGGTGGCTAAATCGGTGTCTTGTGCCGCCACAATCCCAAACTCGAATCCTCTGCGGCCCCGCTCAGCCTCCCGGATGGCTAAAAGGAGGGCGTAAGGGTTCACCGGGTAGTCCTTGCCCTTTGTGAAGTACCTTTGGGCGATGGCAAGGATTGTGGGGAGCTCTCCAGGGAAAGAGAAGGAGAAGAGCACGGTCTTGGGGTTCAGCCCATGGTCTTTGAGGGATTGGGAGAGGGAGGTAGGGGATTGTACGTAGGCGGCAAGAATCGTTAGGGCATCGTCGAGGAATGCCCGTGCTATCTCCACCACGTGTCGTACGTCTTCAAGGGTGGGCTCTCGTCGCATGGCCGACCTCCTTTGGGAGTTCTACTCTACTCTTTAAGGGAAATGGGTGACACGGGTATAATTGGGGAAAAGGTCTTTGGAGGCCAAAATGAATGGGCGCCTTTTTCTTGCGGTGGATATTGGAACCTCCTCGGTGAAGGCTTGTGTCTTTGACTCCTCAGGAAATGTGCGCTGTACGACAAAGCGGGAGTATCCTACCTTCTCGCCGAAGCCTGGGTATGCCGAGCAGAATCCAGAGACCATTTTCGTTGCCCTTGTGCATACCCTCAAAGAAGCCGTTGCTCCTTTCCCAAAAGATGCTTTTGCCGCTTTGACGTTTGACACCATGCTCCACAGCTTCCTTCTCGTGGACAGAGAGGGTACTCCTCTTGCTCCCCTTGTGAACTGGATGGATACCCGGTCCTTTCAAGAAGTTGAGGAATTCCGACAAGTGTACGAGGAAGCGCATCTGTACCGTTACACGGCGGCTCCAATCCATACCATTTACCATCCGCCACGG
Organism: Candidatus Caldatribacterium sp.; assembly: GCA_025060675.1. Classification (GTDB taxonomy): domain Bacteria; phylum Atribacterota; class Atribacteria; order Atribacterales; family Caldatribacteriaceae; genus Caldatribacterium. Next base: position 69,233 of record JANXBI010000046.1, read on the forward strand.
ATTCTGTGGTTCAGAAAACATGCTGGGGATCTCCTGATGAAGACGTGGAAAATCCTCAGCATTAAGGATTGGATTCTCTGGAAGCTCACTGGAGAGTTGCTCTGCGACTATTCTACGGCTTCAGGCACCGGCCTTCTTGAACTTGAGAGGAAGGTCTGGAGCGAGAAGCTCTGTGCGTTCCTTGGCGTTTCTCCTGAGCTTTTCCCTTCCCTCTGTGAGCCCGAGTTTTCTCTGCCTCTTGGGAATCGGGATTTTGCTTGGGAGATTGGATTACCCCTGGGGATCCCCGTTGTGTGGGGCGGAGGCGATGGACCTTTCGCGAACCTTGGAGAGGGCTGTTTCCGGGAAAGAGAGATGGTGGTGAGCGTGGGGTCGTCTGGAGCGGTGCGTATGTGCGCTCGACGACCGGTTTTCGACCCAAAGGAGCAGTCTTGGTGCTACTACCTGACCTCGGATATCTGGGTGGGTGGGGGAGCGATTAACAATGGGGGGATTGTCTTTTCCTGGATGCGCGATTTGGTGAAGGAAGAAGAGGTTGTCCTCGACCCCTTCTGCAGGCGCCCTCTCTTCCTGCCCTTCCTCACCGGTGAACGGAGTCCGTACTGGGATCCGTACGCCCGTGGGATTCTCTTTGGTCTCTCTTTTTTCCATACCTCTCGGGAGCTCCTCCAAGCGGCGTACGAGGGTGTGGCATTTTCTGTTCGAGCAGTCTTTGAGATGCTTCGACGGGTGATGGGGGATCCGAAAAGGGTGGTCATAGGTGGAGGTTTTGCGCTTTCCAAAACAGGACGAAGAGTACTCTGCAACGTTCTTGGCATTCCCGTTGCGGTGAGCACCTACCCCTCGTCTTCTGCAAAAGGTGCCTTCCTTGTGGCTTTAAAGGCGCTGGGTATGATTGCTTCTTTCGACGAGCTCTCCCCGGATTTCTTTCCGGTTGAAGAGACGCTCTCCCCGGAAAAGGAGGCTTTGTCACTGTATGAGGAACTCTTTCGGCTCTGGGAGAAACTCTACGAGGCAAATGCCTCGCTTTTCCGGGAATTCGTTCGATTTGGTCTCGCCTGAGTCAGCCGTTTCTTCGGGCGAACTCTTTCATAAAGTCAACAAGCGTTCGTACGGCTTGTAAGGTGACCGCATTGTAAAGGGAGGCACGACATCCTCCCACTGAACGATGTCCTTTAAGGCCAACAAGTCCCTCTTTTTCCGCCTCTTTGACGAACCGCTCTTCGAGCTCTGGATTTGGGAGTCGGAAGACCACGTTCATCATAGAGCGGTCTTCCGGTGTCGTGGGGCAGAGGTAGAAATCCTGGCTATCGATGTACTCGTAGAGGGTGCGCGCCTTCTCCCGGTTGATGGCCTCCATATTCTCAAGACCACCAATGGTCTTTTCAATCCACTCAAGGACAAGGTTAACCACGTACACGGCAAAGCAGGGTGGTGTGTTGTACAAAGAGTTGGATTCCACAAAGGTTGTGTATTTGAGGATTGTGGGAAGGCTTTTAGGAACTCGATCAAGCATATCCTCTCGGATAATGACAATGGTGACTCCTGCAGGTCCAGCATTCTTCTGAGCACCAGCATAGATAAGCCCGAAGGGCGAAGGATCAAAGACTCGGCTGAAGATATCTGAAGACATATCGCTCACCAAAGGCACACCTGGTGTGTCTGGGAAAGTGTGCCATTGGGTTCCTTCAATGGTGTTGTTTGAGGTAAGGTGGAGGTAGGCGAGTTCTGGGTCAATGGCGAAATTCTTCGGGATGTAGGAGTAATTTTTATCAGCCGATGAGGCAAGAATTTTCACGCTTTTCCCCACGGCCTGCGCTTCTTTAATGGCCTTCAGTGCCCAATACCCCGTGTCAACGTATCCTACGGGTTTTCCCTCAAGCGCAAGGTTCATTGGGGCCATAGCAAACTGCAGGCTTGCTCCCCCCTGAAGGAAAACGACATGGAAACGGTCGTCGAGTCGTAAAAGCCGTTTGACCCGTGCTACTGCCTCGTTGAGGATGCTCTCGAAGGTCTTCGAACGGTGACTCATCTCAAGGATGGACATTCCAGTTCCTTGGAAATTCAACATCTCATCGCGTATCCGTTCAAGAACGGGAAGAGGCAGGGCTGCTGGACCAGGGTTGAAAGTAAACACCCGCTGTTCCATTTTGGTTCCTCCTTTGATTTCGATTGGGAATTTTTCGGAAAAACCCTGCCTCTATTGTATACTAAATGGCCTGTTCTTGTCGCTCCCCGGTTCGGATTCTGACGACATCCATAATCGGGGAGATGAAAATTTTTCCGTCACCAATCGCACCGGTTCGGGCCGCAGTGCTTACTGCCTCCACGACCTTTTCGCAATCCTCATCACGAATGACGACCTCAATCTTTGTCTTGAAGAGGAAGGGGATTTCGTAGGTTCGTCCCCGAAACTGTTCGGTCAGCCCTTTCTGCGTCCCCCGTCCCTCCACGGTGTACATGGTGAGACCGGGGTACCCACAGCGTTCAAGAGCGGCCACAACGTCGGCAACCCTTTCTCCCCGAACGATGATTTCAAGCTTCACCATGGTTTTCCCTCCTAACTCACGAGCATAGTTCGTTGAGGGGTGAACTCAGGATACGCAGGTGTTCCATGTTCGTGGATGTCAAGTCCTTGGAGTTCTTCCTCGGGAGAGACCCGTATGCCAAAGGAGAGGTCCATAACCCGGAAGAGTAGGTATCCAAGGCCAAAAGCCCATGCAGTGACAACAGCAATGCCGATGAGCTGTGCCAGGAGTTGGCCCACTCCTCCACCGTAGAAGAGTCCTGTCACGTATGGTGGCTCAAGAGAGTAGAGGCCGTACGTTCCATCGGCGAAAAGACCAACACTTGCCAGGCCCCAGAGGCCGTTCACCCCGTGAACACTCACTGCACCTACTGGGTCGTCAACTCCGTGAGACTCGAGGAAGTACACGCCCCAGACCACTAGTAACCCTGCGACAGCTCCGATGACGACCGCCGCCCACGCTTCAATCCAAGCACATGGTGCGGTGACGGCCACGAGCCCTCCCAGGGTCCCGTTCAGGGTCATTCCAAGGTCCCATCGCCGCGTTTTGGTGTACATGATAAGGAGCGTGGTTAGGGCTCCAGCAGCAGCGGCGAGGTTAGTGTTAACCGCTATGACGGCTATGCGAAGGTGGTGTGCACTGAAGGTACTGCCAGGGTTGAATCCAAACCATCCAAACCAGAGGATAAAGGTTCCCAGAGCTGCTAAAGACATGTTGTGTCCGGGAATGGCGCGAGGTTTGCCATCTTTGGTGTACTTCCCAAACCGGGGACCTAAAACCATCGCTCCGGCAAGGCCGACAAGACCTCCGATGGCATGCACTACACCGGATCCGGCAAAGTCAACGTGTCCTGCTCCAAAGGGGAGTTTCGAGAGCCATCCACCTCCCCAAACCCAGTGGGCGTAAATTGGATAGATGAAGAGGCTCACAAAGAGAGTGTACACAAGGTATGCGGAGAACTTCAGCCGTTCAGCGACTGCTCCAGAAACAATGGTTGCTGCTGTTCCGCAGAACACAAGCTGCCAGAAGAAATCGAGGTACGTCCCTACATCGTAGGATGCCCCTCGGAGGAACCAGTGTCCAGATCCCACGAGTCCTTGAACGTCATTCCCTTTCAAAAGGCCGTATCCCACCGCAAAGAAGGCCAGAGAAGCTACAACGAAGTCAATGAGGTTCTTGCTCAAGAGGTTTGTGGTGTTCTTTGACCGGCAAAATCCTGCTTCTACCATGGCAAAGCCTGCTTGCATGAAAAAGACAAGAAAGCCACACACGAGAATCCATACGTAATCCACAGGGAGTCCAGGTTGTGCTGCCAAGGTCTCTGCCCCTCTTGCATCGGCTGCAAGCGCCGATGGTCCCAGAAAGATGGTGCCAAGCACGAGAAGTAGCCAACGCACTTTCATCACCCCTTCGAGGTTTGTAAACAATGAAGGCTCCCTGGGGGCTTCTTTGCCCCCGAGGGAGCCTCTCTGCCTAAAGAAGAGAGGTCCTTGCGTCTCCGCAAGGACCTCAGTGTCGCTTGGCTACTTTGCCAGTTTGGCTTTATTATACCGAGGACTTGCGAAAAGTCAACCCTAAGGTATATACTTTTTGCGTAAAGCAAAGGCGCTTGGGAACGTTCCCAAGCGCCTTTGCTTTTGGGAAGGTATTTCAGCAGGCGCTTGGTCACTGAAAGACGGCACCTCACAGGGTGGTTGTGGTGAAGAGAGCTCTTGTTGTCCAACATGTTACGCTCGAAGGTCCAGGACTTCTCTCTGCGGCCCTCAAGGAACGAGGGTGGAACCTGGACCTCCGGGTCATGGATGTTCGAGGTACAAGGCTGCCGTGTTCATTGCGGGAATACCACGCCTTTCTCATCCTTGGTGGCCCTATGGGAGCTTATGAGGAAGCGAAATATCCGTACCTTTTCGATGTGGAAGCGTTGATCTGCGAGGGTGTGAGCAGAGGCATACCGATTGTGGGCATTTGTCTTGGTGGACAGCTCATCGCAAGGGCTTTTCAAGCTGAGGTGAGGCCTAATGCGGTGAAGGAGATTGGCTGGTACCCCCTTTTGCTAACGGCGTATGGAAGAACGTCTCCTCTTTTCTTTGGTCTTCCTGATTCTTTCTCTGTCTTCCAGTGGCATGGGGATACCTTTGAGCTCCCGTATGGTGCTTCTCTTCTTGCCACAGGCAAAACGTGCCGAAACCAGGCTTTCCTCTATCGAGGATGTGCTCTTGCTTTGCAGTTCCACCCTGAGGTTACGTTGGAGATGATTTCGTCGTGGATCGAGGCATATAGTGGAGAATTGGTTGAGTTCGGTGGTCCGGAAGCTGTGGAACAGCTCAGAAAGGAGACAGAAAGACGCTGGCAAGAAGATGGGGCGATTCGAAAGCATCTTTTAGAGAACCTCTGTCGCTTTCTGGAGGGGGGTATGTGAGAGTGCGCATTGCCCTCATTCAGCTCAATCCCACGGTAGGAGATATCCGTGGGAACACAGCGAAAATCCTTGCGAATGTCCGCTGGGCAAAGGAGCAAGGAGCACATCTTGTCGTCTTTCCTGAGCTTTCCATTGTTGGGTATCCCCCACGGGACCTGCTCTATCGAGGAGACTTGTTACGAGCAGTGGAACGGGTGCTCTTTGGGGATATTGCCGCAGCAAGCCATGGTATCGGGATTGTCGTTGGGGCACCACTCTGCTATGAGGGTGGACTGTGGAATGCTGCGCTGCTTTTCTCCGAAGGAAAGCTTGTGGCGCAGCAAGCCAAAAGCCTCTTGCCCAATTACGATGTTTTTGATGAGGTTCGATACTTCAAGCCGGCTGCGGAGAGAAAAGTGGTGCATTTTCAAGGCGAAGTGCTTGGTCTTACCATTTGCGAGGACATCTGGAACGATAAGGATTACTGGCAACGACCACTTTACGAGCTTGACCCTCTTTTAGAACTTGCTACCCAGGGGGCTACGCTCTTTTTGAATATTTCTGCTTCACCGTACTACTATGGGAAGAGACGTCTCAGGGCCGACATGCTCTCCCACCTTGCTCGGAAATACGCTCGTCCTATAGCATACGTGAACCAGGTTGGAGGAAACGATGAGCTCATCTTCGATGGTTCAAGCCTTTTCCTCAACGCTTCGGGGAACATCGTTTGGGAGGCACGGTCTTTCGAAGAGGATCGGGTTGTCCTTGATACCTCTTGGTCCTCCTCTGGAAAGAGTCCTTCTGCCCTTTGCGAAGGCATTGCGGATGTGTATAGGGCACTTTGCCTTGGTATTCGCGATTACTTCGAGAAAACCGGTTTCAAAAAGGCTCTGGTAGGACTCAGTGGGGGTATCGACTCCTCAGTTGTTGCCGTTTTGGCTGTCTCAGCTTTAGGAGCGGAAAACGTCTTAGGTGTAGGAATGCCTTCTCCGTACTCTTCCCCCGCAAGCCTTGAGGATGCAAGGAGATTGGCGGAGAATCTTGGTATCGGTTGGCGTGTCATCCCTATTGGCGATATTTTTGCCTCGTACCTCAGGGCTTTGAATCCTCAAGGGGAGCCTCTCGTGGACCTTGCCGAAGAGAATCTGCAGGCCCGTATCAGAGGGAACATCCTCATGTTTTTCTCGAACCGAGAAGGATACCTCGTTCTGAGTACTGGGAACAAATCGGAGCTGGCTATGGGTTATTGTACCCTCTACGGGGATATGTCTGGTGGTCTTGCCGTTTTGGCTGATGTCCCCAAGACAATGGTGTACGAACTTGCCGCGTATGCGAATACGCTTCACGAGGTCATTCCTCCCAACGTCTTTCTGAAGGCTCCCTCTGCGGAATTACGGCCCAATCAGCGGGATGAAGACACCTTACCTCCCTATAAGGTCCTTGACCCGATTCTTCGCGCTTACGTTGAGGAGAACCTCTCGCCTCGGGATATCGCCTCTTTGGGGTTTCCACAGGAGCTTGTCGAAGATGTTGTGCGACGCATTGATGCTGCAGAGTACAAACGTCGACAGGGAGCGCCGGGACTAAAGGTCACCACAAAGGCTTTTGGTGTGGGGCGACGGATGCCGATTGCGTGGAAGAAGGGTTGGGATTGATAGGGCTTTTAGAGCTGCTTTTCGTGCTGTAGAA
>JANXBI010000049.1 GCA_025060675.1 Candidatus Caldatribacterium sp.
GCCACGAACTTATTCGCAGGACGATTCCAAACTTCCTCTACCGTCCCAATTTGCTGAAGTTTTCCTTCATTAATAATGAGAAGACGATCGCATAGGGCAATAGCCTCCGCTTGATCGTGAGTAACGTAGATAGTGGTAAGCCCAAGCTCGTCATGGAGATGGCGAATTCGAGCTCGAATTTCATGACGAACTCTCTGATCCATATGGGAAAGAGGTTCATCAAGAAGGGTCACATTAGGCTTCCTTACGAGCGCTCGGGCGAGCGATACCCGTTGCTGAATACCACCCGCCAAAGAACCAGGATACTTCTTCAAATAAGGAGTGAGCTCAAGAAGTTCCGCAATAAACTTCACCCGCTTATCTACTTCAGATCCTTTTATGCCACGGGCCCGCAAAGGAAAAGCGATATTCTCATAAACGTTCAAGCGATAATAGAGAGCATAAGATTCGAAGGCCAAAGCCACATTTCGCTCTGCTGGACCAAGATGATTGACAACTTTTCCATCAAAAAGGATTTCTCCTTTGGTAATCTCTTCAAGTCCTGCAAGCATTCTCAGGGTTGAGCTCTTTCCGCCACCTGAAGGACCAAGAATCGCCAAGAATTCTCTGTCATTACAGGTGAAAGTAAGATCTTGCACTGCTACAACGTTTCCTCGAGGATATATTTTCCACACATGATTAACGTCAACCCTGCTCATTGTTCCAAACTCCCTTCCCTGGTGACTTCTACTGTCTTCCCATAGAAAAACGTCCACTGGGGATCAAAATCAAGCCAAACGTCTTCCCCTCTCCCGTATCTACAGAAACCTACCGTTCGGACGTAAAGAAAGGTATTATCCTTAAGCCTGAAGGTCACGACGCTACTTTCACTCTCATGGATGACAGCGTACACAGGGAGTCGGAAGGCGTTGTCCGAGGATTTTTCTTCACCAAGGCGAATATGTTCTGGCCGAATTCCCAAACGCACAACTTGTTTCCCGTTCTCTTCCCAAGCTGCGCTACTTGCTTTTTCAGCCAGAACTCCCTCAAGGTGGAGCACAAAGTCTTCTCCTTTGCGGAAAAAGAGAACCCCATGTTGACTGATGAGCTCCCCATCAATGAGATTCATGGGAGGGTCTCCAACAAGCCTTCCAACGAAATCGGTTTTAGGGTAATAATAGATTTCCTCAGGCGTACCTTCTTGTTCAACTCTACCCCGACGGAGGACAACCATACGGTCAGAAAGCGCCAAGGCCTCCCGAAAATCATGCGTAACGTAGATAATGGTACTCCCGTAGCGTTGAGCAAACTCTTTAAGGAGTGTCTGTGTTGAAAACTTAAGTTTTGCATCAAGGTGAGCAATAGGTTCGTCAAGGAGATAAACCTCGGCTTTGCGCACAAGAGCTCGCGCCAAAGAGACTCGCTGTTTCTGTCCACCACTCAAGTTCTGAGGAAGGCGGTCTAAGAGCTTTTCGATACCAAGAAAAGTAGCGATTTCTTCTACTCGTTTCCTCTCTTCCTGGGGGGTAAGCTTCAACCGCCAACGAGGAGCACGGAGGGGAAAAGCAATATTATCGTAAACGGTCATATGAGGGTAGAGATTATAGGTCTCGAAAGCCATGGAAACATTGCGTTCTTGAGGAGGAAGGTCATTTACTACTTTACCGTTAAAGTAAATCTTTCCAGAAGTTATCGGCTCAATTCCAGCAATCATCTTGAGAATCGTAGTTTTCCCCGCACCAGTAGGACCGAGGATCGAGAAAAACTCTCCCTCCCGACAAGTGAAACTTACCCCTCGAACAGCCGTCTTTCTCCCGTACATCTTCACAACGTTTTCGAGCCGGACTTCTGCCATAAGCTTACTCCTCCTCTTCTTCCTCGTCCTCTTCTTGAGGGCGGGGGCCATATTTGAGGAGCAGGAGAGCAAAAACTGTGGCTACAATCGTACCAAACCAAAGAGGAATAAATCGCTCTACAAACTTAATCCACAGGAAATTCACAAAAACCCAAGAAAGGATAGACCAGAAAATCCAATCGCCAGTGGTCATTCGGGGAAGCATGATGGTTAACCAACCTTTCTCAAGTCTCGATTTTTAACCCTTAACCGCGCCAAAAGTCAATCCGCGGATGATGTACCTTTGCATAAACCACGCTGCGATAAGCGTTGGAAGAATCACAATAGCTGCTCCAGCGGCCATCGGACCATACTGGACCTCAATAGAGCCCCAGAAAGAAGAAATAAGAACCGTGACCGGCCGAGCTGCTACACGGGTGAAGAGAAAGCTAAAGAGAAACTCGTTCCAAGACCATACAAGGCAAAACACTGCAGTCACAGCCAATCCTGGACGGACGAGGGGAAGGACGATCTTCCGGAAGACATCTACCCGGCTGTACCCATCGACCATAGCTGCTTGCTCCAGCTCCTCAGGGATCTCCTTAAAAAACCCATAGAGGAGAAAAGTCGCGAAGGAGGTATTAAAGTAAATGTGAAGGAGGGCTAAGCCAAAGCGGGTGTCTAGAAGTCCAAGATCCCGATACATAACAAAGAAGGGTATTGCTGCTACTACCCCAGGAAACATCCTCGTTGAAATAGTGGTAAAAAGCAAATGACCCTTGCCGGTATTCCAGCGGGCAAAACTGTAGGCCGCAAGGGAAGAAATTACCATAACAACTGCTGTGCTTGACACACTAATAACAAGCGTATTTAAAAAGTTATCCCAAAAGGGAAACTCTTGGAAAAGACGATGGAAATTCTCCATAGTAGGCTTGAAAAAAATGAGCTTTCTTGCCTCAGTAGTAAAGATGTCGTTTGGCGATTTAAAGGCCGTAAGGTATATCCAAGCAAGAGGTGCTACGATAACAAAAAGCACCAAAGCCGTAATCAACCAAAAGAACACTTTCCCAAGCGTACCCATGAACATGAAACGCCACCTACCTTTAGCGCGTATCCCCAAGAGCTCTCATCAGCATTTTGAACATTACGGCACACACTGCAATGGTGAGAACAAGCGAGAAAATTGCCATTGTCGAACCATATCCGATGTCAAAATAGACGAAAGCAGTACGGTACACAATCCAATCGAGAAGTTCCGTTTGTACTCCTCCTCGCGTTGTCCCATAAAGTGGATCAAAAAGCCGGATAAGCCACATAGTCCGCAAAACGACGATAATCATGATGAGAGGACTCAACATGGGAAGCGTGAGACGACGAAACGTGTACCAAGATGAGGCCCCATCCACTTTTGCCGCTTCAAAAACATCCTTAGGAAGACTTCGCAACCCTGCAACGAGAACAAAAGTCGAAAAGGGAAACCATTGCCAAATGGTGATGAAGCAGATAGTGTATAAAGCCCTTTCAGGAGACCACCAATACACTTTGTTCAATCCCAAAGCTTGCAAAACGAGATTTATGGCTCCAAAATCGTATTCAAACATGAAGTTCCAAAGAAGTGAAAGGATCAAGGGAGCCACGAGAAGGGGAAGAAGAGCAAGACCACGCACAACATTCTCTCCGGGGAACTCGCGACTCCACAAAAGGGCTAAACCTAGACCAATGAGAAGCTCAAACGACACACAGATTACCAAAACCTTTAAGGTTCGATAAAGAGCTTCAAGAAACGCCTTGTCATTCAAGAGCTGGCGATAGTTTTGGGCACCAACGTAAGTTGCCACCCCCCGCATCCCCCATTGGTGAAACGAGTAGTAGGCACAGTAGAGCAAAGGGTACAACATGAAAATTGCCAACACGACAAGGAGGGGTATTAAAAGGGTCCACTTGAAATACTTTTCACTTGTTAACACTTCCCAAATAGTTGGTTTTCTTGACGCCGCATATTCTGCCGAAAGGGTTTCTGATGAAAGGATTTCCGCTTTCATTTTCTCCCTCCCATTTGCCGGGGGCAGAGCCCCCGGCCTCAAAGTTGCTACTCCTCGCGAATGGGTACCGTATCGAATTTTGAGGTGAGCTCGATGGTCTTTGCCACAAGTTCTGCCACACACTCATCAACTGTGACTTCTCCAGCCATGGGTTTGTGGAGTACATTCATCTGCATCTCATAGACTTTGCCACCAGCCTTAGTGTTGAAATACCAGTAGTTATCCACATAAGACGCCTGTTTCTGCCAGATATCTACAAGATAGCTACACACAAGGCCAAGAGGATACTCGGTTTCGGGAGAGTGGAATTCAGGATCAAGGAGAAGGTCCATACGAGCTGAGAACTGGCCCCCTTCTTTCATGAGAACCTTTTGGCAATCGTAAGAGGCAATATATCGCACAAGCCAATACGCTGCTTCAGGGTTTTTGCTTGCTTTTGCAACACCAAGGGACCAGGCACCCGTGTACGGTTGCCCACCGATTGTTGGGTAGATACCAAGGCGACCATCGGGGACTTTTTCTTTAAGTAAATTTGCCGTCCAGGTGAAGAGACTTGCAAACTGATGTGGCTGAATAATAGCAAAACCTTCACCCTGTTGCGCACAGGCAAAGTCAAAATTCGCTGTAAGGGAACCTGCTGGCGCGAATTTCAGAAGATCCTTGTACTGGGTCAAGGCCTGCTTCAAAATATCCTTGTCTTTTTTGGTAATCACGAATTCCTTGATAGTTCCATCGGGATTCTTCACAACCGTTGCATAATCGCCACCCATGCCCCAGATCCAACAAGAAATTTCGTCGTTAATTTGGTACGCTCCCGCCATCATTGCCACACCGTAGAGGTCATGGTCCAAGGTCTTTCCTTTAAGGAGATCACCCTTCTTACGGGTAAAGAACTCTGCCTGATCATAGAGTTCTTTATAGGTTGTAGGTGGTTTTAAATCGTATCCATATTTTGCCTTGAATGCTGCTTGCTCTGTAGGGTCATCGTAAACATCCTGTCGGATAAACATACCCATGTGATAGGTATAGAAAGGCAGCACTTTTTGCTTTCCATAAGCCTGGCCACATCGCAGGAGGACAGGAGAGATATTCTGAATGTCTTCCCGAAATCCTTCAACACCTTTGGGGTCGTACTGTGCAGCGAGTTCCTCGAGGTCCCACAGGTAATCCGACCACTCACAGGTCCACGATGTCTCAACGTAAACAACATCATAATAACCGGTACCAGCCATAAGTTCCACGTTTTCTTTGGAGTACACCACTGGAGAGGCTACACGTTCGATATTAACCTTGACGCCTGTTACGGTTTCAAACTGCTTGATGTACTCAATAACTTTATCCCACGCTGCTCCCGTCTCAACGATCATGTTAATAGGTCTCTTGTTCTTGATTTCAGGAATATCTTTGAGCCCAAATTTCTCCTGCGCTAAAACTTCGAAAGAACATACAAGAAGCAAAACTACCACAAAAATCCCAGTAACAACATGCCGATATCGCATGCTTCCTCCTCCTTTAAAGCTTCGAGTTAGGAATTCGGGATTTCTCCAATAACACCCCAAAAGTCGGTACTCATTCCTTTAATTACATTCTGTCTCCTCTTTATCACCCCCTCCCTCACACCTTCGAGAGGATTTCCTCAATTTTCTCCATCGCCTGAGAGAACTCTTGAAGATTGTGCCGCTGCGCGCTTGAAGCAGCGATATCCTCCATCGTGAAACCGTCGGGTTCTGTGCTCCTCCGGGCAAAGTCGAGCTTCATGAGTTTTGCCACCGTCGACTCTGGAACCTCAAAGGGTCTTTTTGCCCGCTCCTCCCGAAGGAGAGTTATACCCCATTCTATGGCCTCAGGGTTCATGGTGACGACTACAGGGAGTTTAGCAACCTCCTCAAGGTGGAGGTAAGCATTGCCAGGACCCTTGCGAGTGGAACACACAAGAACCTTAGCAGGAGACCCTAGAGCCTGCACCGCATCTACTGCTCTTTTGGCCATGAGAAGACCAAAAAAGCGCAAATCTTCTTCCTCAAGGGAAACACCTTTCGCTCTCGCCTCTTCGGTAAGTTCTGTAGCGGCCTCCCAGCGGCCAAGCATCATGGTAATGACTGAGCGCCAAGAGCTATAGTCAATACCTCGGGCCTTCCCCTTTTCCAAACCCCGCTGTATGGCCTGGGCAACCTGGACAACTTGAGGAACACAGAAACACGAGGTGGCATTCACCGGGACACCGAAACTCACAATCTCCTCCATGACCACAAGACCAGCTTGAGTTGCCGGAATCTTGACCATGAGGTTAGGACTCATTCGAGAAATCTTCAGGGCCTGGAGGACCATAGCCTCTTCGTTGGCGCTCCTCCTTGGGTCAACCTGGAGGCAGACAAAGCCGTACTTCCGACCCCTGCGATAGAAGTTCGAAAGGAACTTATCCGCCCCAAGCTTTCCGACCATCGTGTACAGGTCAAACCATTTGGGGCGTGCACCATCTGTGAAAACCCTCCCAAGCTCCCGAATGTAGGAAACCACCTGGGGCCTTGACTCGAGAAAACGGAGAATGAGAGGAGGATTAGTGGTCACTCCATCAAAGAAAAACACTCCTCCCTCGTTGTGAGACATGAAACGGTAAAGCACAGAAAGCACGGCCTCATCGGCGCCTTTTTCTCGAAGACTCGAGAGAAAAACCCGATAGTACCCAGGGTGCGCATCCCACCAGAGTTCCAAGTTGGGATTCCGTTCTTTGAGACCCTCAAGAAGCCTTGGATTGAAGGCGGTAATCTCTTTCTCCATTAGAGAACCTCCTATGTGTTGAAAATAACATGAAATTTCTTCACTCACCATACAGCATACTCCGGAGGGAAGGGTGTGTCAAGAGCCATACCAAAACATCTGTCAAAAACCCGTAACCTCCTTTTCACATTCTTGCTACAATGCTATCCTATACTCTCTCAAGAGGTGGTATGTGTGGAAAGACAATGGGAAGAGGTCGTAAGCATCCTTGACTTTGCCTTCCAGCCAATTGTCAACATCCACACGGGGTTGTGCATTGGCTTTGAGGCACTCCTCAGAAGGGTACAAGAAGCAGGATTCTCTTCGATTCATAGAGTTTTCGATTGGGCTTTCTCCCAGGGGTTCCTCCACGTTTTTGACCTTGCCCTCAGAGAGAAGGCGATTGAGAAATTTACGACAATTCCCCGTTACCAATCCCTTAAACTCTTCTTCAACCTCGACCCCAGAGTCGTCATGACCCCTGAGTACCAACCCGGAAATACCCTTCGAATCCTCAAGCGGTATGGATTGTCCCCTGAGCAAGTCGTCCTTGAGGTGTCCGAGAACTACCGGATTCAATCCGTTGAGGTGTTACGGAGGGTACTTGAGCAATACCGGAGTCAAGGCTTCCAAGTGGCGATTGACGACTATGGCATAGGTTTCTCAGGACCGCAACTGCTGTACCTTTTTGAGCCAGAGTACGTGAAAATTCCTCGCTTCTTCATTGAAAACGTTGGCCAAGATAGCAGGAAAAAGCTCTTCCTCATCAACCTCGTAGCCACCTCGCATATTTTGGGAACCATGGTCATTGCTGAAGGTGTGGAAAGGGAGGGAGAATTCTACGGATGCCTCGACATAGGTTGCGACGCGGTACAGGGATTCCTTGTGGAGGCACCAAAAACCGACTGCTCCGAGCTCAAAGAACGGTACGAAATCGTGGAGACCTTGCACACCAGAAACCGCCGAAAGGTGCAGAGTAACACCCCACTCATTCTTGACCACATCGAGGCTATTCCTGCCGTACACTCAGAAGAACCGCTGACCAAAGTCTGCGAGCTTTTGAGAGCCCATCCTGGATGCCGCTTCCTTCCTGTGACCACTCCCACTGGGGAACCCCTTGGCATCATCCACGAAGAGGATCTCCACA
>JANXBI010000067.1 GCA_025060675.1 Candidatus Caldatribacterium sp.
CGACAGAACTGTTTCGCTTTTCAAACATCAGAGAGAGGCTGTTAAAGCGTGGCTCTCTAAGAATGGCAGGGGTATTCTCGAGATGGCCACTGGCACAGGGAAAACCTACACTGCTATGGGATGCCTCAAGGAAATCTGGCAAAGGGCGTCGCCTCTTGTTGTCGTGATTACTTTCCCCAAGAATCACTTGCTTCCACAATGGGAGAAAGCAATACAGGATTTTGGCCTTTGCCCCGATGCTCTTGTGGCTGTCAACCGAGAGGACAACTGGAAAAAGCGGGTTTACGATGTGCTTACCGACGTCGCAATTGGCCATAAGAAGAAAGTCATTTTTCTTATCTCTCATAAATCCTTTTCCTCTGAATTCTTCTGTGAAGAAGTAGTAAAGGTTACTAACCGTGCGGAGCTTTTTGTTGTTGCCGATGAAGTTCACGGTCTTGGAGCTCCTAAGCTCAAGAAAGGACTTCTAGATTGCTATTGCTACCGATTGGGACTTAGTGCCACCCCTGAGCGTTACTTTGATGTCCCGGGCACGATGAAGCTCCTCGAGTACTTTGGAGGGGTGGTGTTCCGGTTCACTTTGAAAGATGCTATAACAACAATAAATCCAGAGACTGGAGAAACATACCTTACCCCTTACGATTACTTCCTGAAGTTTGTGCCGCTTGAAAGAGACGAGGTAGAAAAGTACTTCGAGTTTGTTTCTCGCATCACAAATCTTCTGAGGAGGATCGTTGAAGGCGACCTTGATGAGGAACTTATCGAGCAGCTCCGCTTCAAAAAGGCAAAAATCGTTAAGGCGGCCCGGAGCAAGCTCTGTGCCCTTGGGGAGCTCGTTGAGGAAATCGGCATCAAGAACCTGCATCATACGCTGGTCTACTGTGACGAATACCTTCTCAAAGACGTGGTGAGACTTTTCCAGGAAAGAGAAGTCATCGTCCACCGTTTCACAATGCGGGAGAAAACCTTGCCTGAGAAAAAATATGGTGGACTCTCGGAAAGAGAATTCCTCATTCAGAAGTTCGCCGAAGGCAAGTACAAGGTGCTTGTGGCGATTAAGTGCCTCGATGAGGGAGTGGATGTTCCCCCGGCAAGAAGAGCAATCCTTATGTCAAGCAGTGGCAACCCCCGGGAATTCATTCAACGGATAGGGCGAGTCCTCCGAAGGTATTCTGGAAAGACAAAGGCTCAAGTTTACGACATGGTAACGTACATTCCCTTGAAACTTGTACCGCCTGAATTCCGGTGGATAGAGAAAAAACTCCTTGATTGGGAATTTGAGAGGTGCCTGACGATAGCACAATGCGCTGATAACAGTTACGAGGTGAAAAAAGCAATCTTTGAGGTGTGGGAGAGGAGCATGAGGCGATGAAGTGTCGTCATTCAGGAGGTGAAAAAGTTTTGAACATATTAGAGAGAATTAAAGTAGTGCTCCAAGAGGAAAGTGAAAAGGAGGGATTGGGAATGCTCATAGTAGAAATTTTTGAGCGTGAGGAAAAGGGAGAGATAGGATACCAGTGGAAGAAAGCCTATCAAGAGGCCATTAAGGAGCGACTTTCTTTCCTTAAGGAGCAACCGAATTTTTTAAGGGACGAAGGGTGACACATAGTGCGTCTCAGCAAGATTGTCTTTAAAAATTACCGGCAGTTTTGCGATACAGAGCTCGTTCTCGAGGAACCCCGCGAATATGATATCCACTTAGTGATAGGGAAAAATGGTACAGGGAAAACGAACCTCCTCAACGCAATTAACTGGTGCCTCTATGGAGAAGAGCCTTATCTCCACCTCAATTCTCAAAGATTGCCTATATCTAACGTTGCGGTAAAAGAAGACCTTCCACAGGTAACTGTGGAAGTGTGGCTGTCTCGGGAGGTTGG
>JANXBI010000005.1 GCA_025060675.1 Candidatus Caldatribacterium sp.
CTTCGTGAATAAAGAAAAAAAATTGTGCCGAGGGCACTAGCGTGGAGAACCCTCAGTTTGAAGAGACAGAGGGAGAATGTGGGAAGGAGGAGGAGAAGGAAGGAGAGAAAAGAAGGGGAGAGGTGGTTGTTCTCTGGTGGAGAAGGTGAGAGCCGCGCTTTCGACCGACCGGTCAGTCGAAAAATGACAAGAAGGACCACCCTCAGCCTTCCCCTTCCTCCTTCACCTCCTCCTGAGGTATCCCTCCTCTGCGGAACTGTTTGAGCCACTCGCGGATCTCTTGGAGCGAGAAGAGCACTTTTCTGCCGACCTTGTAGTAGGGGATTTCCCCTTTCCGCATCATCGCATAGACTTTCGAGGGGCTGATGCGGAGGAGCTTCGCCACCTCGTGTTTCGACAACAGGACGTCATCGAACAGTCTCTGGTACCGATCCTCGCCGTTCATTCCGTCGTTCTCCCCCCTCTGTGATCACCTGGAATTCCTTTTCCCTCCGACAGGCACGGATGCGGCTTTTGGAGTGCCGCTCAAGGACGTAGTGGTGTTCGTCCATGAAGTCAACGACCAAGAGTTCCTGCTTGGAGGTGCTTTTCCTCACTCCTCTGCCGATGCGTTGGATGGTCTTGATGGTCGACTCACCACCACCGGCCATGACCATTGCATCGATTTCGGGGATGTCGATACCTTCGTCGAAGATGGGGGAGGAGATGATGACCGGGATTACCCCATGTCGGAACTTGGCAACGGTCTCCTGGATGGTGGTGGTTCCGGTGTTGCTCCACAGAAGGGGAGCGGTGATGTTGTGCTCGGCAAGTACCCTCTGGAGCTCTTCACCGTGGGCTACCTCCTTGACGATGATGAGGATGTGGCGCTTCCCTTTCGCAAGGAGGGTTTTCACGACGTGGGCAATGACGGTGTTGCGGTAGTGGTTGTAGACGATGCCTTGCTCGTAGATCTCTCGCCAGTCGATGAGGTTTTCTCCCTCTGGGAAAGCGAGGTGCTTCTTGATTGGGATGAAGACGATGGTTGGTCTGGTGAGGAGGTTCCTGGTGATGAGGTCAGAGGATGAGGTGTGGTGGATGACCTCCCCGAGCATCCCGATGGTGATGAGGGAGGAGCCGTCGGAACGGTCAAGGGGTGTGCCGGAGAGACCGAACCGGTAGTAGGCCTGGGTGGCTTTGAGGACGTCGAGGTAGGAGTTGTTGGAGACGTGGTGGGCTTCATCGACGATGACGAGTTTGACGGTTGCGAGGTACGGTTTGAGCGCTTGGAGGTGGCGGTGGAGGGTTTGGATGGAGGCAACGGTGATTTCCCCAAGTTGGTACGTCCCTCCACCTAGGGTGGCAACAGGTTCCCCAAGTCGGTCGCTGAGTCGGTTTGTGGTTTGGGTGAGGAGGGTTTTGAGGTGGACGATGAAGAGGGTTCGGACTTGGAGTGCGGCAATGATCCCTGCGGCAACCTCGGTTTTCCCACCTCCTGTTCCCATGCTGATGAGTCCCCGCTCATGGATGATGGCGTCAATGATGGCTTGCCGTTGGTAGTCTCGGAGGGTGATACCGTGGAGGGTGAGGTGTTGCGCTCGTTCAATGGCAACCTCTTGTGGGACGGGACGCTCTCTGAGGTCGTTGAGGTCAACGTGACATCCGGCGGTCTGAAGGGTTGTGGTCACACGGGTGAGGAGTCCAGTTGGGAAGGTGAGGAACTTCGGGTTGAGGAGGTAGATGTAGCCGTCCCATTGCCCGTTCCGGTATGCGGTGGTGTACTGGAACCCTTTCGGTTTGAAGGAGAGTTCCCGCATGAGGAGTTCGATGAGGTACTTCCGGAGCCCTTCATCGAACCCTTGGTCGAACTGGAGCTGACTTGTGACGTTATTCACATGGATTCTCACTATGTACATGTCTTTCATCGTTTCTGTGTTATTTTAGCACAAGTTGTGTGTTTATTCAAGTCCTTGTACATGTGTGCAATTCCGTGAAGGGAGTTTTGGTGGTGTTTTGAGTCCAAGGGAAAGAAAAGGTGAATGAGGTGTGTAGAGACTACCATTGGAGCTTTTTGTGTGGTATAATCGTCTGCAGAAAGGCCAAGTCGAAGGAGGGTTCTTTTGGAGGTGATTGCTGGTTGAAGGTTGAGCAGGATCTCCTTGAGTTCTACGCGAAGTGCTGTGAGTTCTTCGGTTTCACCGAGTACCCATTCCACGCCTCTCCAAGTCCCAGGTACCTGTACTTCACGAACCAGTACCGTTTAGCTTTCCGAAGGGCTGTCTACAGCATTGACGCAGGGAGTGGATTTGCGGCTGTTTGGGGGTCCATGGGACTGGGGAAGACTTCCCTCGCCTACTACATGCTCCACATCTTCCCCGAGATCCGACCAACGTGGGACGTTCACTTTGTGGAGAGCGCTGGTTCCATCAGTTCCTTCACCGATACGTACCGTCGCATCCTCTCGGTGCTTGGGAGGGAGTCGTACCGGAACCAGTCGGTGAACGAACAGGAGCTCCGGGAAGCCCTAGCGGAGCGGAGTGAGCAGGGGCTTCGGACGGTGGTGATCATCGATGAGCTCCAGGAGGCACCGGTTTCGGTGTTGAAGGCGCTTCGGGTGATGACGAACTTGGAGCTCCCCAACACCAAACTCATCCAGTTCATCCTCTTCGGGAGTGAGGAGGTGTTCCGGAAGCTCGAACTCGTCCCGGCCTTCCGAGAGCGGTTGGTGTTCCCCACATCCCTTTCCCCGTTCGATGTCCAGGAGACTGCAGACATGATCCGGTTCCGGTTGCGGCTCGCTGGGGCGGATGAGCGGATGTTCACCGATGCGCAGATTGAGGAGATCTTCTTCTACAGCGTCGGTATTCCTCGGGCAGCAGTCCACATCTGCTCCAACGCGTTGCAGGTTGCCCTCGACAGGGGAAGCCGGACGATCACCGATGACATCGTGGCAAAGGCCATCGAGATGTACAACGAGGGGTTGGGAGTGACGATGGTCCATGGTAAGAGGAAGCGGAAGAAGTAGCAAGCGGTACGTGACCTTTCGAGAACTCTGGGAACAGGGGAAACGGTCTGGGAACCCGTACTTTGAGGCGATCACCCGTCCTGAGGAGCTCTTTGGTGTGACTGAGCAACCTCCTGAACCAGTGGTGACCGTTTCCCGTCCAAGGAAGGAGGGGACGTCGCGTCGCCTCAAGACGGTAGCGGTCCTTCCTGAGACCCTCTACGGCCTCCGGTTGCTCGCCTTCCTCCGTGGGACCACCGTGTACCGGGTGGTGGATCTTGCGGTACGGTGCTACGTCCGTCAGCACCGGGATGAGTTGGCCGTACTCTTTGCTTCCCTGAGGGAGAAAGAGGGGATTTAGAAAAAATTTTTTAAACCCTATTGACAAGTCCGGCTTTTGTTGTTAGACTTTCCTTGAGACGTTTTCAAAACATTGAGGTGGGGTTATGAAACATCTCGAAGAGGTTGAAAACGTGATTGAACGGAAAGGAGATGGTTGCGATGCTACTGCTGTACGTCTTACCGATTCCGAACTGCAGTGGGTCACGCCACGACTCTACGAACGGTACCAACTCCTCGTGGGACGTCTTGCCACCTTAAGGAGGAAGCTCCGTGACCACGCCTTCGACTTTGTCCGGATCAACGCAGAGGCTCTGGATGATGAACTCCTGAGGCAACCTAGTTACGTGTACTACGTTGGAGAGCTCTATGCGGAGTGCAAGGGGCTTCAGGCGTCGTTTGAACTCCTCCTTGAAGAGGTCGAGGCGAAACTCACCCTCATGTACCGAACCCTCCTTGAACAGGAGCGGCCAAGAGTGACAGAAGGGACGATTCAAGCCCATGTGGTCTCCCATCCCTTCTACAGCGACATCCGGGAACGGTTGGTACTTGTCGGGTACGTTTTGACCCGCCTTCAAGCTGTCCGGGAAGCGTTGAGCAACAAGAAGGAGATGCTCATCACGTATGCGTTGAATGTTCGTTCAGCTCGGGAGTTGGAAGGGTTCCTTGTGAAGGGGAAGAGAGAGGAGGATGGGAATGACTGAGAAGGAGATCGTGTACACGCTCGATCTGGAGCGAGAGCTTGGTGGGATGGCGAACAGGAAATTCATGTACCTGAAGGATGGTGAGAACATCATCCGGTTCCTCCCTCCTTACGACGCGGAGCGGATCGCCTTTTTGCGGACGTACGTTCACTACGGGATTGGGACGAATCCTGGGTTTGTGTTCTGTCCCCGGTACATGGCGAAACTCCCCTGCCCGATCTGTGAGCACGCAGAGGGGTTGATTGGGAAAGGGTACGATAAGAGCTCCGATGAGGTCCGTCGGCTCTTGGCGAAACAGCGGTACCTCTCGAACGTGGTGGATTTGAACTTCAAAGAGGATGGGGTGAAGGTCCTCATTTACCCAAGGCTCGTCTACGATGGCCTCCTCAACATCCTCAGGGATACGCAGAACTTCGGTGACTTCACCCACTACAAGACGGGATTCCCCATCAAAATCACCCGTTCCCGAAGTGGGGTAGCCATCCACATGCGGACGTACTCGGTGATCCCCCTCCCCCAGCGTGGCCCAGTGGATCCGAGTTGGCTCAAGGGGATGTACAATCTGAAGAAGGTGGCAGAGCCCAAACCGTACGAAGAGCTCAGACTCCTCCTCCTCCAGGCGTTGGAGGCGAAGGATATCGCCTTCCATGAGGAGGCACCAGCCACACAGAAGGTGGAGAACGACGATTTCCCCTTTGGGAATGCCTATGAGTTCATCGATCGGCTCTTAGAGTAGGAGGGTCCAATGCAGGAACTCGTTCGGCGGATCATCAAAGGCATTCAAGAGGTGGATGAAGATCTCGTCCAGCTCCCAGAGGAGCTTGAGGCAACCGCCCCAGCCTACTACATCTCCACCCAAACCCCGACGTTGGATCTCGCCATTGGGAAGCCGGGGATTCCCTCTGGACGCATCACCTTGCTCTACGGGGGAGAGGGACATGGGAAGAGTACCGTTGCCTACCATCTCCTTGCTGAAGCGCAGCGGATTGGTGGGGTTGCGGTCCTCTTGGACACCGAGTACGCCTTCGACCTTGAGCGGGCCAAACGTATTGGGATTTGCCCTGATGACCTCATCCTCATCCACCCTCCAACGGTCGAGGAGTCGTTTGTGGTGGTGGAGCGAGTGGTTCGGGAGGTTCGAGCGGTCGATCCCCATGTTCCGCTTGTTGTGGTCTGGGATTCCCTTGCCGCCACCCCTGCGAAGACCGAGATCGACAAGAAGGACTACTTCTACGACCTCCAACCTGGACAACAGGCGAGGGTGCTCTCCTCTTCGCTTCGGAAGATGATCCGCCTGCTCGCCACAACCCACGTGGTCTTCGTGCTCGTCAACCAAGTCCGGGAGAACGTTGGGGTCTTCTATGGACCGAAGGAGATCATGCCTGGGGGAAGGGCGATCAAGTTCTACGCTTCCCTCATCATTCGAGTCCGTCGGGAGGGGTTTGTGGAGGAGGATGGACGAAGGGTTGGGATCTCCTGTGTGGCGGAGGTGGAGAAGAACAAACTCGCCCCACCATTCCGGACGGCGAACTTCATCATCACCTTCGATCGGGGGATTGATCGGGTTGCCAACCTCCTTGAGGCGGCGATCCTCTGTGGGTTGGTCACCAAAAACGGTGGTTGGTTGGCAGGGGTTGGAGATTTGGCGTCCTTAAACGGTGGGAAACGGTTCAGGGAGAAGGATTGGGAAGGGTTGCTCACGGCAGAGGTCGAAGAGGTCATCCGCAGACACCTTTGGGAGAAAGGGGGGTTCAGGAGTGAAGGTTGACCTCATCCACTACACCAACGATCCGTACTCTGTGGTGTACTTCGCTGGGAAGTCGTGCGTGTACGGGGGACGGGAGCTCTCTTGGGATCAGGTAGCGGCCACACCCCTTGAGGAGAAAGAACAGTTCATCCGGAAACTCATCGCCCAGGGGCATGAGAGCGTCCTGGAGCATGTGACCTTCACCTTCCGCATCTACGATGTCTCCCGTGTGCTGACCCACCAACTCGTCCGACACCGTATCGCCTCGTACTCCCAACTCTCCCACCGTCGTCTGGTGAAGGAACCATCCTTTGTGGTCCCTGATGGGATCCTCAACCTCCCAGATGAGAAGCAAAAAGTTGTGAAGCGGTTCTTTATGACTGCTGTTCAACTTTACAACTCTTTAATTCGTGAAGGAGTCCCGGAGGATGAGGCCCGGTACGTCCTCCCTCAGGGGATCACCACCACCATTGTGGCTACCTTCAACGCGAGGAGTTTGCGGAACTTCCTCAGGTTACGCCTGGCGAAAGACGCCTCGTTTGAGATCCGGGAGCTTGCGGCAACCATCTTCGATTTGGTCGCTCCTATCGCACCTGTTCTCGTTGAGGACTTGCGTTCGCTTCGGTATGAACAAGGGGGAGTGCGGGATGCTCAGTGAGAATGCGGAGAAGATCCTCAAGTCACGGTACCTCCTTCCGGGAGAGCGGAGCTGGGAGGATGTGTGCCAGCGGGTGGCTCGGTTCGTCGCCTCAGGGATGGTGCTCTACCCAACCTACACGGAAGGACACATCCGGGAGTTCGAGGAACGGCTCTACACGGCCATGGTGCAACGGCTCTTCATCTTCAACTCCCCGTGCCTCTTCAACGCTGGGCTCGGTGTCCCTGAGGAGCTCCTCAGGAAGGATCGGAACCACATGCGCCTTGTGGACTACCAGACCATCTACGCCCACCGGAACTACATGCACAACCTCTCGGCGTGTTTCGTCATCCCCGTGGAGAACTCCATTGAGGGGATCTACACCGCCTTGAAACGGGCGGCCATCATCAGCAAGGTTGGTGGTGGGGTTGGGTACGACTTCTCCAAACTCTCCCATCGTGGCCGACCACTCGATTCTGGGGTTGGGGAAGCCTCTGGACCACTCTCCTTCATTGAACTCTTCGATGCCTCCGCTCGGGCCATCCTCCAGGGAGGGAGGAGGCGAGCGGCGCAGATTGGGGTGCTCCGAGTTGACCACCCAGACATCGAGGCCTTCATCGCCAGCAAGGAAGAGGATGGGAAGTTCTCCTTCTTCAACATCTCCGTGATGCTCACCAAGGAGTTCATGGACGCTGTGGCTTCGAAGGCCCCCTTCCCCCTTAGGGATCCGGTTACTGGAGCGGTCATCCGTCAGGTCGATGCCTTCGACCTCTTTGGGAAGATGGTGCATTACGCCTGGAAGACGGGGGATCCAGGGTGCCTCTTCTTCGAGCGGATCAACGCCGATCGGTACAAGGACGACTTCATCACCGCCTGTAACCCATGTGGGGAGCTCCCCTTGTACCCGAATATGTCCTGCAACCTCGGTCACGTGAACCTGTTTGGGATCCTGAAGGGGAATGGGGAGATTGACTGGGAGCAGTTTGGGGCCCTCATCGACCTTGGGGTGGAGGCCCTCAACCGGGTGATCGACGTTGCGGTTTTCCCAGATGCCCAGATTGCTGAGGAGACACGTCGGTACCGGCCGATTGGGCTTGGGGTCCTGGGGTTCGCACACCTCCTCTTTGCCCTCCAGATCCGGTATGGGTCGCAGGCGTGTCTCTCCCTCATCGACCAGCTTGGTTCCTTCCTCAGGAATCGGAGCATTGCCAAGTCGATGGAACTTGCCGTCATCGAAGGACCGTACCCAGCGTTCCATGAGGATTATGGGGTCCTCAAGCACAGCACCATCTTCAACCAGTTCCTGAAGGAGCAGGGGAAAGATCAGGAGTGGGTGATGCGGGTTGGGGTTCGGAACGCAACGTGGAACACCATCGCACCGACTGGGACGTGTTCGCTGTTGTGTGATACCTCTTCAGGGATTGAGCCGGTGTTTGCCCTCAGCCATCGTCGGCGGTACATCGACCGTGGTGAGGAGAAAGAGCTTGAGGTGTACGATCCGGTGTTCGCCACATGGATGCAGGACCACCCCAATGAACCCATCCCTTCGTACTTCGTCGATGCCTTCTCCATCTCCCCTGAGGAACACGTCCTCGTCCAGGCGAGGTGGCAGCGGTACATCTCAAACGGCGTCTCAAAGACCATCAACCTCCCCAACACCACAACGGAGGAGGACATCTGGAAGGTCCTCCTTTTGGCCTATGAGCAAGGATGCAAAGGAGTGACGGTGTTCCGAGATGGATGCAAGGAATCCCAAGTCCTATATCGAATGGATACAACAGGAGCTCGTCAGGATTCAGGTGCAGCTCACCTCGCAAGTGCAGAAGCTCCTCGGGGACCAGTATGTGGTGGAGGTCACCCTCAAGGAGCTCCAGGAGGTGTCATCCCTGTCCCACGACCAAGGACAACCGTCGGATTCACCACCGAGTTCAAAGTCGCCTGTGGAACCCTCTACGTGACCTTGAACATGGGGAAGGATGGGAAACCGATTGAGACCTTCCTGAACACGGGCAAGGGAGGGGTGTGTCGGGCAAATGTCGAGGCCGTCTCTCGACTCACCTCCGTCCTCCTTCGGTCTGGGGTTTCCCATGAGCACATCGTCAAGCAGCTCAAGGGGATCCGGTGCCATGTGTGCCTTGCCCAGGGGAAGGAAGTGATGTCTTGTGCGGACGCCTTAGCTCGGGTGTTGAAGGAGTACGAGCAGTACCTCCCAGAGGGGAATGGTCAGGTCCATGACGATCCGGACCGTACCGCCAACCGGTGTCCGAAGTGTGGAGGGGTTGTGGCTTCCCTTGAAGGATGCTACACGTGCCTAGACTGTGGGGAGAGTCGGTGCAGTTAGGAGGTGGGAGGATGCAGGACAACGGGAAGCGCCTCGTGTACGAGACGGGAGCCCTCCGTGAACCTCAGGATGGGAAAGGGAGGTTTGACCTCATCTCTCC
Organism: Candidatus Caldatribacterium sp.; assembly: GCA_025060675.1. Taxonomy (GTDB): domain Bacteria; phylum Atribacterota; class Atribacteria; order Atribacterales; family Caldatribacteriaceae; genus Caldatribacterium. The sequence goes on from JANXBI010000005.1 coordinate 8,852, forward strand.
GTTTGCCCTCTTCCGAATGGCGAGGTGGTATGAGCTTGGGGCGAAGAAGTATGGGTACAGGAACTGGGAGAAGGGGATTCCCTTTTCCCACTGCGTGGATTCTGCCTTCCGTCACCTCACGAAGTTCCTTGCCGGGATGGACGATGAGGATCACCTGGCAGCGGTGGCTTGGAATGTTTTCGCGATCATGCACTACCAGGAGCTTGGTCGGGTTGACCTCGATGACCTCCCCCACTACCGGAATGGGTGGGGGGAGCGTCCAAGGATCTACCTTGCGGGGGCGATGCAGGGGAGGAAGTTCCGGGAGGTCTGGGAGGAGCGAATGTACGCCGCAAGGGTCCTTGAGGAGGCTGGGTTTGTGGCTGTGGATCCTTTGCGGGCACACGTGGCGGCAGTGGGGATGGCTCCCGAGTCGGTCTGGGAGGAGACCATCGATGACACCTTCCAAGAGCGGCTTTCCCTTTCAGATGCAGAGATTGTCCGTCAGGATAAGGATCTCCTGGCCACAAGCGACGCCCTCCTCATCCTCACGGGGGATACGGTGAGCTCTGGGACGTGGCTGGAGTTTGGGTACGCGAAGTACGCCCGTCGCATCCCTGTTGTCGTCATCTCGAAGCACCCCACCACTTGGACGAGGGTGGAGGCAGATGCGGTGGTACGGGATGTCCTCCAAGCGCGAGAGTGGTTCTGCACCTACTTCCAGAAGGGGAAACGAGGAGGAAGGTCAAATGGTGGTACTGCTTGATACCCCTGCTTTGAGCCGGGTTGTCTTCCCACCTCAGGCGCAGCTCTTCCTCTTTGAACCCCTCCCTCCGAGCCTTGCGGTGGCGGCACTTTCTTCAGGTTTCGTCTCCCTCGTGTCCACCGCTCACCACGCTGAGTGCCTTTCCCGCTTCCTCTTTGGGCTCCCCATCCCTTGGGATCCAAGTGGTGGGGTCTTGTTCCGGTGTGGGGAGGATGAGTTGATCCTTGCGCAGGTGTGTGGGTGCAACGTGCGGCTCTGGCGAGTGACGTCTGCTGGAATGGAAAGGAGGAGAGGTCATGGTCGTTGATGGGACGGTATGGTTCTTTTTCGAAGCCCCATTCCGTGGCCGGAGGGAACCTTGGTCCATCTCCTTCTGGTACAGTGGGGGGAACGTGTATGTGGCGGCTCACGATGTGGAGCTTGGGGAGATGGTCTGGGTGGCGGTCGAGGAGGCAAGGAATGGACCACTTGAGGCGGTGGCGGATCGACTCCTTGAGGTTGCCTCTCGCTACCTGAATGGGGCGGAGAGCTTCACCGTTGAGGTTGAGGTGGAGTGTGGTGAGGTCTCGTACAGGGTAGCGGAGCAGGTGGCTTCGGGGAAGCGGGTTGGGGTCATGGACGCCACTGGGGACGTTGACGGTGTGGGACGGCTCACCATCCACCTTGAACGTCCCGGGGAATGGGATAGGGTCTTCTCCATCGGGGAGTGCTTTGCCCGGTGCTGCTACCTCTTCACGAGGGAAAGGACCCCTGAGGAAGGGCTCCTGAAGGTGGGGGCTTTCTTGGAGGATGTGGTACGACCGTGGGGAGGAAGGGTTGAAGTTTCTTGGCAGAAGTCTAAATTGACGAACCCTGGAATCCCCGTTGATCATACCGTGGAAAGGGAACTTGTGATTCGTCCTAAGTTGGAAGGTAGTATTGACGTACCATTTAATTGAACAGTTCTATAATTTGCGGATATTATAGGTGGGAATCCTTGGTGTCTGAGGTGATCCTCATGAGAGGACCTGGACCAGGTAGTGGACGGTTCAAGCGTCTGGTGAACAAACTCATGAAGCAAGGGTACTCGGAAGAGTCGGCACGGAAGATTGCCGCCACAATCGGTCGGAAGAAGTATGGGGCGAAGCAGATGGCCAAGTGGGCCGCTGAGGGTCGAAGGAGAAAGCTCAGGATGAAGCGAGGACGATAGGAGGTGTGGTGCGGTGGGATGGGTCATCTTCGGGTATCCAACGGTTGGGATGATGCTCCTTTGGGTCACTTGTCTTGCCCGACTGATGTACCGGAAGGTACGTGGGTACGATAGGGTTCGGGAAGAGCTCTTCATCTCCTCCCTCTTGTTATTGTCGCTTTTCCTCTTTGGAGGTTACCTCCTTGGGGCGGGGATCACCTACGTGGTGTTGAGGTTGGTGCGGTGAAGATGAACGCGAAACGGAAGGGGAAACGAGGAGAACTAGAGTTTGCCACTCTGTGTCGGGCCTTCGGGTTCCCAGCCCGTCGTGGGCAGCAGTACCGTGGAGGTCCAGACTCCCCAGATGTCCTCGGCCTTCCGTTCCTCCATGTGGAGGTGAAGCGTCGGGAACGGCTCAACCTTGATGAGGCGATGGAGCAGAGTGTTCGCGAGGCGGCAAAAGGGGAAATACCGGTGGTGGCACATCGGAAGAACCGTCGGGGATGGTTGATCACGCTTCGCGTTGCCGATTTCTTCCTCCTGTACCGAGCCTACTTACAGCAGAAGGGGGTTGGGGGAGAGGATGCAGAACAGGAACCTTCGCATCACCTATGTGGACATTTCGGAGCTCAAGGAGTGGGAGAGGAACCCTCGGAAGAACGATCAGGCAGCTGAGCGCTTAGCTTCCCTCATCGCGCAGTACGGTTTCGTCAACCCCATCATCGCCACCCCTGATGGGGTGGTTCGGGCCGGTCACACTAGGCTCAAGGCTGCCCGGAAACTCGGGCTCACCAAAGTCCCCGTCATCTTCGTCGACTTTCCCTCGGAGGAGGAAGCCCAAGCCTTCTCCATTGCGGACAACAAGAGCACCGAGTGGGCAACCTGGGACTCGGCAGCCCTTGAAGAGGTCCTCAGGGATCTTGAAGCCTCGGGGATCGACTTACGCACCACTGGTTTCACCGAGGAGGAGATCGACCGCATCCTTGGACCGGACGATCCAACCTTGATTGACGAGATACTCCAAGCCGCCGAAGAGGTCACCATTCCTGAGGTTGGTGAAGGAGGGATCGTCTGTCCACGGTGTGGCTTCCGCCTTCGGGGAGGTGGACAGGATGGAGCAAGAACGTATTGAAACCCTCTACCGAGAGTACCTTCCCCTCATCCGGAGCATCGCCAGGTTCTACTGGACGGAGTACCAGGGGATTTTCGAATACGAGGATTTGGTGAGCCACCTCACCGTTGCCTTCGTGGAGCTCTGCCAGAGGTACGATCCGGAGCGTCGTGGGGAGTACGAACGGGGGGTAGATTTCCAGTACTACGTGAAGACGCACCTCAACTACGCCGCACTCCAGTTCGTGGAGCGGGAGCTCAAGTACCGTCGAGGACACCTCCTCCTCCCCATTGGGAGTTGTGATGAAGGGTGCTTGCAGGTGGATGAGGCGACGTTCCAGACGGTTGACCAGACTTCGAGTTTCCGTTCGGCGGTGAAGATCCTCGAGAACCTCTCCCCAGAGTTCCATGAGTTCTTTCAAGTTTGCCTTGAGTCCATCGACCGGTTCGGGGGTATCGATGGGGATTTCGTCCGGGAGCGGACGGGAACCACGATGTCGGACAAGAACATCCGGAGGAAGTTCCGGAGGATCGTCCGGCTCCTTTCGGAGATCATCGAAGATGGTGGGATCGCTCGGGAGCTCAAGGTGAAGGTGGTGGAGTGAGGGTATGCCCCATTGGTCACGACGGGAACGACTCATCTACGAACTCAACAAGATGGCCAGGAACGTCGTCCCCATCTATGAGCACTTCATCGAGATGTGTCGTTCGGGGATGTCGGTTGCCCAGATCCGTGCAGAACTGCTCAAGAAGTTCCGCTTCCAAGTCTCCCCCTTCACCGTGAAGACCGTCAAGCACCTGTTGGCTAACCCCGAGCTCCAGAACGCCGATGTGGAGGAGATCATCGAGCACGTGAAGAAGCTTGAGAAGATTGAGGATGCGGAACGGGAGGCTTTGGAGGATATCCTTGAGGATGTGGCAGCCATCAACCACCTCCGGGACGTCATTCGGGATGTCCGGGCGATCAACTACCTCATCGCGAAGGCCCTGCCGAAGATGGAGAACTACGAGGCCTACAGCCCTCGGGATATTCTTCAGGCCATCGCCTTGAAGAGCCAGGTCATCAAGCGGGCTGAGGACACCATCCTCAAGCGGATCGCCTTCCTTGAGGAGTTCGTGGTGCGGCTCTTCTGCATCCTGAACGAATCGCTCCCTGAGGACATCAAACCGTACATTGTGGAACGACTTCGGAAGGAGTTGGATCGGTTGCGGGAAGGGATGAACGATGCCGCGGACAAGGAAACTGTGGAGTAGTGGTGACGACCCAGAGTACTTCCTTGACTACGTAGCGAGACGGTCCGGATTGGGGAAGCGGAAAACTGAGGAAGGGGAACAGGACTACATGGAGCTCCTCAGGGAGGAGCTCATGGACCTCATCACCCAACTCACCCACCTTGTCCGGACCTCGAAGGATAAGTCTCGGTACGTCTACAGCCTCGAGAGCCTCATCCGGATGTACCTGAAGTTGGCTGGTGATCGGGAAGAGGAGGAACGGGCGAAGAGCCCTCACCCAACGGAGGAACTGAACCTCGAGGAGCTCGTTGAGCGCCTCCGTGGGGAGGCAAAAACGGGGAAAGAGAAAGACCTTCTGATTCGTCTCGATGAGTTGGTCTTTGAGGAGTTGGAGAAGCTCGATGGCAGAGAGGACCAATCGACTTCCTGATGTGGCTACGTACCTTGCCTCTCGCTCCAAGGAGCGGGCGAGCGTCTTTGCTCGGTACTACCGTCTCCTCCGTGGGCAGCGGTTGAGCTACACGAACCCAAAATCCCCAAACTCGTTCCGTCCATTCCTCCTCCAGATCATGGACGATGCCCATGAGAACAAGGTGGTGAAGAAGGCTCGTCAGGTTGGGATGTCGGAGGCTCAGGTCAACGAAGTCCTCTGGTTCGTCGCCACCCATGACTTCGTCAACGTCATCTACACCTTCCCCCGAGACAAACAGCTCCGTCCCTTCTCCCAGACACGGGTGGATACGGCCATCGACGAATCCCCATACATTTCCCTCCTCTGTCCCAACAACCCGAAGACGAGGAATGTGTACCAGAAGCGCTTCCTCAACCACTCGAACATCTTCATGGTCTCCGCCTGGGAGTCTGGGCTTGGTGAAGGGATGGCGGCGGATATGGTGTGCTTTGATGAGTACGACAGGATGGAGGAGGACGTGGAGACGGCTTTCGCGGAAGCCCTCTCCGCTTCACGGTATGGGTGGCTGCGACGGTTCTCCACCCCAACCATTCCCGCTCGGGGGGTCGCGAAGTGGTACACCATCTCTGACCAGCATCGGTACTTCCTCAAGTGTGAGCACTGTGGGGAGTGGCAGTACCTCACCTTTGAGGAGAACATCATCCAGGTGAAACCAGGTGGGGTCAAAGAGCACCTCCAGTACGTGGAGGATGGGACGTTCGCCTTCGTGTGTCGGAAGTGCCACCGGGACCTCAACCGGCTCCAGGTTGGGGAATGGGTGCCGGCGTACGAGGGACGGGACATCCGGGGCTACCACATCTCACAGCTGTACTGCCCATGGATTTCCGCCGATGACATCTACCGGAAACGGCTCCGGTACGTCTCCGACCAGCTCTTCGCTAACTACGTCCTTGGGGAGGAGTACTGTGAGACTGGAGCCCTCTTGACGAGGGCCGATTTCCTCGCGTGCATCAACCCAAACATCGGACCATCCCTCTCCCGTCAGGGATGTGTCATGGTGTCGGTTGGGATTGACTGGGGACGGACGAACTGGGTTGTGGTCTTGGGATTGCTCCCCAACGGTCGGGAACGGGTGCTCAACGTCTTCTGGGTTCCAGACACCCCCGTTGCCCTTGAGCAGGTGAAGATCATCGCCTCTCGGATCGCCGTCTACGACCCAGACATCGTCATCTGTGACACGGGGTATGGGAAGGATCGGAATGCGGAGATGTTGGCCATCTTCCCCGGTCGTGTCTGGGGTTGTGAGTACACCGATCGGGGGTATCTGGCAACCTGGAAGGAGAGCCAGTACACCGTTCGGGTGAACCGAACCCTCTCCCTTCGTCAGGCCATCCTTGCCTTCAAGAAGCGTCAGGTGGAGGTGTGGGGGATGGATGAGGCGATGCAGATGCTCTGTTCGCACCTTGAGCACCTCACCATCGTCCAGGATGAGGATGAGGAAACGGGGGAGATTACTGAGACGGTAGCGAGCATGGGTCCGGATCACCTTGCCCATGCCTTCAACTACGCGCACATCGCCCTTGAGGCCGAGCGGTTCCAGGTCCGTGAAGGGGGAGGGTTTGAGTACCGGTTCATGACGGAAGGGGAGTACGTTGGAGATGGACCGAGGATCTTCGTACCACAACCTGGACAGATTGCGCTCTATGAGGATTTCGTAGCGATGTGGGATGAGGCGACAGGGTGGAGAGAGCGTGGGTACTGAGAAGTGGGGTGAGTTGTGGTGGGACGAGCTCTAGCTGCACAAGGTGTTAAGATCCTCAGGCACGACTTCCATGATCGGCAGATGGTGGTCATCAACGTCCTCTCCGACCTCCACTTTGGGCATCCTCTTGTCCAGGAGGAGCGGCTCAAGCGGTGCATCCAGTACGTGCAGGAGCGGGAGCACTTCCTCCTCCTCAATGGTGACCTCATCGAGTGTGTGACAAGGACCTCCAAAGGGGACATCTACCACCTCCAGGTCACCTCTCCCGATGAACAGGTGGATCGTATCGTGGAGCTGTTGATGCCGGTGAAGGACAGAATCCTCGGGATCACCACTGGGAACCACGAGGTCAGAAGTGATGGTCACGACTACGCTCGGGAGATTGCCTACCGACTCGGTGTGGAGACCTACCACAGCCCAATCTCAATCCTCCACATCATCCGAGTGGGTCGGAAACCACACAACGGGAAACCGTACGTCTACACCATCCACCAGACCCATGGGAGGGGGAGCAGCACCTCAGTTGGTGGGAAGGCGACCGCTATGGACAGGTACGGGAGGTGTATTCTGGCGGATGTGGTGGTCCTCTCCCACATGCACGAGGCGATGATCACCACAAGCGCCTATTTCCTCCCTGACCTGTACAACAAGAGCCTCCTCGAGAAGCGACAGGTGGTGGTCCTCTCCCCATCGTTCCTCGAGTACGGATCCTACGCCCTCCAGAAAGGGTACCGTCCACAACCACAGAGTATGGTGGAGCTCATCTTCTACGGTCAAGAGGTGCCGTTCCATGGGAAAGGGAGAGGAGGGATTGAGGTGAGGACATGCCTGTAGAGCGTCGATGTCCATGGAACTGTGATGCATCCTGTGGTTCGTGGTGCGGGATGTTTGTGGAGGAGCTTGGGGAGTGTTCCTTCACGGTGCTCGCAAGCGCCGTGTCCTTCTTCGTGGACATCTACTGGAGGAAGTTCGTGACGGAAGAGGACTTCGGATCCCACGCCGTCCTCCAAGGACTTGGGACTGGTGAGGATCCTGAGGACACCAATGAGGAGGAAGAATGAGATGGCTGGCACCGACAGCTTCATCATCGAATGCGAGGGATGTGGGAAGGAGATTCTCTGGGAAGAGGCACAATCTTTCCCTGTCGGACAGGGTATGGAGTGTAAGCTTCCCTCAATGAAAGAGGAAGCCCACCCCTTCAGGAGTGGGAGGAGGTCACCTCTGCGAAGCCTATCACTGTAGGGAGTGCTTTGAGATGTTCGCTCCTGGGATTGGGTTCTGGGTGCCCTTTGGGGATGTTGAGGAGGGGGAGTGGCAGAAGGTTGTCCTGTGATGGGTGGCTGAATGGTTTAACATAAGATGTATTATGGGAAGTTCTGAAGTCCGCTCAACCTATCATCCCATCTGGTGATTCGACGCCCGATCCCTCCATGGGATCGCATCGTCCCAGCAGAACCAGAAACCGAGGGCTCCAATCCTGGAGACCTCGGTTTTCCATTTGAGGTTTTCCTTGGTCCTGTCTCACCCAAACCACTTCTGTTTGCATCTTCCACCATGAACAACTCCACAACTCAGTTGAAGAACTCATCATCGTACGTATCGAGGACTTCGCTGAGTCCGTAGAGGGAAATGGAGAAGGACAGGAGTCCTTCGGCTGTTTGGACGCTGAATTGGACGGATTGGTGTTTCGGGTTGGTGAGTTCTCGGATGAACTGTCTTGCCTCTTCACCTTCAATAACAAGGCAGGCCTTCCATGGGGATCCTTTCTTCTTCTTTGGCGTCTCCCCATAGTTGAAAGCGTAGTAGAAATAAGGGCTGGTGATGGGGAGCTGGGAGACGAATCCGGACTCGTTACAGGCAGCGATGAGGTAGACGTCTGGGTTCTTGAATCCCGAGTGGCGCTCAATCTTCAGGATGAGGATGTACCTGGTTTCCTTGGTGTAGTGGCTTGTGGCGTACGTGGCAATCACGGGGACACCGTCCACTGGGTGGATGTTCCGGGTGAGTTTCCAGTCCCCAAACCGCAGTTCTCGGACTTCCCCCGATGCTGTGTTACAGAGGATGACGGCAAGCATGATCACCGTCGAAACGAACAGGAGACGTCGCATTTGTCCCATCCCTCCTTTTTTCAATGACCTTTTTATCTTCCTTGACTTTAAAGGCCACAATTATAACCCCCCTTCCTCCTCGAAGTAGAAATCCTCGAGGGCCGCAAGCAGGAACCTACTGAACATCTGCCAGGCCTTTTGATCCCCTTGGAGTTCAGTGACCTCCTCTGGGATCCACCCCACTCCACTCTCCTCATCGTACGTGCCACCAAGGAGCGACATGAGGAATTTCATCGCCTCGATCTCCTTTCGGTAATGCTCGGTACCGAATCCGCCGTAGACGCCGGTGGTGTAGTTGGAGACCAGGGAGGCGAAACTTACCGCATCGATCTCCCTGGCCTTTGGATACTTCCTCTTCACGTAGTACAAGGTAGCGGCGAGGAAGTAGTCGGCTGGTGTAGGGATCGTTCCCTCATCGGTTGGGATACCGTACTCCTCTGCGAATGCCGCAAGGGTTACATCGTCTGGTGGATTGAGGTACGACTTCACCGCCTGTTCATCGAAGAGGATCATCGGACTCCCCCTTTGCTGTCGTAACTGGTCTGGTAGATTTGCGATTCACGGAGCACTTCTTCTTCAAGACTTGGGTAGCTGTACCGGAGGGTTGAGGCGATGTCTGCACGGGTGGTTCGGAGGTACCGTATGGCCTCTTGGGCTTCGATGAGCCATTCTCGGTTGTCCTCATTGTTCTTGAAGGCCTTGATGTTCTTGGTGCGGATGTGGTGGCTGATGTTCC
>JANXBI010000035.1 GCA_025060675.1 Candidatus Caldatribacterium sp.
GGTGACATTTCCTTTTCGTCATTCCCGCACGTTTTTGGCGGGAATCTGAGTAGACCCCGGCTGAAAAACGTGCCGGGGTGACGAAAGGAGGGATGTGTCGGGGTGACAGACAAAGGGAGGACGTGCCGGGGTGACGGAAAAGGAGAACATGCAGGGGTGATAACCTTTTTCGTCATTCCCGCACGTTTTTGGCGGGAATCTTCGTACGGTGGTGGGAAGACCCCGGCTAAAATACGTGCCGATGTGACGGTAAGGAGATGCCGGCTACAATACACGCCGGCATGACGATAGGGGCAATAGATGCCGGCTTAAAGATTGCCGGCATGACGATGAAAGTGTAACGGTGGAGAGTGCCGGCTAAAAAACATATCGGTATGACGGTTGGGGGTAGAAGATGCCGGCTAAACTACGTGCCGGCATGACGATTTTTTCATTTTGTCATTCCCGCATGCTTTTAGCGGAATCCTCGCATGGTGGTGAGAAGACACCGGCTAAAGTACGTGCCGGTGTGACGGTAGAGGGGTGTCGGCATGGTAGTGGGGGCTGCTTGCTGGCAGTGGGGGTTATATCAGTGTGGCAGTTAGAGGTTGCTGGTATGATGGCTGGGGAGTGTTGGTGTGACGATGGAGGGATGCTGGTATGAAGGTGAAGGTTTTGCCGTGAAGGTAGGGTTTTGCATGTAGTGGGGTGGTGAATGGTAGGGAGTGCCGGATGATGCAATCTCCTCTATAATACCCTCATGAGGGAAACGGAGGAAAGCATTGCTCGAGCAGGTTCTGTCATTCTCCTTGCGAATCTCTTAAGCCGCCTCCTTGGGTTCTTGCGGGAAGTCCTCATTGCGTACTTTTTCGGTGCTCAGGCAGTGACGGACAGTTTCCTTGTTGCCAGTATCCTCCCTGCAGCCATTGCTGGGCTCATTAGTGGAGCGCTGACAACCGTTTTCATTCCTGTTTTTGTGGAAGAGCGGGAAATCCATGGGGAGGAGAGGGCATGGGAGGGGACACGGGCAGTTTTCGGCACCTCCCTCTTGTACCTCCTTGTGATGCTTGGTGCAGGATACGTTGTGGCGCCGTGGTTCATCCGCGCTGTTGCCCCAGGATTTGAGGAAGAACGCCTCCGCCTTGCCCTTTCCATGAACCGCGTCATGCTCCCCTCCCTTGTCTTCCTTGGCCTTTTTGGGCTTTCAACTGGCATCTTCCAATCGTACCGGCTGTTCACCTTGCCCGCTCTTGCAGGGCTTTTGTACAACGTATCCCTCATCGCGTTCCTTGTGGGGGGGAGACGTTCTCCAGTCCTTGGTCTTGCCTTGGGAAGCCTTGCAGGAACCATCATCCAGGTTGTTCCCCTTTTGCTCTTTGCCCGGAGGAGGTGGCGGGGATGGGGTATGAGCTTTTCCTTGCGCCATCCAATGCTTCAAAGAATCTGGGGGCTCATGCTTCCCATCTTCATCGGAACTGGCGTAGGGTATTTGAACCTCCTTGTTGACCGTGCTTTTGCTTCACTTCTTCCTGAGGGGACCATTGCCGCGCTGAATTTCGCTGTGCGGGTCAAGGAAATCCCCACGGGTCTTTTTGTGGTGGCGCTTTCTCAGGCGATTTACCCTGTGGCCTCACGCCAGGCGGTACAGGGAAGAGTTGATGAGCTCCGAGAGCTCTTTGTGAAATCCCTTGGGACCCTTTGGCTTTTCATCGTTCCCTCTGGAGCTGGTCTTGTGGTGCTTGCCCGGGAAACCATTGCTTTCCTCTTTGAGCGGGGCGCCTTCACACCGCAGGCAACCACCATCACCGCCGAGGCCCTCGCCTTTTACTCTCTCGGCCTTCTTGCCACAGCTTCCCTTGACGTCACAGGGAGAATCTTCTACTCCCTCCAGGATACGAAAACCCCTGTTAAGGTCAGTATCCTCGGCCTTCTTTTGAACATCCTCCTTAACGCCCTCCTTGTCCACCGCATGGCCCACCGGGGGCTTGCCCTGGCAACGTCGCTGAGCGCGACTTTCATGTTCGTGGTGCTTTTTGCCATCCTCCGCCAGAGGCTGCATGGTGTGGGGGGGAGGCGACTTGGGAGAGACTTTGGGAAAATCCTTTGCGCCACACTCGTTATGGTCGTCGTCGTTGGACTGTTGCGTCCCTTTATCCAGAACTCCTGGACGTACCTTGGGGTTGTTGCCGCAGGGGGCGTAACCTATGGCGTGGGCGCGCTCATCTTGAAATTAGAAGGGGCTAAGTACGTTCTTGAGGCCTTGAAAAAGGGATGGGGAAAGGTAAGAAAGGGTTGCGCAGATTGAGAACTATTCCACGACATCTACCTGTGCCACTCTAAAAGCGCAAGGCTTCAATTTCGATGAGGCGGATGAGCTCACCCCACATGAAAATGCTTGCCCCTTCAACGTGCTCAGCAACAAAGACGACTCGAAGTCCATCCACGCGGAACTCTTCGGGGAGGTTCACCGGCTCATACTGTACCCCGTTGTCCCCCAAGATGCCAAAGAACCCACCTTCAAGGGGGACGTGCACCACGGTTCCCGTTACCCGAACCTTTCCACAGAGGGGACACTCACTTCGGCATCCAGGGAGCGCAAAAAGGAGGAAAAGGGCAAGGAGGAGAAGACCGCAGGAGGACACTTTCTGCACCGCACTCACTCCTTTTTGGAGGATGGTACCACACCTTATCCTTCTGGTCCATCCCAACTCGACAAGCTTCCTATCCTTCTTCTTCAATGAAGCGAGAAGACTCAGGAGGCTCGATGTTCCTTCGAAGAACCTTTGCGGCCTGTACCGCTTTGTACCCCTCTTTGAGGGAGGAGAGTTCTTGCTTGAGCATCCCCTCAAGGTGGGAACGAATCTCCTCGTCCTTTTGGGTAATTTCCCCAAGGAGGGCGAGGGCACGCAGGCGCTCGGCTCCTTGGAGTCTCTCCCCTCCAAGGAGGGGGCTCAAAGCGTCGATGAGCTTCTGGCGGGAAGCGAGGTACTCTGGGAGACCTTCAAGATCCCCCGAAAGGACCGCGGCGTGCATCTTCCGCGTTACGCTAAGGAGCTCCTCAAGCAGTTCAAGAGGTCCCTTGTCCACGGCTTTCGAGCTCTTTCCAAGCCTCACGAAGACCCGAGAGGATGCGGATGACACCAGAAAGCGTTGTGGCAGCGTTCTCTCTGTTCGTCCTTGCACATTCCCGGAGGATGAACCGATACAGGGCAAAGAGATTCGCAGCGATTTCGCCCCCCTCTTCGACGTTGAGGCTCCCCAAAAGCTCAAGGACGATGCGTTCGGCTTTAGCCATGTGCATTCGGGCAAGCATTTCGTCTCCTTCGGCAAAGGCCTGCTTGGCGAGCTTGAAGAACTTGATGGCACCATCGTAAAGGAGTATCACAAGCTTCAGGGGCGAAGCGGTGTTCACGGTGTTTTCCTCGTAAAACCGCCGAGCCATGGTAGCATAAGCATTCATAGTCTCTCCCCCTTAGCTCTTCCTCATGAGATTACTCAAGTTGGTTATTTGCTGAGCCAGCCAATTGCTCTGCGTTTGCATGGTTCCGAGGTAACTCTCAAGGGCAGCGAATTGCTTCTGCCAACGCACTTTCTGCGCCTCTAAGCGCTCTTCCATGAGGGCAATACGCTCATCAAGATCCTTAATAACCTTGTCGTAGAGCTTTTGAGCGCTTGTCACCATCCCCTCATAGGGATTGGTAACAAAAGCAAGGTACTCGTTAAGGGATTTTGCTACGCCTCTAGAACCGGCAAAGAGTTCTTGAACCCCCTCGAGGTTTGTCTCAAGTACCTGAGTAAGCTTCCCCTCGTCTACGGTGAGATTCCCATAGCGATCAATGGAGATACCAAGATCCATAACGCTTTGGAGGCCTGAAGGAGCCACCCGAGAGGTGAGGCGTTTCATGAGCTCCGCAGTGACGCGGAGAAGCGTCGTTTCTCCAAGGAGGGCTCCTGCGACCTTTGTCTCCGCACTGTAGGAAGCATTGTCCTTCACGAATTGGAGGAAGTCTCTGAGCGCATTGGTGAAATCCACAATGCTCCGTTTCACCGCATCGAAATCGCGAAAGACCGTTACGGTCACCCTCCCAGTGTCTTTGAGGTTGAGCGTCATCCCGGGAAGGAAATCGACGACAACGTTTGTAGGACCCTCATACACTACAGGATTCGTCTCCCCAAGGAGAATCCGCGCATTCTGTGCCGCCTGAATTTCTGTCCAACCCTCGATTGTCGCCTCTCCCCCAGTGAGCTCTACGGTCACTCCAATGGCGTTCTCCACCCCAGTTCTTTCGCTCGCAAGAAGGAGCCGATACCCCTCTTGGGTTTTTACGATAGATGCTCTCACCCCAGCACCTGCCCGGTTGATGGCATCACGAATGCCAGAGAGGGTGTTGTTTGTCGTACCGATGGCAATCTCCGTGGTCCTTCCATTGACCGTTACCGTAATCCTCCCCTCACCAAACCGAACATCTGTGCTCGTATAGGCAGAGGATGTGGCAATCTGATGGGCCTTCGCAAGGCTCTCCACTTGGAGAATGTACGTCCCCTCCTGCGCACCACCTCCTATGGACACAGAGAGGGCATCACCCAAAACCGTAGCCTTTTTCGCAAGAAAAGTGGAGGACAACGAGAGGTTCAAGGCGCTCGCCTTGAGGTTTAGGAGTTTCGTGGCCGCCGTTTTGAGGAGGGTAAGCCTCTCGGTGTAGGTGGTTTTTTTCGCTTCAAGTCTTTTGATGGGCGCACGCTCGACTTCAACGAGCTTTTCGATGATTTCGCTTGTTTTGAGTCCGGAAATGAGACCGTCAATGGTTAAGGTTCCTGCCAATGGTCCCCCTCCTCTCAGACAACCTCATCAACAAGGATTCCCGCAAGCTCCTGGAGTTTGGCTACCATGTCGAGGAACTTCTCTGGGGGAATTTCCCGAATGACCTCCCCTGTTTCACGATTCACGATGCGAGCGATGATTTCCCGGGTGGGCTCATGAATGGTGAAACGGAGCTCGAGGTTGAAAACCTCAAAGAGGCTCTTGAGGACTTCGCCAAACTCCTTGAGCTTCCTCAAATCGAGAAAGGCCGATGGCTTTTTCCCTTGCTCCTCTCCTTCTTGAGCTTCAGACGTTTTCGCCACTCCCTGGACTTCCTGGAAGGAGAGGGAGAAAGAACCTACACCCCGTGGCATCGGTCCTTCAACCTTCATACTTCATCTCCTACCTTTCAAAAAACAAAGAGGGAAGGGTGCGCACCCTTCCCTCTTTGTTTTTTGAAAGGTAGGAGATGAAGTATGAAGGT